>NZ_JBSIBZ010000001.1:0-478311 GCF_058245575.1 Streptomyces sp. UF-297 | reverse complement strand
GGCCCGGGGTGCCGTGCCGCAGGGTGCACGACGGCCCGCCTACCGGACGGATCCCCCTATCCGGGCAGACGCCGATCCGGCGTGTCTGCGTGCCGCCTGCGCCCGTTGGTCCGAGCGGACGGTGATGGTGCGGTGGGTGACGAGGGGTGGAACGAGATGGCACCAAAGACGCGGCTGCGCATCAGGGCCGTGCACAAGGCGTACGGCCGGCGGACGGTGCTGCGCGGCGCCGACCTGACGGTCTCGGCCGGCATGCTCGCTGGTGTGGTGGGCGAGAACGGCTCGGGCAAGAGCACGCTGCTGCGTATCGCGGTGGGACAGCTGATGCCCGACTGCGGCTCCGTGCAGCGTTTCAGCGCGCTGGGGTACTGCCCGCAACAGGCAGTGGTCAATGACACGCTCACGGTCGCTCAGCATCTGAGGCTGTTCCAGGTCGCCTACCGGCTGCCCCGGTTGGATCATGCCTTGGAGTTGATGGAGCTGCTCGGGTTCGGCGGCGAGCGGCGCACCCGGGCGGGCGAGCTCAGTGGCGGCACCCGGCAGAAGCTCAACCTGACGTTGGCGCTCATGCACGATCCGCCGTTGCTGGTGCTCGATGAGCCGTACCAGGGCTTCGACTGGGACACGCACCAGCGATTCTGGCAGTTGGCAGGGCGGTTGCGCGGCCAAGGACGCTCGGTGGTGGTGGTTTCCCATCTGCTGCACGACCTGGAGCACTTCGACACCGTCCACCACTTGCGTGACGGTCGCCTGCACGAGGAGGGAGCGCCGCGATGAGGCATCGGTGGACGGCGTTCACGGTGGCCTTCGGTTTCACGCTGACCGGCCACCTGCGCAACCGTCTCGCAATGGCCATGATTGCCTTGTTCATCCCGACTTGGATCTACCTGGTCCGGGTCACCGCTCTCAACAAGGACATCACCTTCAACAGCAGCGCGCTCGGCATCGACGTGGTCGCGTCGATGAACCGCACCATCCAGGTCTCCAGCTCCTTGCACGCGGTCACGGTGATCGCCGGATTCATGATGTTCATGGCCACCTTCAGCGCCCGGGACATGGACCTGCGCCTGGTGCTGGCGGGCTACCCCCGGCTGCAGTTGCTGGCCGCCAAACTCGGTGCCCTCCTCGTCGTCACGGTGCTGCTCACCTGTTACACCCTCGGCCTGCTGCGGCTGTCCTGGCCGCTGGCCCAACCGGGGGCAGTGGCCGCCGCCCTGGCAGCGGCCGTCTTGGCCTACGGAGGTCTGGGCATCATGGTCGGCTACCTGCTGCGTAACGAACTGGAAGGGTTCTTCGTCGTGGTGATGGCCACGCTGATCGATGTCGGCATGCAGAGCCCGGTTTCGAACCCGGCCGGGGACCAGGCCTTTCTGAGTGCCCTGCCGCTGTACGGACCCGCGCAGACGGCCCTGGCCGCCGCCTTCACGCACACGGCCTCCTTCGCCTGCGCGGCCCTGGCTCTGTGCTGGTTCGCGGCCACCAGCCTTCTGGCCCTGCTCACCTTCTGCCTCCGCACCCGCCACTACAACCAGTTCGTCACGGCCTCGTCGTCAGCCGACCCGTGCCTGCGCGCCGACTCGAGTACAACCTGAGCAGGACACGGCCTGACAAGCGGGGTGCCTGCGCCCGCACATCGCACTGAGACCCGCGGACGGGCCGAAGAGTGGAGGTCGTCGATGCCTGTCACCGCTCGCGCCGGCAGGCATCGCTCGCCGACGGCAGGGGAAGGGCGGGGAACTGCTCTGTCGCGTCGGCGGGGCCGGCCCCGCGGCGGGACCGGGCGCCGCATCGCCGACATCAAGGGCGCCGTCAACGTCATGCGGACCGTTCCTTGCCCGGCAGACGGTCGTTGCACCAAGCGTGAGGGACGGCGGCGAGAAGCGTGTGCCTGCGGTGACGGGATACGGCGGTGCCGACCTTCCCGGGCCGTGGCGGCGCTGGCGAGCGGAACATGACGCGTGGACACCGGCAGAGGTGGCCGACCTTTCCGAGCACACAGCAGTGGTCACGGGTTCCTCCCGCGGCATCGGCGCCGCGGTGGCCGAGCAACTGGCCCGGCACGGCGCACGCGTGATCACCCTCTGTCCCTCTTCCGCGCAAGGACATGCGGCGGCTGAAGCAGTGCGCCGCCGCGTCGTGGCAGCTCGGGTGGACAGCGTCGCCTGCGACTTGGCCGAGCTAGACCAGGTCCGCGAGGCCGCCGAACAGATCTCGGACCGTACTGAAGGACGGCTGGATGTGTTGGTCAACAACGCCGGGGTGGCGGCGCTCGCGCCCACCCGCTCCTCGGCCGGCTACGAGATGCACTTCGCCGTGAACCACCTCGGTCATTTCGCTCTGACCGGCCACCTGCTGCCCGCCCTGCTGAACGCACCCCAGCCGCGGGTGGTGAACGTCTCCTCCCTCCTGCACTGGCTGGGCCGATGCCGCACCAGCCGTCCGCACCTGCCCCGGCGCCATCACCGATGGCCGGCCTACTGCGACTCCAAACTGGCGAACCTGCTGTTCACCCAGGGACTCGCAACGTGGGCGCGAACCCGCGGGCTGCCGCTGCGCGCGATTGCTGCCCATCCCGGCCTGGTCAACACCACCCTCGGCTCCAACGCGTTGCACGCCGACGGCCGGCACGTCGAGGCACGGCTGCTGGAGTGGGCGCAGGCACGATGGCACTCTCCTTCGCAGGCGGCCTGGCCACTGGTGCGAGCAGCGACAGACCCGCATGTCGCCAGCGGCGAATTCCTCGGCCCGGGCGGGCGGTGGGAATGGTCCGGTCCCCCCGTGCGCGTACGCGCTGCGCGCAGGGCGCGTGACGCCGGTGCCGTCGAGCGACTGTGGCGGCTGTCCCAACAGCTCACCGACCACGCCTTCCCCTCCTCGGGGCGGTCCACCCGATGGGACCAACGCCCGTGACACCACCGCGTCCGGCCGCGATCCGGCCCGCCAGCCGCCGGCAGCGATACCTGCGCAGGGTGGGCAACAGCTGGCTCTTGCGCCGTTGGGGGCCGCGTCTGCTGCCCCGCCTGGACCGTCAGGTCCACCGCTGGACCAACGGCAGATGGATGCCCAGCCGTCTGCTGGTCCCCGTCCTGATGCTCCACACCACCCGCAGCGACGGCACTGCCTGCCGTACTCCTCTCCTGGCCGGCCAGACTCCATCAGGCACCTTCATCGTCATGGCAACCAACTTCGGCCGGCCTCGGCACCCCGCCTGGTCCTACCACTTGCTCCGCGACCCGCACGCCTCGGTCGACTGGCACGGCACGGCCCTGCCGGTGCGGGCACACCTGCTGACCGCCCAAGAACAACAAGCGGTCCGGACCCACATCCTCACCTGGATGCCCTGCTTCGACGACTACGCCCACTACAGCCGGCGAGACATCCGAGTCTTCGCTCTCACTCCACACCCCCACACCACCGACACCGCGAACACCCCCGGCCCGGCCCATGGCGCTCACGTACAGGAGGCGATTCGGCCCGCTCGGCCGAAGGGTCCTCCCTCGACGGGTGCGCAGCAGCCGGGGCGGGCATAGCTGCTGCCCCGGCCGACAGCGGACCGGCCGGGTCAACTCCCGGGCGTCGCCCCGGCCGGTCACTCGGGTACGGCTCACGCCCGTCCGCGCCCGTCAAGGCACCGCCTCCCCGGCCTGCCGCGAAGCCCAGGGACCGGACGCCCCGCCCTGAAGCGCTGCAACTGCGCCGAGCTCCTGCACAACACCCGGTCAGCGGGCGGCCGACGCCTCCAGTTCGAGCAGGAAGTGCTTGGCGGGCAGGCCGCCCGCATAGCCTGACGGGCGGCCCGTGGAGGTGATGACGCGGTGGCAGGGTAAGACGACGCACAGCGGGTTGGTGGCCAGGGCGAGGCCCACGGCTCGGGCTGCCCGGGGGTGGGACAGAGCCTTGGCGAGTTGTCCGTAGGTCGTGGTGTGCCCGTAGGGGGCGACGCTTTCCAGGGCCAGGACGGTCTTCTTGGCGAATGGGGTCGTGAGGCACAGGTCCAGCGGGAGGGAGAAGGAGCAGCGTTCGCCCGAGAGGTAGGCGGCCAGTTGGACGCGGGTCTCGCTCAGGAGCGCGGCCTGTGCCGGCGAGGGGGTGTCGGTGCGTGCCGTGTCGAGTCCGGCGCGCAACAGGCGCGCTCGGACCGCTGCGGGTGTGTCGAATCCGCAGTGGACCAGGGCCTGTTCGGTGACGGCGAGGGTCATGGGGCCCACGGCGGTCGGCACGGCGGTCAGGGCCACGGCCTTCCCGTCGCCGGCGCTGCGGTGGGCGTCGCTCATGGTGAACTCCTGGGGGCGGTACGGGTCATGCGGTGATCGGCCGGCAGGTCTTGCAGGCCCGGTAGCCGGCGCTGCGCGCATCGTGCGCCGTACGGAAGGAGACCCGGTGGGGCGCGGTGATGCGCCGTGCGTGGGCACAGGTCGGGTGGCAGTAGATGCCGGTGGTGTCGCTGCCGAGGAACAGAGCGCCGCTGCGTGCGAACTCCTGAACCTCCTGCATGTCGATGCCTTCCGCCTTGCGCAGCGCTGCGCCCACCCCGCTCGGGTAGCCGACGTCGCACGGTGTTCCGCTGTCGTACGTCGCCCGGTGGCAGGGGATCAATACCGGCAGCGGGTTGCGGGACAGCGCCTCGACGACATCCGTGACGTCCTGGTCCGACTCCCGGGCGAGCCAGGTGACCGGGCGCAGCTGCCCGGGCGGAATCTCGCGTACCGCGTCGAGCACGGCGCGTTCCCGCTGCGACAGCATCGGCAGGGAGAGGGGCAGGTGCTTGCCGCGCCCCGTGCGCAGCGCCGTCCTCAGGCCGCGGAACGGCTTGAGGGCGGGAATCGCGGACCGGCCCGTGCGGGAGCGGTGCAGCTCCTCGAAGGCCTGAGGCCTCAGTTCCGCAACGGCGAGCGCGGCTCCGGTCACGGCCTGCGGTCCGAAGGCGACGTACAGGCCGCCCGCCGCCGATTCCATCCGTACGTACGTGTCGTAGCGCTGTGGCGGAATCCCCGTGCGCTGCAGTACCCGTAGCGCAAAACCCGCCGGCGCGTCCGTGGCGGACAGCCCCGCCAGCGCGGGCAGTTCCGCTGCGGGCCCTTCGCGCGGGAGCGGCGATTCCACATCGTCCCGGTTCATCTCGACACCTCCCTCAGCACTGCATTTTCCGGTGCCAGCAGCCGGCGCAGGTGTCCGACCCCCCGGGACACCTGCGCCTTGGCGGTGCCTACAGGACAGCCTTGCACCTCCGCGACCTCGGCATAGCTCATGCCGACCACATGCCGCAGCACGACCGCTGTCCGGTGCTTTTCCGGAAGTTCCGCCAGCGCCGCCACCAGCAGGTCGCGGTCATCGGTCATCGTGGCCCGCTCCTCAGGACCGGGTCGCGCGTCGGGCCAGCGGTCCTGCGAGTCCTCCACGCGCATGGCGGAGACCGGTCGCCGTACGCCCGTGCGCACATGATTGCGCCAGACGTTGGCGGCGATCGTCATCAGCCAGGCCCGCGGACGCAGTTCCCCGCGCCGCTGCGGGGAGTACCCCTGAAGCGCCGTATAGGCCCGCACAAAGGTGTCCTGCCCCAGGTCGTCGGCCTCGGTCGGTGAGCCCGACACTCGCAGCAGGAACGCGTGCACCGCCCCGGCGTGCACCCGGACCAGCTCGGTGAAGCCGTCGTCCAGATCCGTCGCCAGGAGACCAGTCAGTTGCTCGGCCGCGTCGTCCATCACTGAGGAAACACCGCCCCGGTGAAAAGGGTTGCCGAAAGGTGGGGTGCCGGGCCCGTGCCGGTACGGGTCACCGCACCCGCTGGGGCACGGCCGGAGGACCGGGCAGGGCGGCGCCTGTCTTGATCGCCCGGTACAGGCGCTGCATGCGGGGCGTGGGT
Organism: Streptomyces sp. UF-297; assembly: GCF_058245575.1. Classification (NCBI taxonomy): domain Bacteria; kingdom Bacillati; phylum Actinomycetota; class Actinomycetes; order Kitasatosporales; family Streptomycetaceae; genus Streptomyces; species Streptomyces sp. UF-297. Next base: position 472,448 of record NZ_JBSIBZ010000001.1, on the reverse strand, counting down.
TCAAGTCCCAGGGAGTCCCCCAGGATGTGACGCAACCTGGCGTAGACCGCGAGGGCCTTGGACCGCTCACCGCACTGGTACAGCGCGACCATGAGCTGTGCGTGGAGGTTCTCGTGGGTGGGGTTCAGGCAGGCGTGAACGGTCACTTCGTCCAGCACCTCGCGGTGCCTTCCCAGCACCAGGTCCGCCTCGATCCGCTGCTCGAGCACGGTCTTTCGGGTTTCCTCGAGGTTCAGCAGATGCGCTGCGCCGAGAGCGCCCGGGAGTACGTCCGCGAGTGCGGGTCCGCGCCATTGCGCGAGAGCTCCGCCGAACAGCTCGGAGGCCCTGAGGAAGTCCCCTACCCGGAGCGCGTGACGGCCACGTCGCGCCAGGGTCTCGAAGTGCTCCCGGTCGAAGGCGCCCGGTGTGGCGGTGAGCTGATATCCGTAGCTCCGGGTCACGAGAATGCGGCTGTGGTCCTCGCCCGGAACCCTGCGCAGCACTTGCCGAATATGCAGAACGTACGTCTGTAGCGTGGACATGGCACTTTTTGGCGGGCGGTCCCCCCACAATTCGGTGATGCACTCGCTGGAACGCACCATACGGTTGGCGTTGAGTGCGAGAAAGGCGAGGAGCTGCCGAGGCTTGGGCGCGCTCGGCACGAAGTTCATTCCCCCGTCGGACACCATTAATGAACCAAGGACTCCAATGCGCATTACTCCCCCGTACTGCCCTGGATACAGCGATCCTTCCACCTTATGCTATAACGGGGGATTTTTGCCCGTCAATTCTATTGCGATTTGCAATCACAGCGATAAGCGCGAATATTCACCGGAGCGATTTCGGCCGGGGAGGCGCAGGTCGCGGGTGCCTTTGCAGTGCACGGTCCACCAGAGCGCCCGCCGCACCGGGGTACCCGGCGGGGTCCAGCAAGGCCTCCAGTTCGCCGTCCTGGAAGTGACCCGACAGGTCCGGATGGGCGCCGAGCACGGCGGCCAGCGGGCGGCCGGTGCGGGCGGCGGTGCCGACCGCCTGCGAGAGCAGCTCTTTGGCCCGGGCCGGGCCGAAAAGCGGAGCCAACGCCGCCGCGACACGCTCCGTCACCACCTGACCGGCAGTCAGGTCCAGATTGGCGCGCATGCGCCGTGGCTCGACCCGCAGGCCCTCGGCGAGTTCGACCGCCGTGTGGGCCGCGCCGCCCACGAGCCACAGGCACTCGCGCAGCAGTTGCCACTCCGCGTGCCAGGCCCCTGCGGAGCGTTCGTCCTCGCAGACGAGCAGCTGGTTCAAGGCCGCGCAGAGAGCGGGCACTTGCGGGGCCGCGCTGCGGATCAAGGTGGCGAGGACCGGGTTGCGTTTGTGCGGCATGGCCGAGGAACTGCCGCGGCCCGCCGCCGTCGGCTCGGTCACCTCGCCGACCTCGGTGCGGGTCAGAAACTGCACATCGACGGCGATCTTGCCGAGGGCTCCGGTGGTGAAGGCGAGCGCGGAGCCGAGGTCGGCGATCGGTGTACGCAGGGCATGCCAGGGCAGCACCGGCCGGGCCAGGCCCGTCTCCTCGGCGAACGCGCCGACGAGCCGATCGGAGTAGGTCGCGGGGTCGGGCTCGGCCTCGCCGTCCCCCGCCGCGTACGCGAGATAGCCGGCCAGCGTTCCGGCCGCACCGCCGAGCGACACCGGCAGGCCTGTTGCGAGCACCCGGCCCACACGCTCGGAGGCGTCCAGGACGAGGGACCGCCACGACGCGGCCTTGAGCCCGAACGTCGTCGGTACGGCGTGCAGCGTGAGCGTCCGGCCGGCCATCGGCGTATCACGGTGCTCGGCCGCGAGACGGCCGAGGGCCCGCGCCACGCGGTCCAGATCGGCGCGGACGGCCCGCAGCGCCCGCTGTGCCACCAGCATGGCGCCGGTGTCGACGACGTCCTGGCTCGTGGAGCCGCGATGCACATACGCGGCCGCGGCCGGATCGCTCCTGGCCACCACCTCGCGCAGGGCCACGACCAGGCCCACATCGGCCACCGGGGCTCACCCTCGTCACACCCTGTGTCCGATGCTCGGCAGCGCCGCGGTGTACGCCGCCGGCGGGGCATGCCGCTCGGGCCCCGTGGGCGACAGGGTCAGCACGGCACGGGCGATCGCGTCGGCGTCGCCCAGCGTCACCGAGTTGACGCCCGGTCGGATGCCGGCCGCGGTGACCCAGTGCACGGCTTCGGTGGGCACCCCGTAGGCGAAGCGCCGGGGATGCGCGCGGCCGGTGGTGTCCACCACGTGGTAAGGGCGTTCGGTGACCGCCAGGCCGCCGGTCTCGTGGCTGGTGCCGCACATGCCGGGGATGAGGTAGGGGCGGCCCTGTCCGGTGGCCAGCAGATGGGCCAGGAGCGGATCGGCGGTACGCCGTACGTCCGGCTCGGGCAGCCGGGCCTCGATCAGCGTGGTCGCCCGCACGGGTGCGCCGCCCACGCGCTCCGAGGCCGCGACGAAGGCGGGAGGTGAACCGGGCCCCTCACCCGGATCGATCCGCACACTCATGCCCGGGCCGACCAGGTCGAGGACCCCCGCCTCGACGAGGGCGATCATCTCCTCGATACGCGACAGGGGCGGGCCGATGGAGAGGAAGGCGTTGAGCGGCGTGTACCAGTTCTGCAGGTCGTCACGGTAGGAGTCGCCCTCCAGGCCCCCGTGGTCCACCACGATCCGTATCTCGTTGCGCAGATCGCGCAGGACGTCGAGGGCGGCCTTGAGCGGGCCGTTCACATTCCCGGTCCGCGCCTGCCGTACGTCCTCGGCCAAGTACTCCAGGAGCCAGGTGCGGAACGCGTCGCGGTCGGCGAAGACCCGGCTGCCGTACGGCCAGGAGATCCGCTGCCAGCTCCAGCGCAGCTCGGGTGCGACGCCGAACGCGTCGAGCAGGTGCTGCTCTGCGTCGCCCGCCGGCGCCGCGAGATAGCGTTCGGTGAAGGCGGCGCGCTCGGGCTCCCGGCCGAGCTGGGCCAGCAGGGCGTCGTAGTAGACCGTCTCGACCTCCTTGGCGACCAACGGCCACAAGTCGGTGCCGAAGCGCAGGCGTTCGCCCTCCGCGGACCGCGCACGCAGGGCGGCGACCGCCGCGGCGGTCAGCAGCCGCGGCTGATGGCGGCCATGGGCTCCCTTCTCGTTCTCGCCGCGCGAGTGGTAGGGGATGCCGCGCCGTGAGCCCGCGTACAACAGGGGCTCGTGTCCCGACGGCCGGTAGGCGAGCCCTGCGTCGGTGTGCTCGAAGCGGCCGCCGCGACCGACGGTGAGCAGCGCCATGTGATCGAAGAAGTTCAGCCCGAGACCGCGCAGCAGGACCGCTTCGCCGGGCCGGACGGCCGACAGGTCCACATCGGCCGGGTTGGCCGGCAGGATATGCCTCAGCCCCTGTTCCCGAGCCTCCCCGTGCAGGTATTCCTCGGGTGCGGTGGCCTTGGCCGCCACATGGCCCTGGGCGAGGACCACGGCGTCGAGACCGGCCAGCCGGGTGCCGTCCGCGAGCGTCAGCACCTGCCCGCCACCGACGGGTGCGTCGTCCAGGGCGACGGCCCGTACCCGGTGCGTGTGCACCGTGACATGGTCCGGCGCCAGGGCTGTGACCCGGTCGAAGGCGTCCTCCAAGTAGCGGCCGTACAGGGCGCGGCTGGGATAGGAGTCGGGTCCCAGTCGCCGCGCTTCGGCCGCGAACCTCAGGGCGGCGCTGTCGGCCGGGTCCTGCTCTGCCGCGGCCGTGGCCTTCGCCCATTCGTACAGGCTGGGGCCCTCCTCGACCGGCCCCTTCATCTCCACACTGGCGTCCGTGTAGACGGACACCTGGCAGGCCACGGTGTTCATCAGCAGGTGCGGCGACTGGCCGGTGCGCCAGACCCGTCCGGCGCCGGGCCGGGCGGGGTCCACCACATGGACGGTGACCGCCCGGTCCGAAGCGGCGTTCCGCTCGTTGGCGCAGAGGCGTTCCAGGACCGACAGTCCCCGGGGCCCGGCCCCGACGATGCACACCACGAGATCCTCACTGCTCATCCGGTTCTCCGATTACGTCTCAAGGGGGCGCCGGCCGGCCGCTCCTGCCGGGGCGCAGATGAGCAACGTGGTCTCCAGGGCCAGTGGGTGTTCGGATTCCACCCGAAGTCCGGCGGTGGTCAGCACGTCGTGATATCCGGTGCGGGTGCGCTCGCGGCCGCCCGCGGTCATGAGCAGATGCAGGTCCCACAGCAGCGGCAGCAGGTGCTGCCCGTCCTCGGGGACGACCCGTTCGAGGATCAGCAGCCGGGAGGAAGCCGTCATCGCCTCGCGGATGTTCGACAGCAGCCGCACGCACCGGTCGTCGGCCCAGTCCTGCAGGACACGGGAGAGCAGATACACATCGGCGCCGGCCGGGACCCCTTGGAACACGTCCCCGCCGCGCACCTCGTACGTGCGCTCGTCGAGGGCGCCGCGCAGGTACTCGGTGGCGACCGGGAGCATGTGCGGCAGGTCGAACAGCACGCCCCGAAGGCCCGGGTGGGCCCGCAGAACTGTGGCGAGCAGCATGCCGCTGCCTCCCGCGACGTCGACCACGGTGCGCCGGCCGGTGAAGTCGAAGGCGTCCAGGACGTCGGGAAAGAAGACGTTGCCGACGTTCATGGCGCGCTGGAACTTGGCACCGGCCTGCGGGGTGTCGCGCAGGTAGCCGTGCAGGGTGAGGCCGAAGGTGTGCTCGAAACCGGAGGTACCGGTCCGTATCGCCTCGGGCGCCGCCCCCCAGGCGCGGTGGAACTCCTCGCCGTAGAGGCGGACCAGGTCCCGCATCGACCACTCTCCGCACAGCAGTTCGCCCACCTCGGTGGTGCGGTACCCCCGCGTGTCCGTGCGGATGAAGACCCCCATGGCGGTCAGCAGCCGCATCAGACGGACGATGCCGTCGTGATCGGCCCCGGTAGCCGCGGCAAGGGAGCCGTCCGTGTCGTGCCCGGCCGCGACATGGTCGGGCAGGCCGAGCGCGACCGCCGCGTACAGGGACTGTGCCTGCCAGGTGCCGGTGATGATGTCCACGACGCGGCGCGCGGCGCTCTGGTCGACCATGGAGGGGACCTTCCTGCGTTGGGTGGGGGCGATGCGGCGGTCTGGGGAGCGGGTGGCGGTGGTCATCCGGCCGGGCGCTCGGTGTGCTGGTAGGTACCGGCCGTGCCGGTGACGGCGACCCGGTCCGTCTGCGGCTCGCCGAGCAAGTGGCGGTGGCGCTCGCGCAGTTGGCGCTTGAGGACCTTTCCGGTCACGCCCACCGGCAGCTCCGCGCGCTCCGCGGCCACCACCAGCGCGCGCAGCCGGGGCAGCCCTGCGTGGTCCAAGGCCTGGTTGCAGGCGAAGAGCAGGCCGGCCGCCGACCGCTCGGCGCCGTCGCCGTGGAACACCACCGCGGCCGGGCACGAGGTGCCACAGGCCGCGGGGTCGTCCACGGCGATGACCGCGGCGTCCAGCGCCCCGGTGGCCAGCAGCACGACCTCTTCGAGCGGCAGGCTGTAGACCTCGCCCGTGGCGGACTTGATCACGTCCGGGGTGCGGTCCAGGTGGAACCAGTTCCCCGCGGCGTCCCTGCGGACGATGTCGCCGGTCAGGAAGTACCCGTTGACCAGGGACTCCTGGCTCAGGTCGGGGTCGTCCCAGTAGCCGGGGGTGACACTCGGCGCGCGCACCCCCAGCCGGCCGGCCCGGCCGGGCGGCAGTTCCTCGCCGGTCTCGCTCAGGACCGCGGCCCTGCGCACCACTCGCGCGGGCCGGCCGATGAGCCGCCCGTACCGTGCGGAGTCGGCGGTGTGGGACTGCTTGAACAGCACCATGCCCATTTCCGAGGAGCCCAGGCCGTCCAAGTACTGCGTGCCGGGGCCCCCTTGTTCGCGCCGGCCCCGTTCCACCAGCGGCCGGATGTGCCGCTCGTGGGAGGCGTCGCCCATGCCGTTCCAGGTGTGGAGGGACGCGGCGGCCTCGGGAAGGATCCGGGCGGGGTCCACCTCGGCGAGGGTCAGCGGGAAGCCGAGCACCATGGTGGGCCGGAAGCTGTTCACGGCCCGGGTGAGACGTTCCCCGTCGGCACCGTCCAGGATCAGCGTGGGGATGCCGAGCAGCAGGGCCATGCTCAGGTAGCTGATACCGGCGGAGTGGCTGTGCGGCAACGCGGTCAGCAGCCGGTCGAAGCGCCGTGACGGGAAGGTCCACAGCCGCTCGCGCTTGCCGACGAAGAAGGAGCGGTGCCCGAACACCGGGGCCTTGGGGCGCCCTGTGGTCCCCGACGAGTGGGAGATCATCACCAGCTCTTCGGCCGTGTGCCGGTACGGAAAGCCCGCCAGCCGCCCCGGAGGCCTGACGGCGGCCGTGTCCAGGGCATGGATGTCCTGGGTGCGGGGTGCGGTCAAGTCCGCACGCCCGCCGTCGCGTTCGGCCTGCCACGCGTTGCCGCACGCGTGCAGCAGGAAGTCGTCGCCGACCACCAGCGTGGTCCCGGTCCGCAGGAAGTACTCCGCGGCCGTCGTGGGGGCCATCCGCGGATTGCAGTGCACGGCCGCCGCGCCCAGGCTCGTGATCGCGATGTGGTGCAGCAGGCCGAACAGGCCGTGCCCGGTGTAGACGCCGACGTGCGAGGAGGAGGACACGCCCTGCTCGCGGTACCAGTGGGCGTAGCGGATCACCTTGATCCTGATGTCGTTGAGGGAAAGCCCGGTGAGTTCCTCCTCGTCCCAGGACGCGGCATTCACGTCCGGGTGGAACAGCAGCGGCCGATCACGGTCTCTCGCCACCCGCCAGGCATGCCAGAAGAAGTTCCCGGCGCCCAGTCCGCGGTCGGCCGTAAGACGCAGGCGTTGTGCGACGGAACGGTGCGTGCCGAACAGGAACATGGGAATACCTCGCACTCCGCGGTGCTGCGCCGATTGAGGGTGGGAATCTTCGATGAATTCGTGCGCCTCGAAGAGAGATCGGGCGCCGAAGAAATCGCGTCCCGGTCCGGCCTGCAGTCTGCAAGGCGCTGCTAAAAGACGTCTGGAGATGTCTCGCGAAACCCCGCGGCGCTGCCGCAGGGTCCGTCTGGACCTGTTCTTCAGCCGGTGCTGTAACGATGCCTCACGCGGGGGAGAACGCCGCGACAGCAGCCGCCGGAGTGCGAGCCGCGCTTCCGCGCACCGAGGAGAGCTGGAGGCCGCCGGCATGGAGCGCTCACCGTACGCACCGGTCGTCGTGGTCGGAGGCGGCCCGGTCGGGCTGATGCTCGCCCTCCTCCTCGACCACCACGGTGTGCGCTCGGTGGTACTCGAGACCGCGGACGCGGTGCCCGCCGAGCCTCGCGGCTCCACGCACAACGCCCGCACCATGGAGCACTACCGCCGCCTCGGCCTCGCCGAGCGGGTGCGCTCCCTGGGGCTGCCGGCCCATCATGACGCGGGGATCTCCTTCTCCGTGCGCTACGGCGGGCACGAACTCGCCGCGCTTCCCTGGCCGGGCCCCGCCGAGGTGCGCCGCCGCGTCGCGGCCGCGGAGCCGACCGATCAGGTGCCCGAGCCGATGCACCGCGCCAACCAGATGTACGTCGAGCGCCTGCTGTTCGAGCACGCCCGCACCCGGCCCCGCATCACGCTTCGCTACGGGCACCACGTCACCCGGCTCGCCGAGCACCCCGGCCATGTGGAGCTGACCTCGCTCAGCGCGCGCCGCAGCCATACCTGGCGGGCGCGGTACGCGGTGGGCTGCGACGGCGGACGCAGCTTCGTGCGCCGCTGTCTCGGTGTCACCTACAGCGGCGACGGCTCGCTGGCGCAGGACGTCCTGGGCCGCCGGGCGGGCGCGGCCCACCTGCGCGTCCCCGGCCTGCGCGGCCTCCTGGGACACCGTGCCGCCTGGAGCAACTGGGTCTTCAACAGCGAACTCGCGCTCAATCTCATCGCCCTGGACGGCGGTGACGAGTTCTTCCTGCTCTCCAGCTCCCTGAATCCGGACACCGCCACCGACGCCGACCTGGTCGGCCTGGTCCGACGGGCGGCCGGCGCGCCCCTGGACGTCGGCGTGGTCAGCCATCGCGCCTGGACGCCAGGGGCGGCCCTGGTCGCCGACCGGTTCGCCACGGCGCGCGTCTTCCTGGCCGGTGACGCGGCACACCTGTTCACCCCCAACGGAGGCTTCGGCATGAACACCGGCGTCGACGACGCCGCCAACCTCGCCTGGAAGCTCGCCGCCGCGGTCCAGGGCTGGGCCGGGCCGCGGCTGCTCGCGTCCTACGAGGCCGAGCGCCGTCCGGTGGCGGTGCGCAACACACGGGCGGCACGGGACCTCAACATCGGTCTGGGCAGCATCGACCGGCCTGCCGAACTGGAGGACGACACGTCGGCGGGCCACATCGCCCGTACCAGGACGGGCACTCGCCTTGCCGAGTACGGGCGTCTCACCCTGGACACCCTCGGGGTCCAGCTCGGTGCGCGCTACGACACCTCACCGGTCATCGCCCCGGGCCGGGACTCCCCGCCGCCCGACGCGTTCACCACCTACGCCCCCTCCGGCGTACCCGGGGGCCGGGCTCCGCACCTGTGGCTGCACGAACTCCGCGGCCCGGGCGATTCGCTCTTCGACCACCTGGGCCCAGGATTCACCCTGCTCAGACTCGGCTCCGGCGCACCCGCCGACGCGGGGGCCCTGACGGCCGCGGCGCGTGCACGAGGTGTGCCGCTCACCGAGGTCGAGGTCCCCGACCCCGCCGCGCGACAGTTGTACGGGCGGGATCTGGTCCTCGTACGGCCCGACCAGTACATAGCCTGGCGCGGGAATCGGCCCCCCGCCCAACCCTCGGCCCTGCTCGGACAGGTGACGGGGGGTCAGTTCCGGTGATGGCTTCGATCGATTCTGTGAATGCCCCATCGACGGAACCAGAAGGAGCCGAGCACTGCCTAAGGTGTGTCCGTAGCCGAGGAGTTGACCGCGGGCGTCGTACCGCATCGGCAGGGATGCCTTCACTGTGCGGCCATCCGGGACGACCTCCCGCCGCACCACCGCACCACCGCACAAGAATCAACGGGGGTTATTGTGCAATTCAGTGTGCTAGGCCCGATCTCCGTCCTCGACGGGGATACCGACCGGGCGCCGACCGCGCCGAAACAACGGCAGATGCTGGCGCTCCTCCTGCTCAACGCCAACCAGGTCGTCTCCGTGGCACAGCTCATCGAAGAGCTGTGGGAGTACAGCCCGCCGCCCCGTGCTGTCGCCGCCGTGCACACCTACGTGATGCAGCTGCGCCGCACCCTGCACGACGGGCCGGGTGGACCGCCGTCCCCCGAGCGCCTGATGACCCGTGACCAGGGTTATGTGCTCCGGGTCGACAACGGAGAGCTGGATCTCGACGTCTACGAGGAGCGGATACGCCTCGCCCGCAGCATCCCGGACGGGGACCCGGAGCTGGTGGTCCGCCGGTCCCGCGCGGCGGAGAAGATGTGGCGCGGCCAGATCCTGGTCGACGTGCCCACCGGTCCGCTGCTGCGCGCGGCGATCGAGGTCGTGGAGCGCGACCGGCTCGACGCGCTCGTCCGGCGCATCGGAGCCGACCTGCGCCTGGGCCGCCACCAGGAACTGCTCGGCGAACTCAGTGCCCTGGCCCATCTGCATCCCACCGACGAACGGCTCACCGCCCAGCTGATGCTCGCCCTGTACCGCTCGGGACGGCAGGCCGACGCACTCTCCGCTTACCACCAACTGCGACGCGTGCTGCGCGAGGAACTCGGCACCGGCCCTTCCCGGCGTCTGCAGCGGTTGCACTGCGACATTCTCTCGGGCCACCCCCGGCTCGAACCGCCACGCTCCTCCTCCGCCGACTACCTCCTCTCGCTGCATCTGCCCGATTACCTGCTGCCCCTGGCCACGGCAGCGCCGCGGGCCACGCTTCCCTCACCGCGCGGGTGACGGCTCGCCACTCGCCGCCTTGAAGGCCGCCGGAAGCCAGGCCGAGTGCCGTACGGCGCCCCGGACCCGGCCGATGCAACCCGCCGCGGACGGGTGGTGTTCCAGATAAGAGCGCAACGGACCATTGCGCCCGGATCCCCCGGGCACGAGCCCGACCACGAGAAGGACATTCATGGACCTGCAGCTTTCCGACCGTGTCGCCGTCGTCACCGGCGCATCGAAGGGCATCGGCCTGGCCGTCACCCGCTCGCTGCTCGCCGAGGGCGCCCGCGTGATCGCCGCCTCGCGCAATGTCAGCCCCGCGCTCAAGGAGCTCGCGAACCCGAACCTGCTCCATGTACCGGTCGACTTGATGGAGCCCGAGGCGCCCGCCCACATGGTGGAGCGCGCCGTCGCGGAATTCGGCCGGCTCGACATCCTGGTGAACAACGCCGGCGGGCCGCCGCCCGGTGTCACGCTGCCCCGTGCCGGCTTCTTCGACGCCGACGACGCCGAATGGCGGGCGATCTTCGAGTTCAACCTCTTCGCCGTCGTACGGGCGATCCGCGCCGCGATACCCCGGATGCTGGAGCAGGGCGGAGGGTCGATCATCAACGTCTCGACGGGCCTGGCGCGGCAGCCCGCGCCCGCCAACCCCGAGTACGGGGCGGCGAAGGCGGGCCTGACCAACCTCACCAAGGTGCTGTCCGAGGAGTTCGGTCCCCGGGGAATCCGGGTGAACACGGTCTCCCCCGGGCCGGTCCTCACGGCCTGGTGGACCGACGAGGGCGGCGCGGCCGATGTGATCGCCGGCATGGCGGGCACGGACCGCGACAACGTGATGGAGAACGTCGCGCCGGAGATGATGAACCTGGTCACCAAGCGGCTCGTCTCGCCGGAAGAGGTCGCCGACGTGATCATGCTGCTCGCTTCCCCGCGCTCGGCGAGCACGCACGGCGCGGACTTCTCCGTCGACGGCGGATTCCTCAAGGGCATGTGATCCCCGTGGTGCGGGATCAGTGACGCACAGCATGTGGTGGGCCTCGCCTGTACGGAGGCTCACCACATTGTGCTGTCCCGCGCCGGATCGGCCGTCCCGGCCCCCTGGGCCCGGGCAACTCATCGACGTGAGAGGAGACCTCGTATGGATACGCTGACGGGCCGGACCGCAGTCGTGACCGGGAGCAGCCGCAGCATCGGCCGTGGCATCGCCGAACGCCTCGCGGCCCGCGGGGCGTTGGTGGCGGTCCACTACGCGACCAATTCCGAGGCCGCGGACGACGTGGTCGAGACCATCGAGAAGGCGGGAGGCCGGGCCTTCGCGTTCGGCGCCGAGCTGGGCCAGGAGGGCGACGCCGAGCGGTTCTGGGCCGAGTTCGACGTGCGCCGGCGCGCCTTCGCCGACGACGGGGACACCGGGGTGGACATCCTGGTGAACAACGCCGCGGTGGCGCTGCGCGATCAGTTCGAGGACGCGACCGCCGCCGACTTCGACCGGATGATCGCGGTGAACGTCCGGGCGCCGTTCTTCATCGTGCAGCACGCGCTCGACCGGCTGCGGGACGGCGGCCGGGTCATCAACATCTCCTCCGCCGTCACCCGGCTCGGCCTCCCCGAGGTCATCGCCTACGGCGCGTCCAAGGGAGCACTCGACAGTTTCAGCCGCATTCTGGCCAAGGTCCTCGGCCCGCGGGGCATCACGGTCAATGTGATCGCCCCGGGATACGTGGACACGGACTCCAACGCCGACTGGTTGCGCGACGACGAGCAAGCGTGGGCGCAGACCGCGGCGAAGTCCGTCTTCGGCCGGGTCGGCGAGCCCGAGGACATCGGTGACGCCGTGGCGTACCTCGCCTCCGACGCCGGACGGTGGATCACCGGTCAGCACATCGACGTCAGCGGCGGGACCCGTATGTAGCGACCGCGTCGGCCGACTTCAGTGGAGGACAGTCATGACGGTTCGCCCGGGCGAGGCCTACTACAACCCCCTGTGCCGGGAGAAGCTGGTCATCAGAACCCCGGCTGCCCGGACGGGGGGCGAACGCGCGGTGATGGACATGTACGTCGAACCCGGAGGGTTCGCCGCCGGGTATCACACGCACCCCTTCAGCGACGAACGGTTCACTCTCGTACGGGGACAGCTGCGCGTGCACGTCGCAGGCCGGGACATCATCCTCGACACGCTCGGGCAGAGCGTTCTCGTGCCGCCCGGCACGGTGCACCGCTGGTTCGGCCACAGCGACACCGAGGAGACCTTCGTCGTGGTGGAACTGACCAACAGGGCAGATCGCTTCGAGCAGTTGATCTGCCGTCAGCTCTTCGGTCTCGCCCAGGACGGCAGGACGGACAAGGAGGGGCGGCCGGGCCTGCTGCAGAGCGCCGTCACCATGCGCGAGTTCTCCGACGTGCTGCGGTTCGCCGATCCGCCCTGGCCGCTGCAGCGGATACGCAACGCTCTCCTGGGTCCCGTCGCACGGCTGCTCGGATACCGGGGCTGCAATCCCGAATACCGTGAGCGCCGTCCCGCGCAGACGGCAGAACTGGAGGAACTGCCGCACGAGGTCGCGGCCCGTCTGCGCGGCCACGGAGACCCGGCCCTGGACCTGAACTGACGGGCCCGCCAGCGCATCTGCCGTGCCCGCGTCCGGCGGTTCCGGACGCGGGCGCGACGGTGAAGAGATGCGGCGCCTTGGCTACGGCAGCTCCACGGACTGCCGGTGCCGGAAGAAGTTCCTGGGGTCGTAGGCCTCCTTGACCCGCTGCAACCGCGGGTAGGCGTCCTTGTAGTACAGATCGTGCCAGGGCACGCCGGACTTGTTGTACCGCGAATCGCTCAGATCGGCGTCCGGGTAGTTCACGTAGCAGCCATCGGTGACGGCGTTGGGCACCGGCACACCGCCCGTTCGCGCGTACACCTCCCGGTAGCTCTCCCTGGCCCAGGCCACGTACTTGGCGTCGTCGGCCGGATCGTTCCACTGCGCCGACCAGAGCAGCTTGAACGCGGAACCCCGGTGCCGGGACGCGGTCTCGTCGTGGTCCACCGCGTGAACCCGGCCGCCGAACGGCGTGAGCTGGACGTTCACGTTCGGGCTGTCGATGTCGGGCCGGGTGAGGTGCTTGTACAGGGCGGCGAGGTGGGCCCGGGGGAACTCCGCCCGCATGTACGCCGACTTGTACTCGGCGCGCAGCGTCGGGTCGTTGAGCAGGGGGTTGGTCGTGCCCGCGAAGCGCGTGGCCTGCAGCCACGGCAGCCGGCGCGGTGCGGCGAACTGCGGCATCGGTCCGATGTCGCCCATCTGCTGCGTCAGGGCGCCCCGCTCGACGCGGATGCCCTTGTTCATGTGCGCCAGGTAGTCCTCGAGCAGCTGCTCCGCGCCGGGCGCCTCCGCATCGACCTGGGTGACCATGCCGATCTGGCCGTTGGCCCGGTGGTTGAGCAGCAGGAAGCTGGTCAGGAAGCGCTCAGGGCCTTCGGCGTCGAGGTGCGCGACATGCCAGGAGGCGTAGTTCTGGGCCAGCCGTTTGAACTCGTCCCTGCTGATCTCGCTCCAGGGCCAGGAGACCGCGCTGAAGAGGACTTCGGCCGGAGGCTTGGGCAGCAGGGTGCGCGGGTCGTCGCCTTCGGCTCCCGGCGAGCGGAAAAGGTAGCGGGTGACGACGCCGAAGTTGCCGCCGCCGCCTCCTGTGTGGGCCCACCACAGCTCCCGGTGGGGGTCGTCCTTGTCCAGGGTGGCCAGTACGGTGCTCGCCTTGCCGCGGGCGTCGACCACCACCACTTCCACCGCGTACAGATGATCGACGACCAGGCCGTTCCTGCGGACCAGCATGCCCCAGCCGCCGCCGCTGACGTGCCCGCCGACGCCGACGGAATAGCAGATACCGCCGGGGATGGTCACCCCCCAGGCCTGATACAGCGCCTCGTACACGTCGAGCAGCGTGGCGCCGGACTCCACCGCGACGGCGTTGCAGGAGGCGTCGTAGTAGACGGCCTTCATTTTCGACACGTCGAGCACGGTCTGCACGCTCGCGTTGTAGACGAAGTCCTCCAGGCAGTGCCCGCCGCCGCGTACGGTGAGCTGCTTCCCCTCGCGCACGGCCCGTTCCACGACGGCCGGTATCTGCTCGGGCGAGTCCACGAACTGCACCGCATCGGGATGTGCGACGTACCGGGCGTTCAACGCCCTGATCACGTCCGGATACTGCTGGTCGGCCGGAGTGACGGTCACCGGCCCGATCAACGGGGCCCCCGCGGCACCCGCTGCTTGCTTCGCCATGTTCACACCTTCTCGAACTCGGATGAAATCGCGCTGTCACAGCTTCAGCGCGAAAGCCAGACCGTCGGCGAACGGCACCAGGCTCAACTCCACACGCTTGTCGTCACGCAGTTTGGCGTTGAAGGCGCGCAGGGCCCGCGTCTCGGAGTCCTGCGCCGCTTCGTTGATGACATCGCCGTGCCACAGCACGTTGTCCACCACGATCAGACCGCCTGGACGCGACAGCTTCAGCGCCGCTTCGAAGTACGCCTCGTACCCCTCTTTGTCCGCGTCGATGAAGACGAAGTCGTAACTGCCGACGGCGTCTTCGTCCCGCAGCAGGGCGGCCAGCGACTCCTGGGCGTCGCCGATGCGCAGGGCGACCTTGTGGGCCACGCCCGCACGCACGCAGAACTCCCGCGCGATGTCCGCCCACTCCTGGTTGATGTCAAGGCCGGTCACCCGGCCGTCCGCCGGCAGGGCAAGGGCCGTTGCCAGCAGGCTGTAGCCGGTGAAGACACCGACCTCCAGAGCGCGCTTCGCCCCGGTCGCCCTCACGAGCAGCGCGAGGAACTGGCCCTGCTCGGGGGAGATCTGCATGAGGTGCAGGGGCAGCTCGGACGTCCTCTCCCGCAGCTCGCGCAGCACCGCGTGCTCGCGCAGCGACACATCGGCGATGTAATCCTGCAGGGCGTCGGTCACCTCTACCTGAATTCGCACTCTGGATCACCTCAAGTGAGTGGGAATTTTCCGGAATCTTCGATTGCCACCGGAATCCAATTCACGCAGTAACTGCCGTTCGCGTTACGGCAATTAGAACGACGAGGCCCACACGTGTCAAGCGCTGCACAACCCCGAAGAATGCCTTGCTCGATTCTTCAGCGGCACCTGAGAGAATGCGGGGACGGCCGCCGGCGACTATTCACAGTTCAGTCGGCCATTCACGGACGGCTGCGGCGCCGGAAATCAGGTACGTCGTCCCACGCTTTTCGCCGACCCTTTCCTGAAGGGGGATTCCGTGAGCGCTGGACTGCGGGAACTCAGGGATGCCCTGGGGCAGTTCGCCACCGGGGTCACCGTCGTGACCACGCGCTACGCCGACGCCGTGCACGGGACCACGGTCAGCTCCTTCGCCTCCGTCTCGCTCGATCCGCCGCTGGTCGTGGTCAGCCTGGGCCGGCGCAGCCGCATGTGCACGCGCCTGGCGGGTGCCCCGTTCGGCATCAACGTCCTGGGGGCGCAGCAGCGCGAACTGGCCCTCTCCTTCGCGGGCCGGGCCGGCGCCCCCGTGCCGGCCCGAGCCTGGCGGGAGCACGGCGCGGCGCCGCGCCTCGCGGGCGTGGTCGCCCACTTCGCCTGCGCTCCCTGGGCCGCGTACGACGGCGGGGACCACATCCTGTACGTCGGCGAGGTCAGCCGCTTCGACCACGTCGGCGGCGAGCCCCTGGTCTTCCACGGCGGCGCCTTCCGCGAACTGCGCTCCACCGGCGCCTCACCGGCCTGGACGGGCTCCCTGGACGCCCCCGTCGCCGAGGCCTGGGTGCCCGCCCCCTGACCGGCGCCGGTACCGGCACGGCGTGCGCCCCCGTGGCGGCACCACTCCTTCCTTCCCTCACAGGGTCATCGACCGGACAAGGAAAAGACCATGACGCACCAGCAGAGCGAGGCCGACCGCACGGCCCGACCGGCCCCGGTGACCCGCCCGTTGACCGGCGCGGCCTATCTCGAAAGCCTCCGCGACGACCGGGAGATCTACCTCTACGGCGAGCGCGTGAAGGACGTCACCGCCCACCCCGCGTTCCGCAACACCGCGCTGATGACCGCGCGCCTGTACGACTCCCTGCACGACCCGGCCCGGCGCGCGGTGCTCACGGCCGCGACCGACACCGGCAGCGACGGCTACACCCACAAGTTCTTCCGCACCCCGCGCACAGTCCAGGACCTCGTCGAGGACCGCGAGGCGATCGCCGAATGGGCCCGCCTCACGTACGGCTGGATGGGCCGCAGCCCCGACTACAAAGCCGCCTTCCTCGGCACCCTCGGCGCCAACGCCGACTACTACGCGCCCTTCCAGGACAACGCCCGGCGCTGGTACCGCGAGTCCCAGGAGAAGGTGCTCTTCTGGAACCACGCGATCATCCACCCGCCGGTCGACCGACAGCTGCCGGCCGAGCAGGTCAAGGATGTCTTCGTCCACGTCGAGAAGGAGACGGACGCGGGCGTGATCGTCTCCGGAGCGAAGGTCGTCGCCACGGGGTCCGCGATCACCCACTTCAACTTCATCTCGCACTACGGACTGCCCCTCAAGGACCGGCAGTTCGCCCTGGTGGCCACCGTCCCCATGGGCGCGCCGGGCCTGAAGCTGATCTGCCGTCCTTCCTACGCCGCCTCCGCCGCGGTCATGGGCAGCCCCTTCGACTATCCGCTGTCCAGCCGCCTGGACGAGAACGACACCGTCTTCGTGCTCGACAAGGTCCTCATCCCGTGGGAGAACGTCTTCCTCTACGGCGACGTCGACAAGGTCAACGGCTTCGCCCCGCGGTCCGGTTTCCTGCAGCGCCTCACCTTCCACGGTTCCATCCGCCTCGCCGTGAAGATCGACTTCATTGCGGGGCTGCTGCTCAAGGCCGTCGAGATGACCGGGACCAAGGACTTCCGCGGCATCCAGGCCCGCGTCGGCGAGGTACTGGCCTGGCGCAACATGTTCTGGGCGCTCTCGGACGCGGCCGCCCGCAACCCGCAGGAATGGAAGAACGGCGCGCTGCTGCCCCGGCTGGACTACGGCATGGCCTACCGCTGGTTCATGACCCTCGGCTACCCCCGCATCAAGGAAATCATCGAACAGGACGTCGCCAGCGGTCTCATCTACATCAACTCCAGCGCGGAGGATTTCAAGAATCCCGAGATCCGCCCCTATCTCGACAAGTACGTACGCGGCTCCGGCGGCCACGACTCCGTCGACAGGGTCAAGCTCATGAAGCTCCTGTGGGACGCCGTCGGCAGCGAATTCGGCGGCCGCCACGAGCTGTACGAGCGCAACTACTCGGGCAACCACGAGTCGGTGCGTACGGACATCTTCAGCGCCCAGAGCGCCAGTGGCCAGCTGGACGCCTACAAGGGCTTCGCCGAGCGCTGCCTTCAGGAGTACGACCTCGACGGGTGGACCGTGCCCGACCTGGACTCCTTCGACGGGCTCAGGCATCTGCGGCAGAACCTCAACGGCTGAGACCGCTCCTGGGTGGCGCCATGGACACCATGGCGCCACCGGCGGTCTCGGGTCCGGCCGCTGCCCACAGCTCCGGGCAGTGGCGCAGTTCGTTGCGCAGCCGCTCCCGCAGGCAGAATTCCATCACTTCGGCGGGCAGCAGCGCCTGTCCCCGGGACGGTGGCTCGGCCCGTGACAGCGCCCGGCGCACCGCGGCGGCCAACTGCCCGCATCCGTACACCCGGTGGGCGTGCGGGAAGAGTTCACCGAGCCGACGGCCCAGCTCCGCACCGGTCGGGGCCGAGAGAACCGCGCAGACCCCGTACTCCGATACCGCGACCAGCACGGCTCCGCGTCGGCAGCGGTGGGTGACCGCACGCATCGTGATGCCGCGGCCACCGGCGCGGAACGCCTGCGGCGTCATGCCCAACAGGGTCGAGGCGACCGCGTAGAAGCGGCCGTCGGAACGGAACCCGGAGCTGTAGATCGCGTCCGAGACGGTCCGGGCCCCGAGGAGCTCCTGCCGCATGCGCCAGGCCCGGACCGCGGCCCGGTAGGTGTGCGGTGTCATCCCGGTGAGCGCCTTGAACATGCGGTGGAAGTGGAAGCGGCTGTACCCGGCCGCGCGGGCCAGCTCGTCCAACTGCGGCGGGACCATCGCCTCGTCCATCAGCCGGCAGGCCCGTAACACCGCGTCCGCGTGCCGTTCGGTCAGCGTCTGCTCGTCGCCGAAGTCCGCTCCCCCGCCCGCCATCAGCTCGGCCCGTCCACGGCCGTCACCGCGTCGGCCGACGCCTGTGCCCTCGGTCCGCCGCCGTGCCGCCGGGTACGCTCCCGCAGGACCTTTCCGCTGGGTGTGCGGGGAAGTTCGGGCACCACGTCGTAGCGTTCGGGCACCGCGGCCACGCCGAGGAAACGCCGGCACCAGGCCGTCAGTTCGGCCCGCCCCAGGTCGGCCGCGGCCGCCACCCGCACCTCCAGCGGATCGGCCCCGAGCACCACCGCGTCGGTGACCCGGCGGTGTGCCCGCAACACGGTCTCGACCTCCAGCGGGTCCACGCCCGTACGTACCGCGGCTCCGGTGCGGCCGCACAGCCGGAGCACCCCGGTCGCCGGGTCACGTACCACCCGGTCCTGGGTGGACAGCCAGCCCTCCGACCACCGGGGTGCGCACCCCTCGCGGGCGGCGCGTCCGCGCTCATCGTCGGGCCCGGGCGACCGGTCGTACAGATAGGGCGACTGTTCGACCTGGATCTCCAGGACCCCGCGCACGGTGCGCGTGCGCACCCCCGGCACCGGCGTGCCGATCGAGTGCGGCCCCGAGGTTCCCAGGAGATCCGCTGCCACGATCCCGGTCTCCGTGGTTCCGTACGCCTGCCCCACCGCGATGGCGTAGCGGCGCGCGAAGGCCCCGGCCACCTCGCTCGGCAGTTCCTCGCCGCCCGAAACGGCGCGTCGCAGCGACGGCAGCCGCACCTCCACGGGGGCTTCGGCGAGCATCCCGATGTGCGCGGGTGAGCCGAGCACCACGTGGCCCGCGGCGGCCGCGGCCACCACCGCCGCGGACGAGCGCGCCGCGGGAAGCACCAGCGTGGCCCCTTCCCCCAGCGCGTGCAGCACCCCGCCGATCAGCGCGAAGGACTGCGTCACCGGTTCCAGGACCGCCACCCGCTCCCCCGCTCTGGGCATGCCGGGCAGCGTGCGCAGCCGTTCCAGTTCCGCCAGGAGGGAGGCCGGCGTACGGCCGACCGCCTTCGGGTGGCCCGTCGTACCGGACGAGAAGTGCGCCAGACAGTGCCCCGTGCGGGCCGCGCGGCCGCCTCGCCTGCGCCGGACGAGGACCTCGCACTCGTCGACGAACAGGTCCTCGCGACCGTACGTCTCGCCCAGGGTGACGACGAACTGGGGCGAGCACAGCTCCAACAGGTCCTCGCGGCCCGCGGCCGGCGTGCGCGGATCGAGCAGGGTCACCTGCGCGCCCAGGGACCACAGGGCCAGCAGCGACCACAGGTAGGTGAAGCTCGGCGTGCCGTGCACAGCGACCGTGCTGCCCGGCCGGATGCCGTAGCCGCTCAGCGCCTCGGCCTGTCGTGCGGTCTCGCGACGCATCGCGGCGAAGGTGATCTCGTTGCCCGAGCGGGCCGACCTCGCCCAGACCGCCCCCGGGCCGGCCCGCCTCAGTAACGCGGCGCCCCACCAAGGCAGTTCAGTCATCGTTCCTCCCGGATGCCGCGGCGCCGGGTCCGTGCCGGGGCGGCCGCCATGTGCGGCGTGCTACTTCTCGACGCAGAACTCGCCGACCGGCCAGCCGACATGCCGCTTGTCGGTGGCGACGTGGCCCAGGACCTGGTCGCCCTTCTTCAGCTCGGTCACGTTGAGCACACTCGCCCCCGGGCCGAGCACCCGCACATGCCAGTCGTCCTGGACGATCAGGTTGACCGCCACGCCCTCCGGCGAGGTCGCCTTGATGCTCAGCAGCGGGCGGGACTCCAGCTTGATCCGGCCCACCACGATGCGGCGGGTGCGGCCGTCGGCACCCACCGCGAGCACCGAGCTCCCGGCCTCCAGCTCACTGAGGTAGTTCGTCCGGTTGTCCCGGCCGAAGACATAGCTGTGCAGCGCGCCCGCGTTGATACGGAACGGCCGGGTCGGCATGTAGGGCAGCGGGTGCGTCTCACTCACGCACAGGATGAATCCGTGCGCGTACGAGCCGACGAGCATGCCCTCGTCCTGCTCGAAATGCGTGCAGGTGTCGATGCACACCCGATCGCCGAGACCCAGGTGCTCGGTCGAGTCGACCGTCAGCGTCTGCAGGTTCAGGTCGGGGGTCCGCTCCGCCAACATGGCGACCAGGGCGAACACGTCGTTGGCGTCGCGCGGTGCGAGCAGCACCCCCTCCGAGCCCTTCTCCAGCACATCGACGATGACCTTGGCCTCTTCGAGATCGTCGGCCCGGCAGATCAGCCGGCCGGGCGCGCGGTCGGCCGCCGCGATCACGATCTCCAGCGGGATCTTCGTCGGGTCCTTGAACTCGACCACCGTGTACGGCAGGGCCACCGCCGTCTCGCAGGCCAGGGTCAGCGTCGGGTCGTCGACTACATGCACCACTGCCGCGGTGTCCTGCTCCCCGGCGCGGTGGCGCTCGCGCGCCGCATCGAGCCCGGCGGTGTCCCGTACCTCGCGCAGCACGATCAGACCGTCGGGACCTTCCCCGTCCGACCGCCCGGGCCCAAAACCCGCGAGAACCCGCTTGACCGTGGCGGGCAGCGTCGCGAGCGCCGCCGGATCGTCGTCGACGATGGCGTCCACCCGGGCGTGAACGGCCGCGTCGATGACCGCCTCACGCTGCTCGGCACGAACGGAACGAAGGTCAATCCAGGCGAATTTCACAGCGAACCTGCCAGGTGTGTGTGCGGCACCGGCTCGGAACCGAGCTCACTGCCATGGACGATTGCGGCCAACTCACCGACCGTGTGCCGGGGAGAAGGGCTGGTGAAGACCCGCCGCCCCACGGCGAGGCCGCGGCACCCGGCGGCGAGTGCCTCGGCAGCGAACGCCGAGAGGCTCTGCCCCGATGCGCCTCCCCCGGCGACGACGACGGGCAGCGGGGAGCTGTCGACCACTTCCGCCATGCGGTCCGCGGGCGCGGCCATGACGGTCTTGACGATGTCGACGCCGAGATCGGCGGCGATATTGACGACGTGCGCGAGCAGTTCGGGCCGCGTGGGGTCGTCCATCCGGGGACCGCGCGGGTAGATCATGGCCATCAGCGGAATGCCCCACCGGTCGCACGCCGAGGCCACCGCACCGAGATCGGTCAGCTGCGCGGCCTCGGTGGCGGAGCCGATGTTGACGTGCACGCTCACCGCGTCGGCCCCCAGGCGCACCGCCTCCTCCACATCGCCGACGAGGACCTTCGCGTCGCCGTCGGGCGCGTAGGCGGTACTGGCGCTCAGATGAACCAACAGCGCCATCCGGGTCAGCAGATCCGGTGGGATGAGCCGGGCCCGGCCCTTGTGCACCACGACACCGTCGGCGCCGCCTTCGGCGATGGCATGCACCAAGGCGGTGAAGCCCGTGACGCTGGCGACCGGACCGTCGGAGACGGAATGGTCCAGCGGGACGAAGAGGAACCGGTCGTCGGTTCGCCGGGACAGCCGGGCCAGACGCAGGGCCTTTCCGCTCAGCGGCATCCTGGGCATGTCGCACCCCTTTGCTTGTGATCCATGACGTCCGACGAGAACCGGACAGGACGGGCGACGACAGCCGGACGTCGCGTGGGATCGGCTCCCGCGTCGGCCGCCGTGGGCCGGCTCCATGCCGTGGACTATGGCAGTGGCCGCTGAAGAATCGAGCCAAGGCCCACGCTCCGTACGGCCGGCCGGGCCGGACACCCCAGCACCGGACGCCCCGGGAGAAGACCGCAAGAATCGAAGTGCCCGTCGGCCGCTGCGATGCCTAGCGTCGTCCGCACTGACGTGAGAAGGGATTCGTACAGTGCACGACACAGGCGGTCTTGGACGACGCAGATTCCTCGCGGCGGGCGCCACCGTGGCAGGTGCCGCCGCCCTGACCGGAACAGGAAAGATTGCCACCGCTGCCGACGCGGGCACGGACACCGGGTCGGCGGCCCCGCCCTCCTCGGCCGTGACGGTCACCCCGGACGACGAGCGCTACCCGGACCTGGTACGCGGCTGGAACCAGCGCTGGGTCGGCAAGCCGGAGGCCGTCCATGTGGTCAAGACGGCCGAGCAGGTGGCCCATGCGGTGCAGAAGGCGGTGGACCAGGGCAAGCGGATCACGGTCCGCGGCGGAGGCCACTGCTGGGAGGACTTCGTGTTCCACCCGGATGTCAAGGTCATCGTCGACATGTCCGGGATGACGGCGGTGGACTACGACCCCGAGCGGCGCGCGTTCGTGGTCGAAGCCGGTGCGCGCCTGCTCGACGTATACGAGCGGCTCTACCTTCCCTGGGGCGTCACGGTCCCGGCCGGCACCTGCTACTCCGTCGGCGCCGGCGGATTCGTCAGCGGCGGTGGCTGGGGCATGCTGCTGCGCAAGCACGGCCTGGTCATCGACCACCTGTACGCGGTCGAGGTGGTGGTCGTCGACGCCTCGGGCAAGGTCCGCACGGTGGTGGCCACCCGCGAGAAGGACGACCCCAACCGCGACCTGTGGTGGGCCCACACCGGCGGTGGCGGGGGCAACTTCGGCATCGTCACCCGCTACTGGTTCCGCAGTCCCGGCGCGAAGGGCAAGGACCCCGCGAGCCTGCTGCCCAAGCCGCCCGCCGAGGTACTGCTCAGTGCCGTTTCCTGGCCCTGGGACAAGCTCACGGAAGCCGACTTCACCCGGTTGGTGACGAACTTCGCCGGCTGGCACGTAGCCCACAACAAGCCGGACGACCCCGGCACCGCCATCTGCAGCCTGCTGTCCCTCAACCACCGCTCCAACGGCGCCGTCAGCATCCTGACCCAGGTCGACGGGTCCGTCCCCGACGCTGAGCGGCTGCACGCGGACTTCATGGCCGCGGTGAGCGACGGCGTCAGCGCCAAGACCGGACCCGCCCTGACACAGATGGGCGAGTTCACGGCCATGCCGGAACTGGCCGAACCACGGCGCCTGCCCTGGCTGCAGGCCACCCGCTACATCGGAACAGCGAACGCGACCACCAACAACCCCACCCTCAAAGGCGACTTCAAGTCCGCGTACATGCGCGCCCAGTTCCCCAAACAGCAACTCAAGGCGCTCTACCGGCACTTGTCGCGCGACGACCTCGACAACCCCACGGCCTCGCTGATGCTCAGTTCCCACGGCGGCCGGGTCAACGCGGTCCCCGCTTCCGCCACCGCCTCCGCCCATCGCGGCTCAGCCTTCAAGATGGCCTGGATGATCTGGTGGACCGATCCCGCGGACGAGGCCGAGTGCGTGGGCTGGCTCCGGAAGTTCTACGAGGACCTGTACGCGGACACGGGAGGCGTCCCCGTCCCCAACGACGTCACCGACGGCTGCTACGTCAACTACCCGGACGTCGACCTGAGCGACCCCCGCCACAACACGTCCTCGGTTCCCTGGCACGAGCTGTACTACAAGGGCAACTACAGCCGCCTGCAGCAGGTCAAGAAGGCCTACGACCCCAGGAACGTCTTCCATCACGCCCAGTCGGTCCGGCTGCCCGGCTCCTGACCGGGTTCCGGCTGCCCGGCTCCTGACCGGGTCGGGCGGTGCAACCCCGCCGGGGGTTTCGGGGTTCCACAAGGGGCGGGAAGCAGGTCCCGCCCCTCAGCCCGAATCTGGAGCCCGTCGATGGCCAACGGTCCCCGCGCCCCGCGCCCCCGGCCGACACCGAAGCGGCTGTCACCGGGGGCGGCCCCATCGGCACGCCGCCCACCCGAGAGCCGGCGCCGCCCGGCAGCGGTTCGGCGTCTTCGCGACCACGAGCCGAACCCGCAGGCCTTGCCCGACAGCCCTGGCCTTCCGTGCCGCCGCTGTCTGCGCAGATCCACACCTCCCCCTTGAGCCGGAGACGGGCCCTGGGCGACACGACTTGGCCGATTCCGCGTTGCCCCAGCACAGCCGGGTGACGCAAGGTCGGGGAACGTGCCGTGCGGTCCACGGACCGCACGGCACGTTCTCTTGGGAGGGCGCATGCATCACGATCTGCACATCAACCGTCTGCGAACCCTGATCACAGTGGTCGAGCAAGGCGGTTTCAGGCGAGCGGCCGAGGTCCTGCGCATCACCCAACCCGCCGTCAGCCAGCAGATCCAGAAGCTGAGTTCGCTGCTGGAGGAGCCCGTCTTCACCTCCACCGGCAGCACCCTGCGCCTCAGCCCCGCAGGCGAGGAACTCCTCGGGTACGCCCACCGCCTCATCGCCCTCAACGACGAAGCCGTGTCCCGTCTGGTGCGCACCAAGGGGAACCAGCGGGTGGCCCTCGGGGTGTCCGGCCAGCTCACGGACTGCCTTCCCAGACTGTTCGAGCTGTTGGCGCAGCGCGCTCCGCACCTTCGCTTCACCGTCCACACCGAAGCGAGATGCGGCCTCCTGGGAGAACTCGACCCGGACCGACTCGACATGGCCCTGCTGCTCAACTACGACCAGCAGGGCACCGGTTACGAGTCGCACCTCCTCGGGCACATCTCCCTGTCCTGGTTCGGCCGCCCCACCTTCGACCAAGACGGCCCGCTGCCGCTGGCCATGTTCACCAAACCGTGCAGCCTGCGGAGCCACCTGCTGGGCTCCCTCACATCGTCGGGAATCCCCTGGCGGATCGGTTACGAGGGCGCCGAGTTCGTGGGATTGCGCGCCGCCGTCCAAGCCGGCCTCGGCTTCGCCTGCCTGATCAGCAACGCCGACAAACTATGGGGCCTGCCACGCAGCACCCACGCCGCGCTACCCGACCCACCACCTCCGGTCCCGGTCACCCTGGCCCTCACCCCCAGCCTGAGCTCCATCCTCCAACAGAGCACCCGGGCATCCATCAGGGACGTACTGTGCGACTACCCCCTCGTCCCGCACAGCGACTGACACTCCCGTGCCCCTTCTGGCTGATCCCCGCACAGACGAACGGCCACCGGCCGATCCTCAAGTTTTCCAGATGCGGCCGACGCTCACTGCGGCGCCGGATGCGGCCAGGTCAGCGAGCCGAGGCTCAGCGCGGGTGGCCGACCGCGGCCGGTACGGACCGGCCGGCCACCCCGCAACCAAACGGATGCCGTGACTTTGCGTCCGGGGCGTGGGTCTCGGATTCGGGAACGAGGGTGCGGCTCTACGGGCAGGTGGTCAAGGGCCATTCGAGGAAGTTCGGTAAGGGGGAACCTGGGGTGCAACGACTTTGCCGCGCGGGCCACCCTTGGTTCACAGACCGTCACCTTTTCACAGGTGAAGTCCGTTACCAAGCGCAGGTGTTCGCAGGAGGCCATGCGCACCGGGTGGGAGATGGCGGGACGTTTCGACCAGCAGGCCAGAGATGAGCTGAAGCAAAACCACCTGAGCGTATTGACCGATACACCGGCTGCGTTGACGGCCCGTGGCTTCACCGCCTCCGCGGTTCACGGGGACTGATGGGCGGCACGGGCCATGACGACGAAAGATTCCAGGGCCCGCCAGATCGGTTGGCAGACGCCGTCGAAGGCGCAGGTGGGCGGTACCGGAGTCGGCGCTCCTGTCATCGTGGAGAACGGTGCGGACGGCACGAAAGAACGAGCCGCTGGATTCCTGGAGGGCCAAAGCCTCGGCGGCCGCCCCGGGCGATTCTTCGAGTTCGCAGACACGGGTACAGCAAGAGCTTGGCGTATGGGGTGTTCACGCGGGGGTCCGACCTGCCCGGATGCGGGGGGGCTTGGAGATCATTCCGCGTCGTCCCGGTGGTCGTTCCCCGTGTTTCTGCGCGGGGAGCCGGTCCCACCGGAATTCCCCGTGGTTCGTACCGGTGCCGGGGACGGTGACCTTGGGTAGTAAGTCGCCAGGTGAGCATGGAGTCGGGCATGGCGGAACTGGTACACGGCGCCCGACCGGCGTAGTACGTCGCGTTCGCAGGCGTCCTCCAGGAACGCGACCAGTCGCCACGGAAGGCGGCCCGTCAAGGGGAGCCAAATGCGGGCCAGGGCCGCCCACTGGCCGTACGCCGTCAGACAGAGGCAGTAGCCGATCCCGCCGCTGAACGCGCCCTCGATACCGAAGACGAGCCCGAGTTGGAGGCTGCGCAGGGGGGTCTCGGTGAAGGTGGCCCCCAGGCCCGCGATGAGCCCGAGCGCGAGTGCCCAGACGAGGAGATGGGCGGTCGCGTTTTCGCGGTTCTGCCTCAGCAAGTCGACGCAGCCGACGGACTTCTTCACGTCGATGGGGGTTTCCAGCCAGGTCATGAGCGCGAGCGCGGCCCCGGCCGAGAGCCCGATGGTGAGCGGGAACTGGGCCGCTGCCACGAGTCCGCCCCCCAGCCCGTCGTCGAGTGCGAGCGGCGGCAGGAGAAGCCGGTCGGCGAGCACGATCACGAGCGCGACCCCGAATCCGATCTGGGCTGCCAGGAGGACCTTGTGGAAGAGCCCGTGGAAGAACTGTCTGTTCAGTTCCTTGCCACCGCCGGACAGGCGGACCTGTACGGGACGCGGTGTCAACAGCTCCGTGCCATTGGCGCGCCGGTAGACGTAGCCGAATGCCAGCCCGGACACGAGTCCGTGCAGCAGCCCCACGACCAGGCCGCGCAGGATCGCGAACCCGAGTCCGTGCGACGTGGCGATCAGGTCCACGGGAATGTTCCCGATCCCGGTCGCCAACGCCAGGGGCAGCCCCGCCAGGAACGAGATCACGGCGGTACGCGCACGCAGGCTCATCTCCGTGCCGAGCCGCCACCACTCCAGGTCGGGACCACCACTGTGGTTCAGGTGGTGGGCGAGGTACCCGAACCAGCGCTGGGCCCGCCGCGGGCTCCAGGACTGGGGAGGCGGGTCCAGGTCGCCGGGGCGACGGCGGTAGGCCGACGGGACGAAGCTGCTCAGGAGGTGTTCCTCGACGCTCCTCTGGGATCTGAACCGGAGCAGATCCTTGGGGCTGCGCCTCAGGACGTCGTCTCGGTTGCCCTCTCCCGTGCTTGCCCGCCCGCCGTACACGTCACGGGCGAGGGAGACCATCAGGCGCGTGGCCAGTACCTTGCGCAGGCTCTTTCCGGCTCGGGTGTCGGGACGGTCACGCAGCTCGTCGAGCACGTGCTGCCATGCGGACTTGGCGACCGGGGCGCTGCCCAGTACCAGAAAGCTCTTCGAGTCGTCCGGGGTGAGAGCGCTCAGTTCGATCGCGGCGGCGCGCTCCAGGCATCTGGTGCCGGCCGTCGCATCGGCGTACGGACCGGTACGGCTGGTGAGGACCAACGGCTTGCCGAAGGCGTTGAGTTGCTCCAGCGCGTCGGCCCGGAGTTCTTCGGCGATCTCGTCGAATCCGTCCAGGACGGGCAGAATCATCCCCTTCTCGATCAGCGCGGTGGCGACCGGCTTCCCGTCGGTGACGGCTGTGTCCAAACCGGACGTGTCACGGTTCAGCCGGCTGCTCAGCCACTCCTCCAGCGTCTCGGACCCGGGGTTCCACGACCCCAGGCTGAAGATCTCCGGAACGGGCTCACCGGGCAGCGGGCTCTCCAACAGATCCAGTACGAGTCGCAGGCCCAGGACGGTCTTCCCGGAGCCGACTCCGCCCAGCACCACCAGACGGCCGGAGGGCACCTGCCTGTAGGTCTTGGCGATATTTCCCGCGTCGTTGTCCAGGGCCAGAGGCTCGGCCCTCTCGTACGGGGCGCCGCAGATGTGTTCCCAGTGGTCCATCAGGGCTTCGCTCGCCGTTGTCCAGCGCACGGGCAGCAGGTCCCTGTCCGGATCCCCGGCCTTGTGCCGTCCGGGCTCGTTGCGCCAGCGTTCCTTGACCGATTCGGCGAATGTGCCGGCGGCCTTGGCGAGTTCGTCCTGCGGTGCCGGCTCGTTTCGCGGCGCCGACTCGCTCGCCGGCGTCTGCTCCTGCCCGGGTGCCGGGGCCGCCGAGGTGTGGATGTGCAGCTCGCGAATATCTCTGGCCAGGACCGCCGACCCGTGCATGGTGCTGCCTTCGCTCACCTTGTTCACATGAGCCCCAGCAGACTCGCCGCCCTTGTCCTCGGGCTCAAGAGACCCGCCATCAGCACGAGCCACGTCACTCATCCCGGCCCTCCGCACGACGACGGCGCCAGCCCCACCAGCCGATCCCGGCCGAGGCCGCGCTCGCCACAAGGATCGCCGCGACCGCGCGCAGCGGCGCCGGCACGTCCGTGCCGCTGGTCGCGGAGGCGTCGGGGGCAGCGGTGCCGGGGGCGCCGGAGCGCGAGGCCGAGGCCGTACCACTGGGTGAGCCTGAGGGGCCCCGGACCGTGGCTGACGCGGAAGCCGATGCCGAACCCGACGCGCCGGAATCGGCCGCTCCCGGTCCCCCCGACGTCCCGGGTGCACCGGGTGGTCCCGCTTTCCCGGGCTCGCCTGGCGGGACCGGTGCCCCCGAGGCGGTCGGACGCGGTGCGGCAGGTACGACCTCGAAGGTCGACAGAGTCCCGTTCTGTCCGTTGTTCAGCCGGCACGATGTGTCGACCTCGCCTGCCAGCGTCTGGCCGCCGTTCGCGTTTCGTGGGGTCAGGTGCAGGTCGATCGCGCCGACGACGATCTTCGCCGGGCCCGGTCGGTGGAAAACGAGCGAAGGGGTGGTCCCGCCCGCCGGGACGGCCAGCGGACCGGACTCCGGGACGGCCGTCTTGGCCACCTTGAGCGTCACGGTGAGGGGGATGTCGCCCTCCGGCGCGGCCACAACGGCGTGCACGTCCGCCGTGCCCTCGACGGTGGTCGCGCCGACGAACCGAAGCGATCTGGTGACATCGGCGCCGACCGTCGCCACGTTGTTGCTCGACACCCGTGGGGTGGCCCGGCCGACCACATGGGTGTCCGAGGCGTTCCACACCACCGACGCCCTCATCGGCTGGTCGCCGATCAACGGGAAGGGACACATGTAGTGCAGAGAACGCGGAGCCGGGTCCGCCACCGCGGACCCGGCTCCGAACACAGTGACAAGACCGACGAGGACAAGACCGACGAGCGCTGCGGTCCAGCCGCGTAACGCGGCCCTGGACAGGATCTTCATGCGACGGCTCCCGTGAAAGCGCTCGCCGGCGTGGTGCGCCGGAAGCGCCGGCGGTGTGGTGCGGTGCGGTTCTACGGAGACTGGCCGGACGTGGATCTCAAATGGTGAGGCGATCCGATCGGCGACGTCAACAATCTTCTGTGGCCGGGAAGTTGAGGTGTAGTGAGGTTGTAGTGTGTTCGCGTGTCGATGCTGCCGGGAGCGGGGAACGGGTGGACATCGTCATCCGTCACCACGGTCAATGGGAGAGTTGCGGCGCTTACGTCCGGGGGATTTCGGTGGAACCGATCGCAGTCGAACTGCTCATGGCCCTTGCGGGCGGCACAGCGAGCGCGGCCGGACAACAGGCGTGGCAGTCGCTGCGTACGCTGGTGATGCGTCGCCCCGAGGGGGAGACAGACGGCCAGCATGAGTTCACGGCACTGGCCGAGCAGCCCGGCGATGCCGAACGCGCCCGGGAGCTGGCGGCGGCGCTGGCCGCCCGGTCCGAGCAGGATCCCGGTTTCGCACAGCGCCTGGAGGCGTGGCGGCAGGAAGCCAAGACGGTACGGACCGGTGCGGGCGATGTGACCAACGAATTCTCCGGCACCGCACACGGGCCGGTCATCATGGGGCGGGACTTCAACGGACCGATCAACCTGGGCTGAGGACTCGCGGCCCCCTCACCCGAGCAGGGCCTCCCACTCCTCATCAAGGATCCGCTCCCGTGCCACGGGAAGCGATCCTCATAACCTGCGGCAGCCTGGAAGGCCGGGGCAGCCAGGTGCCGGGCGCCGTCGACGGCCTTTCTGGAACGACGAGCAAGGAGAGGAGAGGTAATCGAGTGGTACCTCACGAAGGCGAGGAGGAAGTCTCCGAATGCTGAGGGCATCATCCACAACTGACCGCCTGCGGAGCCTCTTCCGCGCCCCGCGGCCCTCGGTCGGCAGGAACCTGCCATCGGATGCACAGCTCCCCGGCAGCAGCGCCGTACCTGCACCGCGCACCTTCGGCGCAGCCTCGTGATCCCACGGGGAACAGGACGCAAAGCACTGCTGCGCATGGCAGGCGAGAGGGTTTCCGAAGGCAGGTCGGGCAGTCTTCAAGAGGAGCTGGAGCAGGGGAAACAGGAGGCCGCTGATTTATGGCTGCCCGTAGGTCGACCGGCTGCGGTGGGCGTGTGACCGGCCGGTCGGCGCCCGCGGTGGTGCTCCCGTCGCTGCGCGCGTGGCTCGGGCTGATCGCGGTCCTCGCCGCGCTGGTGGTCGTCGTGATCGGGGTCCTGTACGCAGGCCACAGCGAGCCCGGCACGGTGGACAGGTGGATCGTCGAGCCGACGGCGGACAGTGTGCGGCCGCCGTGGCGGCATGTCGCTCTGGCCGTGGACTTCTTGGGGGAGCCGGTGGGAGCTGCGGTGTTGGTCGTGGCCGCCGTGGCGGGCGGTCTGCTGCTTCGGTGTCTTCGCGCGGTGGTACTCGTCGTGGCCGGCGCCGGCTTGACCGTGGCGACGACGACGCTGCTCAAGTACCCGGTGGGGCGCACCATCCACGGCGACAACCTGTCGTATCCGAGCGGGCACACCGCCTTCGTCACCGCGCTCGCCCTCATGGTGGCGCTGCTCGCGACCGGTCGGCTCGGCCTCGGCAGGGCGGCCGGCGCGTCGTTCGTGTTCGCCTCGGCGCTGGTGGCCGGTGCCGCCATGGGCTGGGCGCAGGTCGCCCTGGGCGCGCACTACCCGACCGATGTCCTCGGCGGCTGGTGCACCGCGCTGGCGGTGGTACCGGGGACCGCGTGGCTGGTCGACCGTACGGCCGACCAGATCGCCTACCGTACGGCCGACTCCGGCCGCCGGGAGCCTCACTGACGCTATGTCATGTCATGTCACGCCAGGCGGCGGAAGACCGGCTTCACCGGGCGCCCGCCCAGCCAGGGGGTCGGGTCTCCGGCGTCCAGTGCCTTCCGGTACACCGCGCATGCCTCGGCCACCACGTCCACGGTGCGGTCGATGTCGGCGTCGTCGAGCGCGCCGCTCACCACGAACGACGGGGCCAGCACTCCGCCCGCGAGGAGCTGGCGCAGGAACAGGGTGCGGTACGGCTGCGACGGCTGCCGGTTCTCGTCGAGGGTGGCGAAGACCAGGTTGCTGGCCCGGCCCCGGACGACGACGTGGTCGCCGACGCCCATGCCGGCCGCGGCCTCGCGGACACCGGCGGCCAACCGCTCGCCGAGGGCGTGCAGTTGCGCGGTGATGCCCTCCTCGGCGTAGGTGGTCTGCACGGCCATCGCGGCTGCCAGGGAGTGCGTTTCCGCGCCGTGTGTGGTGGACAGCAGGAAGACGCGTTCGCCGGAGTGGCGAAGGCCGCCCCGTTCCATCAGCTCGCGGCGCCCGGCCAGCGCGGAGACGGCGAATCCGTTGCCCAGCGCCTTGCCGAACGTGGAGAGGTCGGGGACGACGCCGTACAGGCCCTGGGCGCCCGCCTCTGACCAGCGGAAGCCGGTGATCATCTCGTCGAAGATCAGTACACAGCCGTGCCGGTCGGCCAGTTCGCGGAGGCCTGCGAGGTAGCCGGTCGGGGGCTCGGTGTGGGTGGCGGGTTCCAGGATCAGGCAAGCGATCTCGCCCTGGTGGCGGGTCAGGATCTCCTCCGTGGCGGCCAGGTCCCCATAGGGGAAGGCCACGGTGAGCTCGTTGGTCTGTGCCGGAATGCCCGCGGACATCGGCGTCGTGCCGATGAACCAGTCGTCGACGGAGAAGAACGGATGGTCGCCGCAGAGCGCCACCCGCGGGCGCCCGGTGACCGCGCGGGCCAGGCGCACCGCGGCGGTGGTCGCGTCCGAGCCGTTCTTCGCGAACTTCACCATCTCGGCGGTCGGCACGGTGGCCAGGAAGCGCTCCGCGGCCTCGACCTCCACGACGGACGGCCGGACGAAGTTGCTGCCGCGGTCGATCTCCCGCCGCACCGCCTCGGTCACGCGCGGGTGGGCGTGGCCGAGGCTGACCGAGCGCAGTCCGGAGCCGTACTCGATGTAGCGGTTGCCGTCGATGTCCCACACGTGGGCGCCGCGGCCGTGGCTGATGACCGGGGCCAGGTTCTCGGGGTACTGGTCGTCGCCCTTGGCGTAGGTGTGCGCGCCCCCGGGGATCATGGCGTGCAGCCGCTCGTTCGCCCGCCGCGACCGGGGCAGGAGGAACTCCTCAGTGTCCACGCTGACTTCAGCTCTCTTTCTGCTTCAGGGCCTCGGCGAGGCTCGGCGCCTCCCGGTCACGCCGGGACATCAAGGTGACCGGCAGCGGCCAGAGGATGGCGAGCTCCGGGTCGTCGAAGGCGATCGTCACGTCCTCGGCCGGATCGTGCGGGCGGTCGATCCGGTACGAGGTGTCGGCGGTCTCGGTCAGCGCCTGGAAGCCGTGGGCGCACCCCGCCGGGATGTACAGGGTGGTCTGCGTCTCGCCGGACAGCTCGAAGGTGGCCACGTTGCGGTAGGTCGGCGAGTCGGGCCGCAGGTCGACGACGACGTCGAAGATCCTGCCGTACGAGCAGCGCACGAGCTTGGCCTCGCCGGCGCCGGAGCGCAGGTGCAGGCCGCGCAGCACGCCCTGGACCGAGCGGGACACGCTGTCCTGGATGAAGGCGTTCGGGTCCAGGCCCACCGAGCGGACCACGTCGGCGTCGAAGGTGCGGCAGAAGAAGCCGCGCTCGTCGGCGTACGGGGTCGGTTCGAAGAGGTACGCACCGGCGATCTCCGGGACTTCGGTCGCTTTCATGGGGTCTCCTGCCGGGCGTGGGCGTGGTTGCGGTCGGCCGCCGGGAACAGGGCCGTGGTCAAGGCGGTGAACTGGTGCTGGAGTTGCCGACTGGCTTCCTGGTTCCGCTCGGTGAGCGTCTGCCGTACCTCCGTCGACCGCTTCTCCAACACCCGGAATTGTTTGAGTAGTTGGTCGGCGTCGACCTCGCGAGCCGGGTGACTGTACGCGCCAAGGCCCATCCGATCCATGAGCGCGTCGCTCTTCGCCGCGTAGCTGAGTGCGAGCGTCGGGGTGCCGACCTTCAGTGCACAGACGAGGTTGTGGTATCGGGTCGCCACCACGGTGTCGGCGGCCGCCATCTCCTTCATGAGGTCGGCGAGCGAGGCCGTTTGGGCCGCGGTGACCAGCGGCGAGTCCACCGCGTCGAGGATCGCGGCGGCCACCGGCGCGTCGCACACGTCGCCGGTGAGCAGCCGGACCGGCCTGCCGTCCTCAACCAGCGTGCGGACGAAGCGAGTTGTCCCGTCGAGGTAGCGCCGGTGGATCTCCTCGGCCCGGGCGCGGTCGTCGTCGCCGCCGTGGAAGTCCATGACGCCGACGCAGACCGGGCCCGGCTGCTCCGAGGGCGCGCCCGCCCGCGGTGCCGGCAGGGCGAAGGCGAGGTCCGGGTAGACCTCGTCGCGCGCGGTGTTCACACCCATCGCCCGCATCGCGTCGCGGGACAGGTCGTCCCGGTACGAGCGGTAGGTGGCAAGCCGTGCCGACCAGCGCACCAGGGCCCGGGTCGCCCGGTTGCCGATCGGCGCGGCGCCCACGCCGACCAGCGCGACCCGGGTGCCGAACAGCCGGCCGCTCGCGCAGAGCAGGAACAGCGCGTACGGGAAACCCCACGGCCGCAGCGGCAGCGTGGCCTCCAGGACGCCCATGCCCGGCACCATCACCACGTCATGACGGCGCACCCAGGCGGCGGTGCGGACGGCGTCGACGACTTTGCCGAGCCCCTTGGCCGCGACCGCGCCTACACGCGAGGCGGTCCGGTACTCCCCTCGGTACCAGTGCAGCCGCGTCGCGGGGATGCCGTACCGGGCCGCGACGACCTCGGGCCCGCCGCACAGCGCGTCCACGGCCGCCTCGGGGTGCTCGGCGCGGAGGTATGCGAGCACGGCTTCCAGCGACCCGTCGTTGCCGAGGTTTCCGGAGCCGAGCAGGCCGAACACCCCCACACGCACAGGGGTGTTGTGCGTGGACCTCATGGCTGTCGCCCCTCACGTCCGGCGACGAGGTCGTCGAGGGAGACGCTGAGCAGATCCGGGTCGACCGGCGCGCGGTCCTCGACCCGCTCCCCCGCGCCCGGCCTGGCCCGGCTCGTCATCCACGTGAGCAGGTGCCGGTAGCACGCGCGCCGGTCGGCCGAGGACAGCGGCGCCCGCTGGATCGCCGAGGCAAAGCCCCAGACGTACTCGGCGAGCAGCCGCGGCGTCGGGTGCAGCGGCCCTGCCCTGCGCGGGTCCAGGTTGACGCACCGGGAGCGCTTGGAGGGGTTCGCGCGCTCGGCGCGGGTGGGGTGGTCGCGGCGGAAGTACAGCAGCTCCGGCACCTGGTGGAAGGGGCCGTGCAGGGTGATCTCGGCGACGAACGTGCGGTCCGCGTGGTGGTAGCTGTCGTGCGGCTTCACCCGGCGCAGCACGTCGGCCCGCATCACCCCGTAGAAGTCGTCGCCGCCGGGCTCGAACAGCAGGCTGCGGAAGCGCTCCGGCGCGTGCGGCGAGTGGGTGGCGAGGGTGTACGCGTACGGGACCTTCACCTTGCCGTCCTCGTCGATGACCGCCTGGTCGGAGTGCGCGAGGATCACGTCCGGGCGTTCGTCGAGCACCTCCACGCAGCGCCGCAGCAGGTCGCGGGCGTACAGGTCGTCGTGCGAGGCCCACTTGAACAACTCGCCGCGGCACTGGGTGAAGACGTAGTTGTGGTTCGGCGCGGCGCCGATGTTCCGGGGCAGCCGGAGGTAGCGGATGCGCGAGTCCTTCGCGGCGTACTGGCGGCAGATGCCCTGGGTCCCGTCGGTCGAGGCGTTGTCGGTGATGACCAGCTCGAAGTCCTCGTACGTCTGGCCGAGCAAGGCCTCGAAGGACTCGGCGAGGTACTCCTCGCCGTTGTAGACGGGCAGGCCGATGCTCAACCGGGGAATGCGCCGAAAACCGGTCATGTGGTCCTCACTTCGGAAAGGGAATTACGGTGGCGCTCGCGCAGGGCGGCCCGCAGTTGCAGCCACCACAGGGCCGAGCCGCAGGCGGTCGCGGCGGCGACACCCCAGGCCGAGCCGACGGCGCCGGCCACGGCCGCACCGCCGAGCCCGCCGCCGACGTAGCAGACGGAGGCGAACAGTTGGACGCGCAGGCTGCGCCGGGCGGCGGCGAGCGCGCGCAGCCCGGCCGCCGCGCCGCTGCCGAGCCCGGCGCCCGCGACACCGAGCGCGGCCGGCACGATGAGTTCGGAGGCGGAGCCCCAGACGTCGCCGAGCACGAGCTCGCCGAGCCGGTCGGGCACGAGCAGCAGCGCCGCACCCCAGAGCACCGCGGCGGCGGCAAGACCGGCGCCGAGCAGCAGACAGAACCTGGCGAGTCGGTCCGGGGCCTGCCGCAGCACCCGTGCCGCCTCCGGGACGGTGACCAGCGAAAGCCCCATCAGTACGGCGAGGAAGGGGCCGAGCAGGAGCTCGGCACCCCGCACCACACCCACCGCGCCGACCCCGACGATCAAGCCGAGGCCGTACGCCCGCAGTTGGGCCGCACCGCTGACACCGATGTTCTCGACCAGGTACCGGTAACCGAGGTCACGCTGCTCGCGAAGCCACGCGCGCGCTTCGGTCAGCCGGGGCCGGATGCCGGACTGGAGGCAGCCGTACCCCGCGGCCACCGCGGCGGCCGCGCCCCAGGCCAGCACGAAGGCGGCCACGCCGGCCCCGCTGCTCATGCGTGCCGCCACCACCATGGCCGGAACGAGCGCGACGGTCGCCAGAACGTCGTTGGTGAACGCCTTGCGCCCGGTGCCCGCGGCGAAGAACGAGAACCGCCAGGCGTCCTGCAGCAGCAGCCCCGGCAGCACGACACCGAGCGCGGCGAACGCGGGCCCCACCTGGCCCCCGAGAGCGAGCCCGACCACCAGGCACAGCGCACCGATGGCGCCGCCGACGCCCAGCGCGGTACCCGTCGACCGGGCCGCCGCCGCACGCCAGGACTCCGTCGGCACGCCGCTGAAGCGCACCACGAGCGGATCGGTGGCAAGGCCCCGGGAGACGTTGAGCACCACGCCGTAGGTCACCCAGGCCAGGCTGAACACGCCGAACGCGGTCAGCCCCAGCGACCGTGCCACGTAGATTCCCACCGCGAAGTTGTTCAGGCTGCAGACCGCCTGGTCGGCAAGGCCCCAGGACAGCCGGCCCGCCATGGACCGCTTGGCGGTCCGCTTCTCCCCCTCGGTGGCCATCGACGTCATGCCTTGATCAGCCCGGCGCCGTGCAGGGCGTCGGCCGCCGCGGCGACGGCCTCGAACGGCAGCCCCGAGCGCTCGGCGACGTCGAGCAGACCGTGCTCGCCGTCGGAGAGGCTGAGCACCCAGAGCATGGCCATCTGGGCCTGCTTCGCGTCGCTGCGCCCGCCGAGCGAGTCGTACAACCCGCGCCGCCCCAGCTGGGGTTCGCCGTAGGGGCTGAGGTTGACGTACCGCCGGTTGCGGTCGAGCACGGCGAACGCCTCACGGCACACGGCGAGGGTGTCCTCCATCGCCTCCGGGGAGACGAAGTCCGGGTTGTCCGCCGAGGTGTGGTACTCGGGGTAGCCGGCGTACGGGGTCCGGCTGAGCGAGCCCACTCCGAGGTCGAACCCGGGCGAGCAGTACTGCCGCTCGTCGTAGCCGTACGGAGTGAACTCGGTGATGTGGTGCGGGCGTTCGGAGGCGGCGAGCACGTGCCGCATCACCCGGTCGATCTCCGCGTCGCCGCGCCTGCTCTGTTTGTACGTCAGCTGCCCCGAGTCCCCGGCGCAGGCCAGCACGAGGCCGTGCTTGACGTGCTCGATCCGCTCCGCGTTGCGGGCCAGCCAGGTGATCGCCCCGATGGTGCCGGGCGCGTAGATGAACCGGTAGGTGTAGTACGGCGTTTCCTCTGCCAGCGCCTGGGCCAGGAACGTCGCCACCGCGATGCCGGCCAGGTTGTCGTTGGCCAGCGACGGGTGGCAGACGTGGCAGGAGACGATCACCTCGTCCGGGACCTGCCCCGGGACCACGTGCTCGGCGTAGGTGAGGTGGCCGTCCGCCAGTGTGGAGTCGATGCGCACCTCGTAGTCGCCGTCGGGCAGCGCGTCCAGGGTGTCCTGGGCCAGGCAGAACCCCCACTCCGGCTGGTAGTAACTGGTGCGGTAAGGAACCCAGTTCGGGCGGTCCGGCAGGGTGTGCAGATGCGCGCGCAGCTCGGCCAGCGGCATGGTCCGCGACACCGGCACGCTGTAGCCGAGCACGTGCAGGCTGGACGCGGCGAAGTCGACGACCCGGTTGCCCGCGGTGTCGGCGACGTACGCGTCCCGGATGTTCCACTCCTGCGGCACCGTCCAGTCGAGCACCTGCGTCCCGGTCGGCACCTCGTGCACGTGCAGCGGGACGTACTCGCCGACGATCTCCAGGGTGGCGCGCACACCGTCGCCGGTGATGCTCCGGCAGAGCGGGTACAGCCGCTCCACCAGCGCATGCATCTGTTCTCCGGGCGTGGTCATCGGCGCCGCCGCAGGGTGTCGTCGACGGTGCCCGCGTCGGACGCCGCGCGCAGCACGGCCAGGCGGGTGAAGCGCTGCTCGAAGTCCTCCCGGGTCAGCCCGAACTTCCGGTAGGCCTCGGCGAGTTCGAGCGCGCCCCGCTTCACCGTCCACTCGCAGTCGAAGCCGGGTATCGCGGCACGGAAGCGGGAGAAGTCCACCCGGTAGGACCGCGGATCGGCGCCGGTCTCCCCGGTGATCACCACCTTCGAGCCGGACACCGCCTCGGCGACCTGCTCGGCGATCTCGGCGACCGTGACATTGTTGACCTCGCTGCCGATGTTGAACGCCCGGTCGTGCACCGCTTCTTGCGGCGCGGTCAGCGCGGCGGCGAAGGCCCGTGCGATGTCGGCGGCGTGCACCAGCGGGCGCCAGGGGGTGCCGTCGGAGAGCACCAGCACCTCGCCGGACAGGAGCGCATGGCCCACCAGGTTGTTCAGCACGATGTCGGCGCGCAGCCGGGGCGAGTAGCCGAAGGCGGTGGCGTTGCGCATGTATACCGGGCTGAAGTTGCCGTCGGCGAGTGCGTGCAGGTCGTCCTCCACCCGTACCTTGGACTCCGCGTACGGCGTCACCGGGCGCAGCGGGGCGTCCTCGGTGACCAGGTCGTCACCGCCCGCGGCGCCGTAGACGGAGCAGGTCGACGCGTACAGGAAGCGCCGCACTCCGGCGTCGCGGGCCAGGCGGGCGAGGTGTACGGCGGCGTGGTGGTTGATGTCGTAGGTGAGCTCCGGCGCCAGCGAGCCCAGCGGGTCGTTGGACAGCGCGGCCAGGTGGATCACGGCGTCGGCCCCGGCCACGTGCTCGGCCGTGACGTCGCGCAGGTCCACCCGGTGCCCGGACGGGTCCGCGGGCGGCGGGCCGAGGACGCAGTCGGCGAACAGGCCGGAGTCGAGACCGACGACCTCGTGTCCGGCAGCCGTGAGGACCGGGGCCATCACGGTGCCCAGGTAGCCCTGGTGTCCGGTCAGCAGTACGCGCAAGGTTCATTCCCCCAGAGTGGAAGTGCCGAGATCGAGCGTGAGTTTGGTGGTGGCGAACGCCTCCGCGTAGCGCGCGTGGCATTCGATGCCGCGGATCCGCGCGAGGCCGAGGAAGGCCTCCCGGTCGTACCAGGGGCGGTGCCGCTGCGAGGGGTAGTGCTCCTGCAGCAGCCGCACCTTCTGTTCGGCGATCTCCGGCGACAGCGGCTGGTACGCCCCCATACGGCCGAGGTCGCCGTCCCACTTGACGATCTCGTAGCCGAGGACCAGGTGGTCGCGGAACGCGGTGGGTATCAGCTGCGCCAGGCCGCGGTGGTCCTGGTGCGCGTCATCGGTGCGCGGGGCCAGGATCAGGTCCGGGTCGGTCCGCGCGCGCAGCTCCTCGACCGCGGCCTTGGCCTCGTCCCAGTGCACCGGCATCCGGCCGTCCGGCAACTTGAGGACGGTCAGCCGCAGTTCGGCACCCGGGCAGAAGGCGGCGAGCGCGGCCTGCTCCTCCTGCTCCCGCTCGCTGCCACCGCCGGAGAGCACCAGCGCGTCGACGCGGATGCCCGGCCGCGCGCGGCACATCGTCAGGAGTGTGCCGCCGGCGCCGATGGCGATGTCGTCGCAGTGCGCGCCCACCGCGACGATCCGGTCCAGGGGTCCGGCCCCGAGCCCGATCACGCGCTCACCCCAGCGCCGTCCCGTTCCCACACGGCCCACGGGCGGTCGCCCCGGGCGTACGCGTCGTCGAGCGCGGCCCGCTCCTTCACGGTGTCGGTCGGCTTCCAGAATCCGCGGTGCTGGTGCGCCACCAGCCGTCCGCGCTTGGCCAGTTGGGCGCATCCGTCGGCGACCAGGTCCCCGTTCTCCGGGATGTGGTCGAAGACCTCCTGGCGGAGGACGAAGTAGCCGCCGTTCTCCCACAGCGGCAGTTCGCTGACCGCGGTGATGCCGCCCACCAGGCCGTCCTCGCCCAGGTCCACACAGTGGAACGAGGACTGCGGCGGCACCACCATCATCGACGCACCGGCGTCGCGCCGGGCGAAGGAGTCGATCATCTGCGGCAGCGGGGCGTCGGTGAGCACGTCGGCGTAGTTGGCGAGGAACATCTCGTCGCCGTCCAGGTGGTGCCGCACCCGGCGCAGCCGCTCCCCGATCGGCGACTCGATGCCGGTCTGCGCGAACGTGATCGTCCAGTCGGCGATATCGGTGGACAGCAGCTCGGTGCGCCCGCCGCGCAGCACGAAGTCGTTGGACGTCGTCTCCTCGTAGGTGAGGAAGAAGTTCTTGATGTGGTGCGCCCCGTACCCGAGGCACAGGATGAACTCCGTGTGCCCGTAGTACGCGTAGTAGCGCATGACGTGCCAGATCAGCGGCCGCGGGCCGACCATCGCCATCGGCTTGGGTATGTCGTCGGAGGCTCCGTTGCGCATGCGCAGTCCGTAACCGCCGCAGAACAGTACGACCTTCATGCTGTGCCCTTTCAAGACGCGGCCTCGACAATGCTCAGTTCCGGGATGGGAAAGACCAGTCGGCCGCCCCAGGCGTGCACGAAGGACAGCTGCTCGACCAGTTCGTCCCGCAGGTTCCACGGGAGGACGAGGACGTAGTCCGGTCGGTCGGTGCTGATCTGCTCGGGCGGCAGGATCGGGATGCGGGTGCCCGGGGTGAACCTGCCGTGCTTGTAGGGGTTGCGGTCGACCGTGTAGGAGAGCAGGTCGGGCCGGATGCCGCAGTGGTTGAGCAGGGTGTTGCCCTTGCCCGGAGCGCCGTAGCCGACGACTGTCTCGCCGCGCTCGGCCGCCTCGATGAGGAACTTGAGGAGGTCACGGCGCACCTTGGCCACCCGGGCGGAGAACTCGGTGTACCCGGACAGCTCCTGCAGGCCGGCGGCCTTCTCGCGGGCCAGTACGTCGGACACCCGCGCACTCGGCTCGCCCGCCACCTCGGCAGGCCGCGCCCACAGCCGGATGGAGCCGCCGTGGGTCGGCAGCAACTCGACGTCCACGAGCGCGAGTCCGCCGCTCGCGAGGGCCCGGATCGCGGAGGCGACCGTGTAGTACTGGAAGTGCTCGTGGTAGATCGTGTCGTACTGGTTCTGCTCGATCAGGGTCAGCAGGTGCTGCACCTCGATGGAGACCCAGCCGTCGTCGGCGACCAGGGCGCGCAGCCCCTGGGTGAAGCCGACCACGTCGGGGATGTGCGCGTACACGTTGTTGGCCACGACCAGGTCCGCCGGGCCGTGCTCGGCGCGGACGGCCGCGCCGGTGTCCGGGCTCAGGAACTCCGTGAGCGTGGGCACGCCCGCCTCGCGCGCCGCGGCGCCGACGTTCACCGACGGCTCGATGCCCAGGCAGCGGATCCCGCGGTCCACCACGTGCTTCAGCAAGTACCCGTCGTTGCTCGCGACTTCGACCACGAAGGCCTCGGAGCCGTCGGAGTCGAGACCCACCCGCTGTACGGCGTCGGCGACGAACGTGCGCGCGTGCTCCACCCAGGAGGTCGAGTACGAGGAGAAGTACGCGTACTCCTTGAACGTCTCCTCCGGCGTGATCAGCGGCGGGATCTGCGCGAGCCAGCAGTCGGTGCAGACCCGCAGGTGCAGCGGGTACGCGGGCTCCGGCTTGTCCAGTTGGTCCGCGGCGAGAAAGCTCTCACATGGTGGCGTCGCCCCCAGATCGACGACGCTCGCCAGCGTCGCCGAGCCGCAGAGTCGGCATCGTGTCATTTATTGCCCCCCATTAATTCCGTCCGTCCCGCGATCGCGGTGCGGTACCCCTCCACCAGGCGCTGAAGGCCGACGGCCGGGCTGAACCCCTGCTCGTATCGGCGCCGGGCCGCCCGGCCCATCTCCCGGTTGCGGGCCGTATCGGCCGCGATCCGGCGTACGCAGGACGCGAGCGAGGCTGCCTCGCCCGGCCGGTGCAGCAGCCCGGTCACCCCGTCCTCGACGAGTTCGACGAAGGCGCCGTGACCGGCGGCGACGGTCGGGACGCCGGCCGCCATCGCCTCCACGACCACCAGGCCGAACGCCTCCAGCCAGGTCGAGGGAGCCACCACGGCGACCGACCGGGCGATGGCCTTCTGGCACTCGGCCGTGTCGTACAGGCCGACGTATCGCACGTCGTCCCGGCCCGCCGCCCAGGCGGTCACCTCCGGCTCCAGCGGCCCCGCGCCGGCGATCACGAGCGGTACGCCCACACCGCCGTCGGCGGCGAGCTCCTCCCAGGCGGCCATGAGCAGCCGTACGCCCTTGGCCTCCGCGAGCCGGCCGAGATAGAGCAGATGCTCGCCGTCGCCCGATCGGCGGGCGCCCGGGTCCGGCACGAAGTTGTGCTTCACCACAAGGCGTTCGGCGGGCAGGCCGGCCCGCACCAGGACGTCGCGCTGCGCCGCGGAGATGCAGAAGAACCGCTCCACGCCGGACGACCACCGCCGCCGGTTGACCGACAGGCTGACCGCGAGCGGCACCGTCGCAAGGCGGGAGCTTCGGTAGCAGCCGTGCCGGACGGCGGGCAGTGGCGCCTTCCCGACGCATTCGGTGCACGGGCGGCCGTCCCGCTGCAGCGTGCCGGGCGGGCAGATCTGGGCGTAGTTGTGCAGCGTGGCGACGGCGGGCACACCGGCGTCGGAGCAGGCGGCGAGGACCGCGGGCGACAGGAGCGGGAAGACGTTGTGGACGTGGACCACGTCAGGGCGTGAGGTGCGCAGCCGGGCGGCGAGTTCCGCGCGGACCGCCGGGTTCCACGGCACCAGCAGCGGCACCGCGGCCTTGGCGAGGAGGGACCGGGCGGCGATGTCGTCGCTGCGCCGCTCGAACACCTCGACCCGGTGGCCGGCCGCGCGCAGCAGCTCCACCTCCTGGTCGACGACTTTGTTCTCCCCGCTCGGCTGTGCCGAGGCGTAGCGGTTGTGCACCACGAGGACGTGCATGTTCAGGTCATCTCCGATCGTCGGGCCCATCGCGGGACATGTCGTCGAGGGGCCGCGGGCATCGGGATGGGCGGGGCCGCGGCGGGTGCCGCCAGCAGTGCGGCGGCCACGGTCAGATGCAGCAGGTACGGCGAGGCGTCGCCGAGACCGGCCTCGGTGTACGACGCGATCGCGCAGTAGCTGATCAGGAAGATCGCGCAGGCCCGCTGCAGCGACGGTGGCCGCAGTAGTGCGACGCCGCCGAGCACGATGATGATCGTGGCCACGATGGCGGTGCCGGTCAGCCCCTGCTCGTGGTAGACGGCCAGCCAGCTGTTGTCGATCGGCAGCCCGCCGAACGACTTGTCGCCCAGGCCCATGCCGAACAGCTGCTCCGAGGTCGTCCGGGGGGCTGCGAGCAGGGCGTCCCAGACCGTGGCCCGACCGGTGAGGCTGGTCAAGTACTCCTGGCTCTGTCCGCGCAGGAACCACGCCTGCAGCGCGGAGCCGAAGCCCACCGCGGCCACGGCGGCGCACAGCAGCGCCCACGCGAAGAACCGGCGGGCGGCGGCGCTGGTCAGGACGAGCGAGCCGATCGCCAATGCCAGCCCGGCGAACAGGCCGAGCGTGGCCGTCCGGGTGTGGGTCAGCGCGAGCAGGACGAGGGACGGCACGATGACGACCGCCGCACTGGCCCTGTCGGTCCGGCGGCCCAGTACGAGCAGCACGGTGAGCCCGATGATCACCGCGGCGTACTGTCCGATCTGCGGCGGGGTGAGCGGCCACAGCGCGCCGACCAGGCGTCCGCCGTAGAGGTCGGGCAGGGCGGCGCCCGGTGAGAGGACCAGGCCGACGGCCACCGACCCGAGGACCGCGAAGTACATCCGGATGTGGTGCCGGACGAACGTCAGGCCGCCGTCCCACCAGCGGCTGAGCAGCCACAGCGTGCCGACGAAGAGCGCCAGCCGGGCGCAGCGGAACAGCGCGCCGAACCCGGACTCCAGCTGTGCGCTGGAGATCACGCTCGGCACCAGCAGCAGGGTGAGCAGGAGCAAGAAGGCGCTGGCCCGGATGCGCAGCCGGAGGTTGAGCGCGAGCGCCAGCGCGAACGCGGCGACCAGCGCGCCCATGGTGACCAGCTGGATGAGGGAGCGGGGCAGCGGAATGATGGTCTTCGCCCCGGCGGAGCCGAGCGTGTTGAGGATCAGCAGCGCCCAGACGATCCCGACGGTCCTCGGTGTGCCGGCCGGGCGCTGCGCGGCGCCGGGCCGCGTGGCCGCCGTGTCCGGCCCGCCCGCCAGCCCTCCGTGCCGCAGGTCCCCGCCCATCTCAAGCACCGGCCCGAGGGTCGAGGGTGCTGCCCGCGTCCTGCTGGTACGGCGCGCCCTGCCACTGCCCGAAGTCGAGCACCCGGCTCGGGTCGTGGGCCACGAACTTCCACGGTCCGCGGTAGACGTTGTCGTGCCAGCGGTTGTGCTGCTTGCGGGTGATCGCCTCGGCCACCCGCTCGCCCTGGTAGGGCGACCAGTCCGGA
This sequence comes from Streptomyces sp. UF-297, assembly GCF_058245575.1. NCBI lineage: Bacteria > Bacillati > Actinomycetota > Actinomycetes > Kitasatosporales > Streptomycetaceae > Streptomyces > Streptomyces sp. UF-297. The sequence goes on along the minus strand of NZ_JBSIBZ010000001.1, from coordinate 428,513 downwards.
TAGGTGCCGTAGTTGGCCAGCACCGCCATGCGGTCGCACTTGTCCGTGCACTCGACGACGGAGGGGTCCAGCACGAAGCGGTTGTCGTGGATGTCCACCCGCTGGGTCTTCCACCGGCAGTCGGCGTAGAGCGGTGGTGCGGCGATCGCCGGCCGCGCGCAGCGGTCGGTGCTTTTCACCAGCAACGTGCAGTCACCGGAGGAGGTGTTGGCGGGGCTGTTGCAGAACCGGTCGGCGTTCTCCCACAGGGTGATCCCGGACCAGTTGTTCTCCAGCACGTTCCGGTAGATCTCGATCTTGTCCGTGCGGGCTCGGATCCGTGGTTCGCCGCCGGACTCGGACAGGTAGACGGTCGCGAACGGGAAGCTGTCGCCGCGCTCGGCTGCCTTGCGGCCCTCGACCCAGTTGTTCCGCCGGATCGTGTTCTTCCGGATGACCGCGTTGTAGCTGGTCTCGTAGATCAGCGCGGCACCGTCGTTGGCCTCGATCACGTTGTTCTCGATGCGGAAGTCGTTGTTGTTGGTGTCCGCCCACAGCCCGGTTCCGCGGTTGTCGTGCACCCAGTTGCCGCGTATGTCGGCGCCGTCGACGGCCCAGAACTTGATGCCTCCGGTGCAGCCGCAGCCCTTCCGCCTCCGCTCCCAGTCGCCGGTGTTGTTGCCCACGATCTCGTTGCCCTCGACCACCAGGCCGCTGATACGGCCTTTGGCCTTGTACGCGTTCATGCCGTACTGACCGTTGGCGCGCAGGCAGTTGGCGCGGACCTGCTGGCGGACGCCGGCCATCAGCCCGGCGCCGGAGTTGTGCTGGATCGTCGCGTGCTCGATCACCCACCCGTCGGCCGAGTCATGGTTGACGACGCCCTCGTCGTGCGGCGGGACGAAACGCTGCACGGTCAGGTAGCGGATGGTGACGTCACGCGCACTGCCGCCGAACGCGTACTGGTTGGTCTTGCGGCCGTCGAGCACCGCGCCCGGCGCGCCGAGGTAGCGGTTCCCCTGCTTGGGGACGACCTGGGCGTAGCGGTCCGGGTCGAGCCGGTGCCGGCCCGGCCGAAGCCAGAACGTGGTGTTCGGGGGGCTGCTCTTGGTCTTCGCGGCCAGGTCGCCGACCACCGCGGGGTCGACCGTCACCGCGCCCGCCGGCGCCTTCGCGGGACCGGCCGCGGGCTTGGCGCACACCCGGGCCACGGACCGGGCCACGGACGTGGATGGCTGGGCGGTCGGCTCCGCCGGGGCGCCCGGCGTGCTCACACAGCCGGTCGCCAGCAGGGCCGGCGCCGCCACCGGCACCGCCCAGTTCCGCCACTTGATCCCCACGCGTCCTCCCTAGCCGCAGAACCTGAGTACGGTGGTGAACTCCCCCGACAGCGCCGTGCCGTCGGCAAAGCCGGTGCCGACCAGCGTGGTGGCGGGTTCCTTGCGCCCGAAGCCGGCGGAGTACCAGCCCAGGATGGGGTATCCCCTGCTCGCAGAGCTCGGGGAAGGGTCGCTCTCGCCGCGATGCGCCCGCCAGCGCAGCTGCGCGGGCAGGTCGAGTACGGCGGAGCGGTCCTCGCCGTCCCGGGTCCAGGTGAGCTCGGCCCGGTTGTCCACCAGGTCGGCGGTGATCGCCGGGCCGAGGTGGAACGCCAGGCGCACGGCCCGGCGCGGGCCGCGCACCTCGTCGACCACCCGCAACTCCTTCGCTGCGGCGGCCAGTTCCACCCGGCGGCGGTGCACGGTGCCCTGGTAGCCGTCGTGCTCGGCGCACCACTTGGCCACGCCCCCGCCGGATGTGTCCGCGACCAGGACGCGGCTGCGGGCATGCCGGGTCCACAGGAACGGACCGCCGGAAACGGACTGGTCGGCGCCGTCCAGTTGCAGGGTGTTGTGTCCGAGGGTCGACCGGAAGTACTGCCGCCACTCGGGCTGCCCGTGGTAGCAGTACGTCCCCGGGTCGGCGAGCACGTCGACACCGTCGTGCCGGACCTCCACGGACAGCGCGTCCGCGTGGGCGTGCGCGGCGATGGACAGGAAGCCGTGCGGACCGCCGTCGCAGCGGCACCAGATCTCCTCCGGGCCACGCAGGATCGTCAGCCCCGCGTCGGCGAAATGGCCCGGTCGGCTTGCCGGGCGGGACACGGCACCGTTCTTTGCGTACGGCCGGATGAGCGCGGCCAGCAGCGGGGTGCGCACATCGGTTCCGGTCACCGCCGGCCACCAGTCGAGCCGGCCGAACATGGCGTCCCCGGTGGCCAGGAGCGAGGCCCAGCGGTCGGTGCCCGCGCCGTCCAGGATGAGCCCGTGCCCGTCATCCGCGTCCCCCTGGCGCGGCGGCCGTAATCGGTTGTCCACGACGGCCGCGAGCGCGTCGGTCATCCGCAGCAGCACCAGGCGGATCGACGCGGGGACCGGCACGCCTGCGGCATCCGCCTCGGCCACCGCGGCCAGGCCGAGTTCCAGCACCAGTCCGTGGTACTCGGTGGCCAGCTCGCGGTTGAGGCCGGAGGGGAAGGTGTTGCCGCGCAGATGCCGCTCCAGGGACCGCAGGGCGCCGGCTCGCCAGCGCGCCGATGCGGGGAACCACCCGAACGCGCAGGCCGCGGCGAACTGCCCGGCGGCCTCGGCGATGACGTGGTTGTTCGCCGAGGACCCCCGGCTGGGGAAGGCGGCCAGCCAGCGCTGGTGGTGCCAGATCTGGTTCAGCGCCACCGGGTTGCCCTCGAAGAGACCGGCCGCGCCCGGCCAGCCGTCGAGCAGCCGGCGGATCCACACCCAGGACAGCAGCCGGATGCCCAGCTCGATGCCGCTGATCCAATGCACGCCGCGCAGCGGTGGGTTGGCCGTCCACCACGACCGCAGGTGCGCGGCCACCCGCTCGGCGTACCGCTCGTTCCCGGTGATCGCGTAGGCGGCGGCGAGCACGGTGAGGTACTGGTGCCGGGACAGTTCCCAGATCTGCTTGATGTCCCCGACCGCGTCCTCGTTCCGGTACGGCACGTCGAAGGCGTAGCCCCACGGAGCCCGGCGCCCGGTCTTGGGGTCGTACCACCAGTCCGGGTCGGCCAGGTCCTCGCGGACCACTCCGAAGTACTCGGCGTGCCCGTGCATCAGCCGGTCCGCCTCGGCGACGAGACGTTTCGCGGCGTCCGGAGGTATCGCGGCGATCGTCCCGGCGGGCAGGAGCGCGGTGAACCGGGCGCCGCTCACCCTCGGGCAGTTGGGCCGCGCCGACCGCCACCGCCGCCTGCGCACCGCGTCGCCCACCCGGCCGCCGATCTCCCGTGGTCCCATTCGGGAGAGCCGCCGCAGGTACCAGCCCGCACTCCCCGAGCTCACCGTCATCGCGCCCTCGCCAACGTCACCGGCGCGCCGCCGGCCAGGCCGGTCTGTACGGCGAGGGTGGCCGCCGTGGTGGCGACCAGCGAGTCCAGCGGCACGGGCATCGGCCCGCCGGTCCGCACGGCCTTGACGAATGCGGCCAGTTCGGCGTTCTGTCCCTTGTCCCGGGCCTTGGGCAGCCGGGAGCTGACCCACCGCTTCTGCCCGTACACCGAGGCGCGGACGAAGTCGTCGAGCCGCAGCACCTTGCCGTCCGCGACCAGGTCGAGGGTCTCCTTGGGGAAGCCGGGCGCGCCGGTGGTGACGTAGCTGATGGTGGCGGTGGACCCGTCCGGGTAGCGCAGCACTGCTTGCAGGTCCTCGTTGCCGGACGTGGCGACCGCGTACACCGAGACCGGGTCGGCTCCGAGCAGCCAGCTCGCCGTGTCGATGAAGTGTCCGCCCTCGCCGGCGAACCGCGAGCCCTCGGTGCCCTGTTGGAGGTACCAGCTGCCGTGCTGCAGCCGGCCCGCGTTGACCAGGTAGCGCAGGCTCGCCGGACCGGTCCGGGCGCCGAACCGCTGCCTGGCCTCCTGAAGGAGTGGCGCGAACCGGCGGTTGAAGCCCACCTGCAGCCGGTCGTTGCCGGACTCCTGCACCGCCGCGAGCACGTCGGCCAGTTCGTCCTCGGTGAGGGCCAGGGGCTTCTCCACGAACACCGCCTTGCCGGCCAGGAGCGCTCTTCGGGTCAGTTCGGCGTGCGAGCTGTGGCGGGTGACCACGAACACCGCGTCGACGGACTTGTCACCGAGCACGGCGTCGAGATCGGTGGTCGCCTCGGCGAAGCCGAACTTCCGCTGCGCGTTGGCCGCGGACAGCGCCGTCGTGGTGACGACGGTCGACAGCTCGACGCCGTCGCGCTGCGCCAGGTGCGGCAGCAGCATCGACGTCGCGTAGTTGCCCGCGCCGATGAACGCAAGGCGTACCGGCGTCTTGGCGGCGCGGGCCGGTCTCCGCTTCACGGACACCGCGGGCACGGCCACCATCGGGGCCGCCGTTTCCTCCGCTTTCCCCGCCTGTTCGGGGTAGCGGAACAGCACGGCCACGGCCTTCAAGTCGCCGTCCTTCAGGCTCTGGTACGTCTCGACCGCGTCGTCGAAGTCGGCGATGTGGGAGACCAACGGCTCCACGTCGATGCGGCCGCGGGCCATGAGGTCGAGGAAGCACGCCAGGTTGCGGCGCTCGGTCCAGCGGACGTAGCCGATCGGGTAGTCGCGTCCCGCCAGCTCGTACTCCGGGTCGTAGCGCCCGGGACCGTAACTGCGGGAGAACCGGACGTCGAGCTCCTTCTCGTAGTACGCGTTCCACGGCAGGTCCAGGCGGCACTTGCCGATGTCGACGACGCGGCCGCGGTCCCGGCTCAACCGGGCGGCCAGCTCGACGGGTTGGTTGCTGCCGCCGCCTGCGGCCAGGTACACCTGGTCCACTCCGTGACCGCCGGTGAGCTCGGCGACGTAAGCCTCCACGGCCGCGGAGGCGGGATCGCCGCAGGCCGCGGCGCCCAGGCGCTCGGCGAGCTCGCAGCGCACCGGGGCGGGGACGCCCCCGACGACGCGGACGCCCGAGGCGGTCAGCAGCTGCACCACCAACTGCCCGATCAGGCCGAGGCCGATGACCAGGGCCGCGTCGCCGAGTTGCGGCTCGCCGCGGCGGACGCCCTGCAACGCGATCGACCCGACGGTGCCGAAGGCCGCGTGCCGCGGCGCGAGGCCGTCCGGCACCGGGGTGTAGAGGTGCTTCGGCACCCAGTTCAGCTCGGCGTGCAGCGCGTGCTCGTTGCCGGCGCAGGCCACGAGGTCGCCGACCGCCACGTCCTCGATCCCGGCGCCGACCTGCTCGACCACCCCGCACAGCGAGTAGCCCAGCGGCGTGTAGGAGTCCAGCTTGCCCATCACCTTGCGGTAGGTGGCGGGCACCCCGTTGGTGGCCACGCTCTGCATGACCTTGGCCACCTGGTCGGGGCGGGAGCGGGCCTTGCCCAGCATCGACATGCCGGCCTCGGACACCTTCATGAGCTCGGTTCCGGTGGAGATCAGCGAGTAGGCGGTGCGGACCAGCACACCGCCCTGCTTGCACCCCGGCACCGGCACGTCGAGCACCGCCAGCTCGCCGCTCTTGTAGTTCTGCACAACCTGTTTCACCCGAACTCCTCTGATTCCTAAGCCGTTAACCGAGTGCTCTGGCCGGACCCAGAGGTCGCGTCGCGATACCAGTACTCGAGGGTCAGCACATGCCACAGATGCTTGGAGAAGTCCCGCTGCCCGGCGGCGTCCTCGGCGACCATGCGGGCCAGCGCGTCGCGGCGCAGGAGCCCGGAGTTGACGAGTACGCCGTCGTTGACCACCTCGCGCACCAGCGGTGCCAGATCCCGGCTCATCCAGGCCCGCAGCGGGGCGCTGAACAGGCCCTTGGGCCGGTAGACGATCTCCTTGGGCAGGATCGAGGTGGCCGCCTCCTTGAGGGCGGCCTTGCCCTGCCGTCCGACGATCTTGCGATCGCCCGGCACGGCGAAGGCCGCCTCGACCACCTCGACGTCCACGTACGGCACCCGTACCTCGGTCGACGCGGCCATGCTGGAGCGGTCCGTGTACGTGAGGTTCAGGCCCGGCAGGAACATCCGGGCGTCGCCCAGGCACATGCGGTTGACGAAGTCGTCGAGGTCGTTGTCCTGGTAGATGTCCGCGTGCTCGGTCAGCACGTCCTCGACCGCCGGGGCCAGGTCCGGGTCGACCAGGGCGAGCAGCTCGTCCTGGTCGTACATGGTGTAGCTGCGGCGGAACGCGGTCTCCTCCGGCAGCTCGGCGAAGGAGAGGAACCGCTTGGCGAAGCGCACCGACCGGTATCCCCGGCGGGCCGTGGCGACCGGCAGCCGGTCCACGGTCGCGTACAGGCCGCGCCGCAGGGGCCGCGGGATGCGCTGGTAGCGCAGCGCAAGGAGGTTGGCCAGGTGTTTGCGGTACCCGGCGAACAGCTCGTCGGCGCCCATCCCCGAGAGCATCACCTTGACGCCGGCCTCCCGCGCGGCCTCGCAGATCAGGAAGGTGTTGATCGCGGCGGGGTCGCCGATCGGCTCGTCCAGGTGGTACGTCATCCGCGGCAGCAGGTCGAGCACGTTCGGCGCGATCTCGATCTCGTGCAGATCGACGCCGAATCGCTCGGCCACCTGCCGGGCGTAGCGCAGGTCGTCCGGCATCGCCTCGAACTTGGCGTCCTCCGGGCGGAATCCAATCGTGTACGCGGAGATCCCCGGCTGGTGGCGGGCGGCAAGCGCGGTCAGGTAGCTGGAGTCGAGGCCGCCGGAGAGGAAGGTCGCCACGGGTACGTCGGAGAGCAGGTGCCGCCGGGTCGACTCCTCGACGACGGCGGCCAGGTCCGGCTGCCCGGCGCCCTGGGCCTCGTGGGCGACGTCCCGGAGGTTCCAGTACCGGCCGCGCTCCACCCGGCCGTCGGGCCGGCATCTGAGCCAGCTCCCCGGTGGCAGCTTCTCCGCTTCACGGAACGCGCAGCGCGAGTCCGGCACCCAGTAGTAGAGGAGCGAGGCCACCAGTGCCGCATGGTCCACCTCCAGCGGACCGCCGGTGGCGGTGGCGAGCGCCTTCAGCTCGGAGGCGAACACCAGGCCCTGGCCGCGCCGGAGCAGGAACAGCGGCTTGATGCCCAACTGGTCGCGCGCGAGCACCAGTTCACCGGTGCGCTCGTCGAAGATCCCGAACGCGAACATGCCGCGCAGCCGGGGCAGGCAGTCGGTGCCCCAGCGCCGCCAGGCCTCAAGGAGCACCTCGGTGTCGGAGGTACCGCGAAAGCGCACCCCGGCGGCCGCCAGCTCGGCACGCAGCTCGGGCGCGTTGTACAGCTCCCCGTTGTACGTGAGGGAGAGGCCGCCCGAGACCATCGGCTGGGCGCCGGTCTCGGACAGGTCGATGATGGCCAACCGGCGGTGCCCCAGGTGCACTTCACCGTCACCGGCGGGATGGCTGTACCGTCCCGCCCCGTCCGGACCGCGATGGGCGAGGGTGTCGGTGAGCCGGTCGGTCACGACCTTCCCGTCCGGCCACCGGTAGGTGCCTGCTATGCCACACACGTCTTACCGCGCCTCCTGATCGGTGTCCGGGACTCGTACGGCCCATGACGGCCGCTCCGTCCGCAGCTGGCCCTCCCCCACTGCCTCAACGGCGTGGGAGGTACCCCCGTCGTTCTGCCGGGCCAGCTGCTCGCTATGGCCCCGTAGCGCGATGTGCAGCCCGTCCCACAGCGTGCCGTCGGTCCGGTCACGCGGATCGGGGTCGATCAGCACCACACCGATCACCGCGATGCGCTGGTCCGCGAGCTGCCGCGCCACGGTGTGCAGCCATGCGGCGCTGCCGTGCCCGGCACGTACGACGAGCACCGTCCGGCCACCGAGGTACTGGAGGTCGGTCCACGCCGTGCCGGGCGCGACCGAGCCGACGCCGATCCTGCGCACCTGACGTGGCATGGCCGCGGCACGCTCGCCGCTGACCACGGCCGGGTCTCCCGGCTTCGGGCGGCCGGCTGCGAGCTGCTGTCCCGGCAGAGCGTCGACGATGACCACCTGCCGCTCCGCCGCCAGTGCCCTGGCGACGTCCAGGGCGATCACGCTCGTGCTGCGCGCACAGCCCAGTTCCAGCAGCGACACCGGTTCCGCGGAGCCGCGCACGGTGCGGGCCAGGGTCGTGGTGAGCCGTTCGTGTGCCGCCCGGGTCCGCCGGAGCTGCCACGGTCCGGCCGGCAGGCGGGGCGCGCTGCGCAGCTCCGCGATGACCGAGGCGCCCAGGTTCGCCGCGATCTCCCGGCGCAGCACGGGGCGGTCCGCCACCACCGCGCCGACCGCGGCCACCGCGAGTCCGAGGGCGAGGCCGAGGACGAGCCCGATCCCGGCGTCGGTGACAGCGGCCCTGGGAAGGGAGTGCCGCACCGCGCGCGGGGCGTCCACGATCTGTGTGCCGGCGATGAGCTTGGGCGTGCCGATGCGCGCGTCCTCGGCGCGCTGGTCGAAGTCGGCGATCCGTGAGTTGAGTTCGGCCCGGCGGGCGAAGAGCGTCTCGATGCTCGCCGACGCCTTCGGGTCGCTCTCCGGCGAGCGGTCCCCGATCGCCTTGTTGACCTCGGCGAGCTCGTTGCGCATGCGGTCACGCTGGTCGCGCAGGGCCTTGGCCTCGGCGCTCGCGGCGTCCCGCATCCGCTTCACATGGTCCGCGACGAACGCGTCGGCCAGCGCCTTGGCCCGGGCCACCGCTTGCGCCTCGCTGTCAGCTGTCACATCGATCTGCAGCACGTTGTTGGTCAAGCCGGTACCCCGGTAGTTCCGCATGAAGTCTTCCGGGTTCTCCGGGGACTTGAGGGACCGCAGGGCCTGGGCGGCGATCCGCGTGGTCCCCAGCAGCTCGACGTCGGTACGGATCAGCGTTCCGGTGTCGTTCGGCTGGTCCTCCTGATGCGCGACCAGCACCTTGGTCACCGCGGCCGGCTGCGGCGGCAGCAGGACCGCCACCGCCGCGCCGGCCAGCAGCCCCAGCAGCGCCATGGCGCACCAGAGACGGCGGCGCCTGCGCACCGCCACCACCAGCGCCTGCAGGTCCAGCAGCGGAGTGGCCGTCGACGACTCGGACGTCTTGCTCGTCGTCATCCTCAGCCTCCCCTCGCGTCGTCGGCAACCGCGATCGCCGGTGTGGCGTGACGCGGAGGTTGGTCGGCGGTCCGCGTCGGACGGTCCCGGACCGTGCCGGCGACGACGACACCGACCACCTCGTGTCTGCCGTCCGCACACGCCTCGGCGATGCCGGCGAGCTCCGCCGCGGTCCAGCTGCCCGCGCTGAGCACGACCAGGGCACCGGACTCGGTGCCGCGGTCCGGCACCAGTGGCCGGGACACCGGGACTTCCACCATCCGCAGCATGGGATATCCCCTGCTCGAAGAGCTCGGAGAAGGATCGCTCTGGGCCTCGGCGACGAGCTGCCCGGCGGCCCGGCGGGCGATCTCGTCGCCCTCCGGTACGACCACCAGCAGCCGCCGGGAGGCCGGCAGCTTCTCCCGGAGACGAGCGCACACCCTCCGGTAGCGGATTCGTGCGCCGGCCTCGTTGCCGGACACCCGCGGCGTCGGTACGTCCCACCGGGTGTCGACGCCGAGCAGCCGACGGATCCAGGCCTGCGGGCCAGGTCCTCTTGGCCGGTACGCGGACGGCTCCGCGGGCACGTCGACGGTGCCGAGGAGCGTCGAGCCCAGCGCCGCGGCGATCTCCGTTTCGGTGCGCAGTCGGCGGCTCACCCGTGCGGCGGTGAGATGGCCGATGACCGCGAAGAGGAAGAACAACAGCGCCCCGGCGACGATGAGTTGCGTCCTCGTGGGCGGTGCCTCGCCGGTCGGCCGGGCCGCAGGACCCATGACGACCATGTTGGCCTTGTTGCTCGCCGGGTCGGCCTCGTCCAGCTTCTTCATGGCCTCCTGCAGCGCGGTACGCAGCTTCTCCAACTCGGTGCGGGCCTGCACGCTCTCCACGGTCCGCCCAGGGTCGGCCGCATTGGCCAGGTCGGTGATGCGGCGGTTGGTCTGCACCACCTTCTGTCGCAGTGTCTCGGGCCCCGTCGCCTCGTCGGGGGCGGTGCTGTCGCCCGCGATCCGCGCGGCGAAGGTGACGAACTGCTGGGCCACCTGGTCGGAGAGCCGCTGCGCGCGCTCCGGGGTGCCGGCCGTACCCGAGATCTTGATGATGTTCCCTTCGGCGGCCTTGGCGCTCACTCGGTCCCGCAGCTCGCTGCCGCTGACACCGGTCCAGTCGGGTGTGGCGGCCACCCGGTCGACCACCGCCGAACTGGCCGCGATCTCCGCCTGCGTCAGCAGCTCGCGCTCCTCCCACTGCCCCGCGAGGAGTACCGATGCCGACGTCGTATAACTCGGTGGGAACAGCAGGGAGGCTCCGTAGCCGACGAGCCCGCCCACCACGGCGACGATGGCGAGCAGCCGCCAGCGCCGACGGAGGATCCGCCCGATCGTGACCAGGCGTATTGCGTCATCGCTCAACGCCGCTGCCTCCTCTGTGCCCGGAACGGGCCGCCCGCCGACACCGGAGCGTGGTCACGGCAGGCCGCGGCGTAGGCGGCGAGCAGCGACGCTTGCGAATTCCGCCAGGCGAGCTGACCGCTGATCCGCTCCTGGCCGACCTTGCCCATCCGGGCCCGCTGCTCCGGATCGTCCAGCAACTGCGCGATGAGCCCGGCGAATTCGGCCTCGTTGTTGGCCTGCGCGTAGACGGCGGCGTCACCGGCGGAGACCCGCGCCTCCCGGAGGTCGAACGAGACGATCGGCCGGCCCATCACCATGTACTCCAGGACCTTGTTCATGGTCGACACGTCGTTGAGCGGATTGCGCGGGTCGGGCGAGAGGCACACGTCCGCGGTGGACAAGTAGCGCACCAGGTCGGCGTCCGGAATGCGCCCGGTGAACTGCACCTGCTCACAGAGACCGAGCTGCCGGGACAGCTGCACCATGTCGTCGAAGGCGTCGCCCGCACCGACGAACACCGCGTGCCAGTCGGTCCGCCCGACCTCGTCGCGCAGCTTCGCCAGGGCCCGCAACGCGTAGTCGACGCCGTCCTGCGGGCCCATCACGCCCAGGTAGCACAGCAGATGGGGCTTGCCGCGCTTCAGCTCCGGCTCGGGCGGTACGGGGTGGAACCGGTCGGTGTCGGGCGCGCTGCGCACCACGAAGACGTCCTCGGGCCGCTTGCCGCCACGGCGCAGCGCGACATCCCGGTAGCTCTCGTTCGTGGCGAGCACGATGTCCGCGGCCCGGTAGGTCCGCCGTTCCAGCGCGCACACGGCGCGGTAGAGCAGGTCCTTGCCCCGGTCGAACCGGGAGAGGTACAGCTCGGGCACCAGGTCGTGCTGGTCGAAGACGAACCGCGCGCCGCGCCGCGTCAGCCACCGTGCGGGCAGGAACAGCAGGTCGGGCGGGTTGCAGGCGTGGACCACGTGGACCGGGCCGACCTTGCGGGCGAGGCGGGCCGTGTGCCACAGCGCCGATCCGTACTCCCGCAGGTATCCGGCGGGCCCTCCGGTGGCCGCGCGCAACGGGTAGCGGTGGATCCGCACCCCGTCGATCACCGCCTCCGGCTCCGTGTCCCGCTTCTCCCCCCGGGGACAGATGACGTGCACCTCCCAGCCCGCGTCGCGCAGCGTCGTGCACTCCTGCCACACCCGCCGGTCGAACGGCACCGACAGGTTCTCCACCAGGATCAGCGCGCGCCGGCCCGGCCGGTCGCCGCTGGCTGTGTCGTCGAACGATGTGTCACCAAGCAAGGCCCATGTACCCCGGTTCGGTCCGGCGCGCCTCGGCGTCGGGAAGGCGGATGAGGTCGATCAGCACCGGTCCCGCGCCATGGGGCAACGCTGAGAGGACGGCCGGATCCTTGGTCCCGACCAGGCACACCTCGGCGTGCTCGAGCACCTCGCCGACGGAGTCCGCGAGCAGCTGCCCGAGGTGCGGCAGCCGGGTCTCGATGTACTCGCGGTTCGCGCCGACCAGCCGGGACAGGCTCACATTGGCGTCGTGGATCTTCAGGTCGTAGCCCTTGCCGAAGAGCCGCTCCGCCAGCTCGACGAGCGGGCTCTCGCGGAGGTCGTCGGTGCCGGGTTTGAAGGACAGACCGAACAGGCCAACCCGGCGTTTGCCGGTGCGCTCGACCAGGTCCACCGCGCGCTGGAGATGGTCGGAGTTGGAGGGCAGTACGTGGGCGAGGATGGGCACCGAGATGTCGGCCCGCCGCGCCGCGTGGACCAGGCTGCGTAAGTCCTTGGGCAGGCAGGAGCCGCCGAAGGCGAAGCCGGGCCGCAGGTAGGCGGGGCTGATGTTCAGCTTGCGGTCGGCCAGGAACACGTCCATCACCTGGTGCGAGTCCACTCCGAGCGCCTGGCACACCGCGCCCAGCTCGTTCGCGAAGCCGATCTTGAGGCCGTGGAAGGCGTTGTCCGCGTACTTGATCGCCTCGGCCGTCGGGACCGGCACCCGGAACACCTCGCCTGGCAATCCGTCGTACAGCGCCGCCACCGCGTCGCCGCTGGCCGGGTCGAGCTCGCCGATGACGGTCTTGGGCGGGTCGAAGAAGTCCCGCACGCTGGTGCCCTCGCGCAGGAACTCCGGGTTGACCACGACCCCGAAGTCCGTCCCGGCCGTGCCGCCGACGTACTTCTCCAGGATCGGTACCAGCAGGTTCAGGCAGGTGCCCGGGAGCATGGTGCTGCGGAACACGACGGTGTGCCGCCCGCCGCCCAGCTCCTTGCGCTCGGCGAGCGCGGCGCCGATCTGCTCGGTGACCCGCTCCAAGTACGTGGTGCACAGGCTGCCGTTGGGCTCGGACGGCGTGCCCACGCAGACCAGCGACACCTCGCTGCCCATGATCGCCTCGCGGACGTCGCAGGTGGCGCGTAACGCCCCGGCCCGCACGACCTCGGCGGTGAGTTCGCCGATGCGCTCCTCGACCACCGGGGCCTTGCCGTCGTTGACCAGGTCGACCTTCGCCTGGTTCACGTCCACCCCGATGACCTCATGGCCCTGGCCGGCCAGGCACGCGGCCGACACGCAGCCCACGTAGCCGAGCCCTAAGACGCTGACTCTCATCTTCCGTTCCTCCCCCCAGGCACGCCCTTGCGGCCTGCCTTCCGTGCGCCGGTCGGACGACGCCCCCCACACATCAGTAGGCCCCCTGGCCCTGGAGCACCGCGCGCAGCGTCTTCCACAAGATCACTGCGTCGAGGGCGAGCGACCAGTCCTCCACGTACCGCAGGTCGAGCCGGACCGCTTCCTCCCACGGCAGGTCGCTGCGTCCGCTGATCTGCCACAGGCCGGTGAGCCCGGGCTTGACCAGGAGCCGCCGCCGGATGTCCGGCCCGTACACCGCGGACTCCTCCGGTAGCGGAGGCCGCGGTCCGACGAGCGACATCGATCCGGTGAGCACGTTGAACAGCTGCGGGAGCTCGTCGATGGAGTACCGGCGCAGCACCGCGCCCACCCGGGTCACCCGCGGATCCCGGCGGAGCTTGAACAGCAGGCCTGCGCCCTCGTTGCGGTGGGCCAGCTGGGCACGTGCCGCGTCGGCCCCGGCAACCATGGTGCGGAACTTGAAAATGGTGAACTCGCGGCCGTCCTTGCCGACCCTGCGCTGGCGGTAGAGCGCCCCGCCCCGGCTGTCCGCCAGCACGATCAGCCCGACGAGCACCATCAGCGGCGCGAACACCATCAACAGGGCCGCCGCGCCCAGCCGGTCGACGACCCCTTTGATCACCCGGCGGCCCCCGGTGAAGGTCGGCATGCTGACCCGCAGCAGCGGGATCCCGAGCACCGCGTCGACGTGCAGCCGCGGTCCCGCCACCTCCATCAGTACGGGGGCCACGACCATCTCGGCATCGCTGCCTTCGAGGTTCCAGGCCAGCCGCTGCAGCCGGTCCGGTGACCAGTGCGGGTCCGGTGTGACCGCGACGACACGGTAGCCGTCGCGGCGGACGTGACCCGCGACGTCAGCCAGTCGGCCGACGACCGGCACTCCGTCCAGTTGGTCACCGTCGAGCCCGAGGCCGTCCGCCGTGCACACCGCGTCCACCCGCCAGCCGAGGTGCGGGAACTTGCGGGCCCGGGTGATCAGGTCGCGCACGGTGGCCAGACTCCCGGCAGCGAGCACCGGTCTCAGGCACCGTCCTTCCTTCCGCTGTTTATGCAGCCACAGGCGCAGCAGATACCGCTCGGTCATGGTCACGAGCGCGATCGCCGGGATCGCGACGAAGATCCATAGCTTGATATTGCGCGAGGTGAGAGCAATCCCGCCGAGCGCCAATACAACGGCCGCCGTGAACAGCGAGCGTCCGAGCCTGCGGAATTCCTCGGCGCCCTGGCCGAGCACGGCCGGAGCCCACGACCGGCTCACCGCAAGCGCTCCCACCACCAGCAACTCGGTGCCGAATGCGAGAATTCCCCACTTCTCGTGCCAGTTGGCCGCGTCCCGGGCCCCGAAGAAAAGGCCGATCGCCGCCACCACGAAGGCGGTGGCCACGGTATCGCTGGTGATCACGGTACGGCGATATCGCTGTTCCCAGTCGATGGTTGAATGGCTGATTTCCCCGCTCGCCAGACGCCCGCGCGCCGACGAAAGCGGGTTGACTAATTCCCCCTGCTGCACAGACCCCCCCAGGTCACCAGTGGGTTCGACATGTTCGCCCAACACTGTCCCTCCCCCTCGGGAGGCCCCCGCCCCCCGCGCCACGCTGTTCCTCACCTCGGGAGGCCCCCGCCGCGGGCGCATGACATGCCCGGCTGATGCAGCGCTACTTGAACAACTCACCCTGGCGGCAGCGGACTCGCGTGCCCTGCCAGACTCTCGAGGTGCGCGGAAACCCGTCGAAACCCCGGGTGCTCCCCGCACCCAAGGCCCCCTCCCGGGCTCCGAGAATTGATCACTGCTCACGACTGGCGCCGGGGACGTGATTGCTGGCTGTCCGTGGCGTCAGACCTATAGATCATCATTGGTCGCCTTGCGACCGAACGGCTGAAGCACGGTCAATCTAGACCATCGAGGCCAGTATGGAGAGGGGATGTGTTCAATTTGTGCCCAAGTTTAGAAACTGGTGGTTACATCCTGAGAAGTGGTGTCCGGGTTCTACCTGATCCGATGGATTGCTCCTGGTTCTAGCGGGCGCCCACATAGATCAACAACCACCAATTGATCTTCAATACGCCGCCCCGCCTTCCTGCCCTCACCGATCTCCCGCGGCCTTCCGCCATCCCACTGGCCACTTCCGACGCATACGCCGCACCCGGGACCGTCCGGGGACGATCACTCCGAGGGCCCGCGACCCCGCCCGGCAGACGATCAGCCAGCGCGTGACCCACTACCAACCGTCACAGGCCACCCCTGCTGCCCCCACGCACAAGACCATCGGGTGCGCCGCGCAGGCGGCGTCCGCCTTCAAGGCTCGGTGCGGCGGGAGATCGTTGAGGAGTGAAGGCTCAAAGCACAGGTTTCGCGTTGATCGTTTGTTGATCGACAATTCGTACCTTCCTGGCGAACCGATCTCCGGGCGCCGCCCGGATCATCCTTTGCAGCAGGAAGTCGAACTCTTCATGTTACGCAGATTCACCCGGGCCCTGACGGTGGCCGTCACGGCCCTGGCGGCCACGGCCACCGTCGGCGTCGTCGCGCCCGCCACCGCCTCCGCGGACAGCACCGAAGGCCTGGTATGCCGTCAGTTCGTCAACGGAGTGGGCAAGCCCGTCGTCAGGACCGGGGCCATCACGCCCAGGAGCTCCGAGGGCGGGCTCAGCGCCGAAGCCGGGGCCCTCATCGGCGGGATCTTCTCCGGGGCCAACTTCGTCAAGGCCCTCATCGACGAGGCCAAGAAGAGCGCCGAGACGCGCGCCGACCAGGCGGGCTTCGTGGAGAGCCTGGAGAAGAGGCTCGCGTACCTCACCAAGGGTGAGTACAACATCAGCATTTTCCGGGCCGGCCGCGGCTTCAAGGAGGACGTCCTCCAGAAAGCCAACTGCTTCGGCACCGTCCACTACCAGGGCAAGGACGCATCCGCTTCCTACGACGTCTACGTCTTCGACTCCGACGGCAAGGTCTGGAGCGAGGAAGGCAACTACGGCTACCACAACTGGCGGCACTACGGTTCCGACCACTACACCGGAACGCCCGGCAGCCGCTCGGACCAGTACACCTACTGGTTCCCCACCAGACCGCAGAAGTCGGCGCACGAAGCGGCCGATGCCCGTAACGCGGGCGGCAGCATCAAGCCCGCCCACGGCCGCGTCACGTCCCTGATCTCGGACAACGGCTTCGCCGCCGACCTGGACAACAGCAAGACCAGCTCCGGTACCAAGATCCAGTCCTGGAGCCCCAACGGAACCCAGGCCCAGAAGTGGGCCCTGTGGGACAAGGGCAACGGCCGCTGGCTGATCGAGACGGACTTCCGCGGCGGCATGGTGATGGACGTCGTCCCCAACGGCTGGAACCTGCATCTGATCAAGGAGCACGGAGGCACCAACCAGCTCTGGCGCTTCGAGGACTACGGCAACGGCTGGTACAAGATCCGCTCCGTGTACAACATGGAGAACGGCTATCCCGACGGGGGGTGCCTGACCGCCGACGGCCAGGGCGGCGCCCTCCACGCCTGGGTGTGCGACCGCGGCTTCGGCAGCGGCCAGCTCTGGCGCCTGCCCGGCTGACAAGCGAGTTGCCACGGGTGACCGGCCAACCCGCCTGACCCCCTCGGACGCAGGTGAGGCAAGCAGGAGGCCACCTGACTTGCCTCACCTGCCGGGAGAGAACCACTCCCCTGATACGCAGTCAGCGCAGCCCCATCGGCGTGGCGGCCCGGCGCCCCCGGACACCCGTCACCCATGGCCCGAACGCAGGCCGAAGGCTGTGCCAGCGCCCGTCACCGGCCAGCGGATCTGCTGATCAACTCCTTTGGGCGGAGGGGGTTGTTGACCATCCGAGGGCTGGTGAGTGGCGAAGCGGCCGGGGTAGTCTGATCAGCTCTCAGGCCTTGCGGAAGGAATGATTCACCCATGGTGGACGGGCACACGTCAGCCGCCGAGCAGCCCACCGTCAGCGACCTCCGGCAGCGCGTCGCAAAGCTCTTCGCCCGCTCCGGAATCGACTTCACCCCCCATGAGCACGATCCGGTCCTCGACTATGAGACCGCCGCTCGGGTCCGGGAGCAGTTCGGTCTGACGGGTACCGAGACCAAGTCGCTGTTCCTGCGCTGCAAGAGCGGGCGGTACGCGATGTTCGTCTCGGTCGAGGGTGCGCGGCTCGACACCGCGCGGGCACGCGCGGCGCTGGGCGAGAAGTTCTCCATCGGCTCCGGTGACGAACTCAAGGCGGTCACCGGCTGCCTGCCCGGCTGCGCCGTTCCCTTCGGCCTCGCGCCGGAGGTGACCCTGTTGGTGGACGGTGTCCTGGAGCAGGAGCCGCGTCTGATCTTCTCCCCCGGACCGCCGACCGAGACCATCGAGGTCGGCGCGGCGGACTGGGCGACGTTGATGGCCAACACCGATAACCCCATCGTGAAGTACTGAGCCGTACTGAAGTGTTGAGGAGGTGGGCGCCCAGGTCCCCCCCGGCCCCTCCTCCGCCACCAGCACCGACCGGCAGGTGGCTGTTCGCCTGCCCCCAGGCCCTGCGGCGCCTCGCCGGGCGGCCGGGCAGCAGGTTTCCAAGGGCGCGACCGCGCACGCGACTGAGAAGGATTGATGCGTCATGCACCAGCGCGTCGGCGCTGTCGTGGACGGCTACTCCACCGGCCGGTATCTGCCCGCCGCCTTCGAGGACCTCGGTGTGGACTGCCTGCACGTGCAGAGCAGCGTCGAGATCCCCGACCACTTCACCCACGGCTTCGACTCCTCCGTCTACCGCGAGCTGTACGTCCACCAGGGCCGGCTCGAACCGACCGCCGCCTGGCTGTCCTCCCGCGGCGTCGAGTTCGTGATCGCCGGTACCGAGAGCGGCGTCGAACTCGCCGACGCGCTCAGCGAGATGCTGGGCCTGGCCACCAACGGCACCGCCCAGAGCCGTGACCGCCGCGACAAGGGCCACATGGCCCAGGCCCTGCGCCGGGCCGGGCTGCTCGCCCCCGTCGACCACCGCTGCGCCGACCCGGACGACGCCGCCGCCTGGGCCACCCGGCAAGGGCAGTGGCCGGTCGTCGTCAAGCCCGTCGACAGCGGTGGCACCGACAATGTGCACTTCTGCCACGACGCCGTGGCCGTGCGCGCCGCGGCCGAGCGGATTCTGGGCTCGGAGAACATCATCGGCGGCATCAACCAGCAGGTGCTGGTGCAGCAGTTCCTCAAGGGCAACCAGTACTACGTCAACACCGTCAGCGCCGACGGCGGGCACTACGTCGCCGAGATCTGGACCGACGAGACCAAGGAGATCGAAGGCGCCGCCGTCGTCTCCGACCGCGAGGACCTGCTGCCGCGTCAGGGCGAGCGGCAACAGGAACTCGTCACGTACGCCTGCGCGATCCTCGACGCGCTCGGCGTCGCCTGGGGGCCGGCCCACACCGAGATCATGCTCACCGACGCCGGGCCCGTGCTCATCGAGACCGCCGCACGCCCGGTCGGCAGCATCCTGCCCGAAGCGGTCACCGCCGCCACCGGGGACAACCACGCGACCCTGACCGCCGAGTGCTACGCGTCCCCCGAGACCTTCAAGCGCCGTGTCACCACCGAGTACCAACTGCACAAGCAGGCCTCGATGATCTCGCTCATCGCCGACCGCTCCGGCTATGTGCGCAGCACCGAGGGCATGGCCCTGCTGGACCAGCTGCCCTCGTACTTCGGCATCCTCAGCAAGATCAGCGAGGGCGCGGAGATCCACCGTACCGTCGACGTCGTCACCTCCCCCGGACACGTCTACCTCCTGCACGACTCCCAGGAGCAGATCATGCGCGACTACCGCCGGCTCAGGAGCTGGGAATCGAGCGGGCAGCTCTACGACATCGGCGACGCCGGCCAGAGCTCCGGCACCGTCACGGCCCCCCGTGGCTGAGGGCATACCCCACGCCGCCCAGCGGCCGCCGCCACGGCCACCCCGGGACCACCACCCCGGACCGCCCAGCAGAAGCGCCCACTCACCCCACGACCCGACCGGTCTGTGACGGAGACGCTTGTTCGGAGGCAGCCGTATGCGCAGGAAAAGCTCCGTGATGATCGGCCGGGACGGTCACCTGCAGGCCCTGGTCCGCCACCTGGACCAGGCCGAGGCGGGCCGTCCCGGCTTCCTGCTGATCCGTGGCGAGGCGGGCATCGGCAAGAGCCGATTACTGGGCGAGTTCGCCGAGATCGCCCAACGCGACGACGTCATCCTCCTCAAGGGCGACTGTCTCTCCCTGCGCCTGTTCGGCGGCCCCTTCGCCCCTCTCATCCAGGCCCTGCGCGCCCCCGTCATCCGTCTGCGCTGGGCCCCGAGGCGCGCCGAACTCGCCCACGAGCTCAAGACGCTGAGCGAGGCGCTGTCCACGCTCGGCGCCCCCGCCGCCTCCGGCGCGCCCCGGCCCGCCGCCGCCCAGATCGCCGAACAGGTCCTGAGCACCCTGGTCCGCGTCAGCCGGCACGCCACCGTGGTCCTGGCCGTCGAGGACATCCACTGGGCCGATGCCGCCACCCGCGAGCTGATCCAGTTCCTCCACCACAACCTCCAGCGCGCCCGCGTCCTGCTCCTGCTCACCGACCGCACCGACGAACCCACCCCGAACGAAGCCCACCTCTCGCTCGTCGCCGAACTCGTCCGCGCCGGAGCCGAGATCATCGAGCTGCGCTCCCTGACCGCCGACGACATCCGCCACCTGCTGGCCGCCCGCGGCGGCACCGACATCGCCGACGACATGGCCCGCGAGATCCACCGGCGCTCCGGTGGCAACCCTCTGTACTGCGAGTTCCTCCAGGACGCCTGGGGCAGCGGCGAAACGCTGCCCGACACCCTCAAGGACCTCCTCCTGGCCCGCACCACCCGCGTGTCCCACCGCACCCGCAGCCTGCTGGAGCTCCTCGCGGTCATCGGCCATCCCGCCTCCCAGGACATGCTCGCCGCCCTGTGGGACGGGCCCGGCCTGCGTGTCAGCCTGCGCGAAGCCGTCGCCGCCAAGCTCATCACCGGTCGCGACGGCCGCTACCAGTTCCGCCACTCCCTCATCGGCGAAGCCCTCCTCGGCGAGCTCCTGCCCGGCGACCTCGCCCAGCTCCACCGCCACGTCGCCGCCACCCTCACCGCCCAGTCGGCCCTGGCCGACGACACCACCCACCTCATCGCCCTGCGCATCGCCAACCACTGGCACGCCGCGGGCGAGCGGATCGCCGCCCTGACCTCCGCCGTCCACGCCGCCCTCCTCATCGACGTCTCCTCCCCCGCCGACGCCCTGCGCCTGTACGAACGCGCCCTGGAGATATCGCACCACCTCGCCCAGTGGCCGCTGCCCGAGACCTCGCGCCCCGAAGTCCTGCGCCGCGCCGCCGAAGCCGCCTTCGCCTCCGGCGACGTCACCACCGCCCGTACGCTGATCACCCAGGCCCTCGGCGAAACGCATGCCGGTCCGTGCGCCGAGCCCTCCCGGGCCCTGCTCCACGAGCACCTCGGCCGCTACCTCGAAGGCAGCAACCGACAGGACTCCGGACAGGAATGCCGCGAGTGCTACGAACGCGCCCTGGCCGAACTGGCCACCACCGACACCCCCCACACCTGGGCCCGCGTCCTGTGCTCCTGCGGCCTGTCCCGCGTCCTGACCGGGCACCTCCACGGCGGCATGACCCTGCTCACCCGCGCCCGCTCCATCGCCGAGCAGTCCCACGACCTCTACCTGCGGGCCATCGTCGACATGAACCTCGCCGAGGCCACCAGCTGCGTACGCGAACTCGACGCCTCCATCAAGCACGCCCGCGACGCCCGCGAGGCCGCCCTGCGCATCGACAGCGCCGACGTGGCGCTGCGCAGCTACTTCACCGAGTCCCGCTCCGCGTACATGATGAGCGGCCGCCTGTCCGACTCCATCCGCATCCGCCGGGAAGGGCTCCGCTTCGCCGACCGGAACGGCCACACCTACTCCGGCGGCACCATGCTCCGCCTGGCCCTCATCGAGGACCTCATCGAAGCGGGCGCCTGGGGCGAGGCCGCCGGACTCCTCCTGCACCGCCTGCCCAGCAACCCCAAATCGATCCTGGAGACCGAGGAGCACCTCGTCTCCTGCTACCTCGCCGTCCACCAGGGCCGCCCCGTCGACAGCGGCCGCATCCCCGAACTCCAGCGCCTGCTCCCGGTCGACAACCTCGTGCACGAGACGTACTTCCTGAGTCTGCTCATCCCCATCGCCTCCGCCCTGCACCACCACCAGGCCCTGGAGGAGCTCTCCGACCGCGCCCTGGTGCTGTCCACCCAGGCCCTGCCCCCGCACGGCGTCGGCCTCTTCCTCGTCCACGCGCTGGCCGCCGTCATCGAGGCCCACAGCGACCGCACCGGCACCGAGGAGCGCTGCGCACACACCGTGCCCGAGGTGCTGGACGTGGCCGAGGAGGTCTACGCGCGCTCCCGCGTTTGCGTGGCCGCCGATGTGGAACTGACCGACGGCGTCATCGAGTTGGCCCGCGCCCACGCCGAGCGCCACCTCGGCGACCACCGCACCGAGCGCTGGTCCCGCGCCGCCGCCGTCTTCCGCCGCACCGGCGCGCTGGCCCGCCTGGCCCCCGCCCTCATCCGCGAGGGCCAGGCCCTCCTGGCCAAGGAGCCGCACTCCGCCGAAGGCCGCGGCGTGCTCCGCACCGCACACGGCCTGGCCCTCCAGATGGGCGCCGAACCCCTGCACCGCCGGATCGCCGAGGCCGCCGAGCACCCCGCCACTGCCCACGGCGAGGCCCCCGCCCCACTGGCGGACCTCACCCCCCGCCAGGCCCAGGTCCTGCAACTCGTCGCCAACGGCCTGACCGACCGGGAGATCGCCGAGGAGCTCACCATCAGCACCCGCACGGCCAACACCCATGTCGCCCACATCCTGGAACGGCTCGGCGCCCGCAACCGCTCGGAGGCGGCCATGCGCTACCACCGGATGCGCCCTCCGGCCCCCGAGACGGCCGCAGTTGGGGCCGAGGTGCCGGTGAGGGACGCCTCGGCGTGAGGCTGCGGCTCGGTGGCCGCCCGGTCCCCAGGCCCCGGCCCTGCGTACCCCCGTGCCGAAGGATCGGTAATCCTACTGATGGCCCGCACACGCATCCTGAGTACGGTGCGGGTATGCCAGAAACACAGTTCGGCTCGATCTACGGGTCGCACCTGATGCTGCGCGTGCAGCATGTGACGCGGCCCGATCAGCTCGACGACCCCGAAACGGTCAGCACGTTCCTGCGCAACCTCGTCGGGCGCATTGGCATGAAAATCCTCGATGGGCCTCTCACTGCATCCGAGCCGGGGGACCAAGAGCACTACGGCTATTCGAGCGTGGTCATCCTCCAGGAGTCCCACGCGGCCATTCACACCTATCCTCTGCTGGGCCAGTTCTTTCTGGACGTCTTTTCCTGCCGCCCCTTCGACGCGGCGGTGGCGCTCAGCGTCTGCGAAGAATTCTTCGGACAGTTCGAGATCGCCGAACAAGCCATGCTCGACCGGGGCCACCACTGGCCGGCTCCCGTGACGGAGCGACTTTCCGAGTGGGCGGCCACGCGCTGACGCGCCCGGCCGCCGAGGGGATACAAGCAATGACGTCTCAGGTAGCGGACTACCGGTTCACCTCCCACGGCTGGAACGCCCAGACCCCGCAGCAGAAGAAGCGGGTCCACACCTACAAGGGCGCGTACGTGTCGATCACGTCGCTGTGCAACACCGACGTGTGCACGTACTGCTACGCACGCGACCAGAAGACCGAACAGCACACGATGCCGCTGGAGCAGTTCCGCGAGGTGCTGGACATGCTCACCGACATCTCCGACTTCCCCGAGGTCTACCTCGTGGGGGGCGAGCCCACCATCATCCCCAACCTCACCGGATACCTCGGCGAGATCGAGCGGCGCGGCTGGACCACCACCGTCTACACCAACGGCGGCTTCAACGAAAAGCGCCGTGACGTGATGCTGAACAGCCCGGCGGTCACCCGCTTGAGCTTCCACTACGACGAACTGCTCTTCGAGAAGTTCTCGTGGCTGCGCAAGCGCTGGCAGGACAACCTGACGGCAATGTCGCAGAAGTGCGACACCTCGATCATCGGCGTGATCGACGGCCCGGACTTCCCCTTCACCGAACTCGTCGACCTCGCTGCCGACCACGGCTCCTCGTTCACCTGGATCTTCTCCACGCCGACCTCCGGCGGCACCCCGTTCCTGGGCCTGCACCAGATGCGCGAACTCGGCCCGGCCGTCCAGCAAATGCTGCTGCACGCCGAGGCGCGCGGCGTGCAGACCTCGCCGGACCTGCCGGTTCCGCTGTGCATCTTCGACCGGGACTTCCTCGAGCAGTACGCCGAGAAGTTCGCGCTCGTACGCCGCTGCAAGCCCTTCGCCTACTTCCACGTGGACGGGCGGGTCAGCTACTGCACCGCGATGCCGGTCTTCACCGCGCCGCGGCCCACCTCGAGCAACGAACTGGCCGATGTCATCGAACAGCACCGGGCCAAGGACGCCGAGCTCAAGCAGCGTCCCTCCTTCCCCGAATGCGTCACCTGCGAGATGCATCTCAAGCAGAAGTGCCAGGGCGGGTGCATGACCTACAAGGTTTACCAGGAGAAGAAGGAGAGCAATGTCGTCTCGGTCGATATCCTTCGTACAGCTCCCGCTGATTACCAAGCCCGAACCCTCGGCTGAGGAAAACGAGTACTACGCCGAATACTGGCGGGTGATGGGCCGGATATTCGACCTCGACTTCCCGCAGGGCGAGGCGTACACCATTCCCGAACTCCCGCTGTGGATCACCCGCCTGTCGGCGGTGTGCAAACAGCTGGACTGGGCGCCCGAACTCCACGACTTCGCCATCCACACCGGCCCCGAGGCCAACGTCCCCGTCGACTCCCTCGCCGAGAAGGTCAGCGCCTCCAACCCGACGGTGGTGGCGCTGTCCCCGTACACCGCCAACTACCTGCTGTCGGTGAACCTCGCCCGCAAGATCAAACGGCTCTCGCCCGGCACCACGGTCGTCGTCGGCGGCCCGCACGTCAGCGAACTCCCGCACGAGGCCCTGCGCGACGGCTTCGACTACGTCACCGTCGGCCGCGGCGAGGCACCGCTGGCCCACCTGCTGACCGAACTGGCCGCGGGCCGCACGCCCGGCAACGGCTTCCCCGGCCTGCTCTCGCCCGGAAGCGGCGAGAAGAAGCCGGAACAGCGCGGACTGTTCCAGGACTACTGGACGATGGACGCCGACTACGACGTCCTGCCGCCCGGATACCCGCTGCACTACGCGCGGATCTACGCCACCCTGGGCTGCCCCTACCGGTGCTCGTTCTGCGCGGACACCCTCTGGATCGGCATGAAGCCCTACGTCCAGGACATCGACCGGCTGCGCCGGGAGCTGTACCGGATGAAGGAACGCTTCGACCCGGGCGTGCTGTTCGTCGGCGACGAGGTCTTCACCCTCAACCACGACCACTGCTCCGCCGTCATCGACCTGCTCGGCGAGGTGGGCATCCCCTGGTTCTGCCAGACCCGCGCCAACCTGCTGGTGCGCGAGCCCGACCGCAAGCTGCTGGCGAAGATGCCGGACGCGGGCTGCCGCCTGATCAACATCGGCGCGGAGAGCACCGACCCCGAGGTCATCCAGAACCTGCAAAAACGCATCACGGACGACCAGTTGAGGGCCGCGTGCGAACGGGCCAAGGAGTACGGCCTGTCGGTGCTCACGTACTGGATGGTGGGAGCGCCCGGCGAGACACGCCGTTCGGCCGACGCCACCCTGCGGGACATGATCGGCCTGCTCGACGCGGGCCTGACCGACCTGGTCGACTACTTCATCTGCACCCCCTACCCAGGCACATCCATCTACCGCGACCCGGAGAAGTACAACGTCTCCATCGAGCGCAAGCCCTGGCGGCTGTGGCGCGAGGACATCCCCTCGGTGATGAACACCGCCACCTTGACCGCCGAGGAGATCTACGACTTGTGGCTCTCCGGGCTGCGCCGGATCACCAAGGTCATGCGGGCCGAGAGCATGCCGTCGGCCCGGTGAGGCAGACCGTACTGGTCCTCGGGGGCACGGGCGTACTCGGTGCGGCCCTGTGCGCGAGGTTCGCGGCCGCCGGCCACGAAGTCCTCGCCGCCGGCCGCACCGGACCGGCACCTGCCGGTGCCACGTTCGTCACCCTGGACATCACCGACGAGGCCGGCTGGCCCGGCTTCACCCACCAGGTCCGGCCCGGCCGGCTGGCCCTCGTCGTGGACGCGATCGGCGCCTACACCGGCGCACCCCTGCACACCGAGCGGGCCGAGGCCGAGCGCGTGCTGTGGGTCAACTCCCTGGCCCGGGGACGCCTCCTGGAAGCCCTCGTACCCCAACTCCCGCCGTCCTGCGCGCTGGTACGCCTCGACAGCTCCCTGGGCGACTTCCCCTCCGCGGCCGAATCCCTCGTCTCCGCGGCGAAGGCGGCCGACCGGGTCATGACCCTCGCCCTGACCGCCACCTGCCGCCAACACCGGGTGGCGTTCGGCTCGCTGGTGCTCACCGCCGTGACCGAATCCCTGGACGAGTCCCAACGCGCCCTGTTCGCGCGCCGGTTCGGGCACGAGCCCCCCACCGCCGAGGCCGTCGCCGAAGCCGTCGAGGGCCTGGCCGCGATCGCCAGGATCACCCCGGGCAGCACCCGCCTGTGGTTCCCCTGGCACGGCATCGGCGCCGACCCGCTGGCAGAGGCCCCTTGATGCGACGGCTCCCCACCGCCCTGTACGCCTTCCTCCTGCTCGCCGCCCTCAGCAGCGGCTGCGGCATGCAGGGCCAGACCGTCTCCGGCGTCCCCCTCGTCTCCTCCGGTCACCTGACCACCTGCACCAACCTCCCGTACCCGCCCTTCGAGTACGAACAGGACCGCCGCGTCGTGGGATTCGACATCGACATGACCGCACTCGTCGCGAAGAAACTCGGCGTCACCCAGCGCGTCGTCGACTTCCCCTTCGAAGTCCTCAAGACCGGCACCGTCCTCAACGCGGGCCGCTGCGACATCATCGCCGGCGCCCTGGCCCGCACCGAGGACCGCGAACAGTACGTTGACTTCTCCGCCCCCTACTTCCGCGCGGTGCTGTGCGTGGTGGTCCGCCGCGGCACCCAGAACGTCTCCCTGGCCGACGCCCGCGCCGGGCACCTCAGCCTCGGCGTCCAGTCCGGCACCACCGGCGCCGACTACGCCCGCGGCGCGGGCATCGACCCGCACTCCTTCGCCACCGTCGACGGCCAGCTCGACGCTCTGCAGGCCGGACGCGTCCAGGCCCTTCTGCAGGACTGCCCCGCCGTCGCCACCTGGCTCAAGGACCCCGCCCACGCCGCCGCCTTCACCACCGCCCTGACCATCGACGCCAAACAGGACTACGCCTTCGCCGTCCGCAAGGACCGCAACCCCCGCCTGCTCGCCCTCATCAACGACACCCTCGCCGCCGCCCGCCGCGACGGCACCTACGACCGCCTGTACGAGAAGTGGATCGGCGTCACCCCCACGCCGCCCTTCCCCACGTCCTCCCCCACGTCCGCCCCGGAGGCCACCGGATGACCACCATCAAGGAGGTCCCCGCCTGGCTGCCGGACCGCCGTCGCCGCACCCTGCTCCTCATCGCCCAGTACGCCCTGCTCGCCCTGGGCGCCTTCGCCGTCGTCGCCACCGCCAACTGGGCCGACCTGCAACGCAACTTCGCCGAACCCCGCATCGCCGGGAAGATGTTCCCCGACCTCGTCACCGTCGCCCTGCGCAACACCGTCCTGTACACCGCGGTCGGCTACGGGTTCGGCTTCGCCCTCGGCCTCGTCGTCGCCCTCATGCGCCTGTCCTCCCTCGCCCCCTACCGCTGGATCGCCACCGTCTACGTCGAGGTCTTCCGCGGCCTGCCCGCCCTGCTCGTCTTCGCCTTCATCGGCGTCGGCCTGCCCCTGGCCTTCCCCGGCTTCACCGTGCCCGGCGGCATCATCGGCCAGGCGGGCCTCGCCCTCGGCCTGGTCTCCAGTGCCTACCTCGCCGAAACCTTCCGCGCGGGCATCGACGCCGTCCCCCGCGGCCAAGTCGAAGCCGCCTTCTCCCTGGGCATGTCGGACCGGCTGGCCATGACCTCCGTCATCCTCCCGCAGGCCCTGCGCACCATGATCCCGCCGCTGACCAACGAACTGGTCGCCGCCTTCAAGGACTCCTCCCTCGTCCTCTTCCTCGGCGTCAGCCTCAACCAGCGCGAACTGTCCAAGTTCGGCCAGGACGTCGCCGGAACCCACAGCAACAGCACCCCCATCATCGCCGCGGGCTGCTGCTACCTGTTCGTCACCGTCCCCCTCGCCGTCCTCGTCCGGCGCCTGGAAGCCCGGCGGCGCAAGAACGGGGGCCACGGATGACCCACCAGACCGGCCGCGCCGTCCCCCTCGACCCCACCCCCCACCTCGCCTCCACCATCGACGCCTTCCACCCCGCCGACTGGAGCCGCATCGCCCGCGGCCGCAGCCTCTACACCAGCCACCCCTACCTCACCTACTCCGAGCGCTACCACCCCGACCAGGCCTGGTACCTCACCTGCACCCGCGCCGGGCGCCTCGCCGCCGCCCTGCCCGCCTACGAGATCACCCGGCCCGACGACGGCCTGGACGCCTACGACTACCGCGACCAGTTCGCCCGCCTCCCCGGCCTCACCCGGGCCAACCACTGCCCCTGGTACCCCGGCCTCCTCGCCGGCACCCGCAGCGGCTACGTCACCGACCTCCTCACCGACCCCGCCCTCACCCCCGCCCAGCGCTGCCAGGCCGTCCGGCAACTCCTGGCAGGTCTCCACGACCTCGCCGAAAAGCGCGGCGCCCACAGCACGGCCCTGCTCTACCTCACCTCCGACGCCGCCACCCTCCTCACCGACTCCCTCACCGGCGTCCCGGACGGCGACCGCCCCTGCCCGCTGCTGCTCTCCCCCTTCGGCGTCGACTCCTGGCTGCCCCTGCCCTACGCCGGCTTCGAGGAGTACGTCCAGCACCTCTCCGCCAAACGCCGCCACGCCGTACGCCGCGAGATCACCCGCTTCCGCGCCCACGGCCTGCGCGTCGAGGTCGTCCGCCTCGGCGAGCACCACGAACAGCTCGGCCCGCTCCTGGCCAACGTCCAGCGCAAATACGGCCACCGCAGCACCGACGCCCAGATGACGCGCCTCCTGGGCCATTACGCCCACGCCCTGGACGCCCACAGCCGCGTCTTCCTCGGCCGCGGCCCCACCGGCGACCTCCTCGGCTACGCCCTCTTCTTCACCTGGGACAACGTCCTGTACGCCCGCAACGTCGGCTTCGCCTACGACAAGCTCCCCGCCGACATCAGCACCTACGCCAACCTCCTCTTCTACGCACCCATCTCCTACGCCATCGAACACCGCTGCACCGCCGTCCACTTCGGCATGGGCTCCCCCGCCAAGGCCGCCCGCGGCGCCCGCATCAGCCCCCTGTGGTCACTCCTGCTCCCCCCGTCCGAGGCCCGCTCCCCCGCCCCCGAACAGGTCGCCGAGTGGAACGACCGCTGCCGAAGACGCTGGTTCGCCGAGTACAGCCGCTTCAGCGCGCAACTGCGGCCGCAGGAATGGACGTAGGACACCCGGGCGCGAAGCCTCGACGGCATGGCAATCGAACTCGCGAGATGGTTCGGTTGACCAACGGGGCGATGTGGTCGGCCACTTGGGCATGGCCGGCCGTGCCCGGGGCAGAGCAGACAAGGGCCACCAACACCCATGTCCAGGGCGGCGGAGGCGTCAAGAGGTCGGGGCGGGGCGGGACGAAGGGTGGACATCGCGTGGCACGGGCAGCGACGGACGACGGCAGGGGCCGGGCGGCGCCCCTGACCGCACGCGCTCCGCGGCGGAAGCCGCCCCCGTCCGGGATCCGGTGGCCCGTTCATGGCGGCGGCCGCCGACAGGCGGCGGCCGCGTGCCCTGAGCGACATGAACTTCCCGCGCCGTCTTCACCGAGCACTCCCTGCACGCAGAACCCGGTGGCGTGAAGGCCCGGGCCTCGAATCTGCTTGAGGGACGCACCGGGCCTGTTGGCCTCGGCGGGAGTCAAGGCGGGCCCGGCGCTCACCATGCTCCGCAGGCTCGCTCTGCTGCGGGAACCGGCCTCAATCACCACGCCTAACTGGCACGGGGAGACCTCCCCTCGACCATAGCCCCGCACCACCACGACCGCCCCTCACGATCTGACACTGTTACAAAGCCCGTCCCGGCAAACTGCGCCGCTGACCGACACTGTGGTTCGGGGGATGGTGCGCTGTTGCGCAAGCGCTGCTCGCCAAGGGCGCGCTCGTCGGCTGCACGTTGACTGTCGAAGACTGCCACGCGTCGACGGGCGAAATCCCCGGCCGACAGCACCGGGCGGGCGCCTGCATCTCACCTCACCGGCAGCCGGATGGGTCGGCTGCCGGTTCGCGAGAAACAGGTGATGCGCGGGTCCTTGAGTTTCAGTAGCGGTTCAGAGCGGCTCAGAGAGAGATGCCGCCGGCGAGGTCGATGCCGATCGCGGCGGCTTGGGCCGCGGCGGCGCCGACAAGGGCTACGGCGGAGAACAGGACGGTGGCGATCCGACGGCGCATGGAAGGACTCCTTGCTCTTGATGATGTCCGGAGTTGGCCCGGCCTCGGGCGGATGTCGCACTGAGTGCTACGCCGCGTTAGCTGCCCAGGCCATCTCGCCGGGATGCGGGCCGATGCGGTTAATCCCTCGTATGGACGGAAACGACGGGAAAGGCTGGACAACGGGGGCTAGTTGGAGTGTTCCGTCGTTTCAGGTCAGGCCGTCCCGTCGGCCGACTTGGCGGCCGGGATCGCGGGGCAGCCCGTCGCCGGCCGCTTCGTCGATGAGGTACGTGAGGAGCTGAGGCACGGGCGTATGGGCGTACGGACGTGAGCGGCGAGGAAGACGTGAGAGCGGTGGCCGAGTGGCCGGCGTCCAGGGCCACCAACCATGCCCGATTACCGGCGCCCACCCGCCCAAATCCGGAACAGGGGCGAGCCGAGACCCCGACTCACCCCGTAGGCGCCGCGCCCCGGCGCCCCCTACTTCTTCGAGACCCGGAAGCGGCCGAATGCCTTTGTGAGGGCGTTCAGCGGCGAGTCGTCCGTCTTGGCCTGGCCCGGTACGGGCGGGCGGGGAACGCCGTCGCCGCCGGTCACCTCGGCCAGGGCCGCGTGCGCGGCCTCGGCCGCCTCCTGGTAGAGGTCGCGGGACTTCGTCATGGCCTCGAGTGCTTCGGCGTACTTGGTGACCATGCTCTGGGCGTGGGCCAGCTCTTCGTCCGGGGTGAGCAGGTGCCAGCCGTGGCGCAGCTGGGTCAGGGCCCGCTCGGCCTCGGCGGGCATCGGCTGCGGCAGCGCGGCGAACTCCTTGATTTTGTCGAGGAGTTCGGTTGGTTCCGAGCCGTCCAGGAAGACGTTGCGGACGGTGAAGTGCTCCGCGTCGTAGTCGGGGCCCTGCGGCCAGGCGGGCAGGACGACGGCGCCGCCGCGCGGCATCCGCACGCTCAGTTCCCGCTTCAGCGCGAAGTCGGCGATCTGCGCCTGCTCCGGTGTGCCGCGGTGCTCGACCAC
Source organism: Streptomyces sp. UF-297 (assembly GCF_058245575.1). NCBI lineage: Bacteria > Bacillati > Actinomycetota > Actinomycetes > Kitasatosporales > Streptomycetaceae > Streptomyces > Streptomyces sp. UF-297. The sequence goes on along the minus strand of NZ_JBSIBZ010000001.1, from coordinate 397,885 downwards.
CCGGTGGCGCAGGCTCGGCGGCAGGAATGCCGAGATCGGCTGCTGCCCCTTCACGTCCGGCGTCATCGCTTCGTGCACCACGACGTGGATGCACCAGCTCTGCCGGGTGCAGTCCCGCAGCCGGTGGCGCAGTTCGTCGTCGTCCTTCGGCAGGTGGTTCGTCGTCCGCAGGCGCAGGTCCGGCACCGTGTCGTGGTCCCAGGCGACCCGGTCGCTGTCGGGCCAGAACATGAGGGCGGGTGAGGGCCAGTGCTCGTCCCACGCCTGCTCCGCCTCGGCGGCGAGGACCCAGGTGACCCCCTCGCCCTGCTTGCGGCGGGCTTCGGAGTCGTACGTGGTCAGCTGTGCGCGTACCGTGACGTCGTCGGCCACCCGCCAGCGGGCCTCGAAGAGGCGGCGGGCCGACGGGCCCGGGTCGGCGGACTCGTCCCGGGGGTGCAGGACGGTGGAACGGGCCGCCTCGACCGGGTCGAGGTCCAGGAAGTCGTCGAGCACCCCAGCCGCCTTGAGGGCGATCAGGTTGCGCCGGAGGTCCTGCTCGGGCTCGGGCCCGAGATGGCGCCCGCGCCCCAGCCACGCGGTGTCAGGGACGGTGGTCGCGGAGGTGCTGTTCTTCTTGGCCATGGACTCGTTCTGTGGGGGGATCAGGGCCCGACCAGTATGGTCCTTGGGTCTGTCAAAGGAAGCGGTACCCCGTCCGCGGCTTCGACACGCTCGACGGGCGGTACGTCGCGGCCGCGGCAGTACGCCGCGGCCGAAGAGGACGCCGTGCTCCTGCCCGAGGCCGACACCGTGGCTGTGCGGTCCCCCGCGCCCCGGGAGCGGCGAGCGAAATGGCAGCTCCGTTTCCGCCTCGTTGGGGTAGTTCCCTGCCGCCCCGACGCCGGGGCGGCCACACCGGCGCCTGGACCCGGCGCCCCCTTCACAGAGCGGTTTCCAGGTGCCGGGCCCCGGAAGCACGGCTTCCCCCTCAGCGTGCGGAGCGGTTCCGCCGCTGGGCCGTCGGGCCGTCCCGGGTATCGGAGGGGAGAGTGAAGCCGACCTCCGCGCCGCCGTCGGTGGCGTTGCTGGCGAATACGGTGCCGTTGTCGGCCGTGATGATGTCGTGAACGATGGCGAGGCCGAGGCCGGAGCCCGGGGTGGCCTGGGTGCGCGAGCCCCGGTAGAAGCGGTCGAAGACGGCCTCGCGCTCGCCCGGTTCGATGCCGGGGCCCCGGTCGCGTACGGAGAGTCGGGGGCCGGCGATGTGCAGGGTGATCGGCGTACCGTCGGGGCTGAACTTGACCGCGTTGTTCAGAAGGTTGTCGACGCAGCGCTGCACCGCGCGGGGCCGCCCCCGTACGGGAATCGGCTGCTCCGCGGTGACGGAGATCGTGCGCCCGGTCCGGGTGCGGTGGCGGTGCGCGGTGTCCTCGGCGAGCGTCACGAGGTCGACGCGGTCCTGCTCCTCGTCGGTGTAGCGGTCGGTGGCCAGGTCGACGAGTTCGCGTACGAGATCGTCGAGGGCCGCCGTCTCGGTGACCAGGGTGGTGAGGATCTGCTCCTCGTCCTTGGGGTCGAGCCTGCCACGGGCCCGTTGCAGGAGTTCGGCGCTGCCCCGCACCGAGGTCAGCGGGGTGCGCAGCTCGTGGCTCGCGTCCTGGACGAGTTGCTGCTGCTGTGCGCGCGAGCGGCGCAGCGCGGTGAGCATCGCCTCGAAGCTGCGCGTCAGTTGGCCGATCTCGTCGGATCCGGCGGGCGGCAGCGCGGTGGACAGGTCCCGGGTGGTGGTGATGCGTCCGGTGGTGCGGACCAGCTGGCGGACGGGCCGCAGGATCCGTCCGAGGACGAACCAGCTCAGCAGGGCGGACAGGCCGACGGCGGCCGCGGTGGTCCAGGAGATGCGCCACATGAACGCGTCGTCGACGTGCGCCGCGCGCTCGTAGCTCTGGCCGACCATGACCGCTCCGCCACCGGGCAGCGGCCGGGTCAGGGTGCCGTACTCGGTTCCGGAGACGACGATGTCCGCGCGGCTCTCCCCCTTTCCTGTCCGTGCCACCCGCAGGGCCGCCGCCGAGACCGGCAGCTCGCGGCCGCCCGGTGTCAGCCGGCGCACGGCTCCGTGCTCGGACACGACCTGTTCGGTCATGTCCTTGCGGGGCGGCGGGGTCAGGTCGGCGGCGAGCAGGGTGATGACCGTGTCCGTACGGTCGTCGAGCCCGCGCTCCAGTTCGTCGCCGACCAGGGCGCCGACACCGCGGTAGGACATGACGGCCGCCAGGGCCATGGCGAGCGCGGCGGCCGCGACGACGACGGCCGTGATCTTGGTACGGAGCATCACGCGGCCCGGACGGTGTAGCCGACGCTGCGCACGGTGTGGATGAGGCGACTCTCGCCGCCCTGTTCGGTCTTCTGGCGGAGATAGCCGATGTAGACGTCCAGGGAGCGGGAGGTGGTGTCGAAGTCGAAGCCCCAGATGCGCTCGTACATCTGGGACCGGGTCAGGACTGTGCCCGGGTGGCACAGGAGTAGTTCCAGGACGTCGAACTCGGTCTTGGTCAGGTCCAGTTCACGCGCGCCGCGGAACGCCTGCCGCGACCCGGGGTCCAGGGTGAGGTCCGCGACGGCCAGGACGGCGCTGTCCTCGGCCGGTTCGGTGCGCCGCAGCAGCGCGCGTATGCGGGCGAAGAGCTCCTCGGTGGCGAACGGCTTGGCCAGGTAGTCGTCGGCGCCCGCGTCCAGGCCCGCGACCCGGTCGCCGACCTCGTGGCGGGCCGTCAGGACCAGGATGGGCATCCGGTCGCCGCGCCTGCGCAGCATCCGGCACAGGCCCAGGCCGTCGAGGCCCGGCATGACCACGTCCACCACCGCCAGGTCGGGCCGCTCCTGCTCCAGGAGGCCGAGGGCCTCCAGGCCGTCGGCGGCCGTGAGCACCCGATATCCCTCGAAGCGCAGCAACTGGTCCAGGGTGCTGCGCACGCCCGGATCGTCCTCGACGACCAGCACCGTCCTGCGGTGTCCCGTTTCCTCTGTCATGTGATCATCTTCGTCGGTGGTGGACGCGGTCAGGGCACCGGCCTGTCAGTTGTGTACGGGGGCGTGCACGGGGGCCACGGTGATCGGCGGGAGGGTGCGCAGGCAGGACGTGTCGCCCGGGTTGCCGGTGCGGATGAAGTGCGAGGAGACCCCGGTGACGCAGCGGCTCAGCTCCAGCTCGGGCACGTGACCCATGTTGCGCACCGAGATGAACCGGCTGTCGCGGAACTGGCGGGCCGCCTTCTTCCCGCTCGCGTCGGGCGTGTTGGAGTCGAGGTCGCCGGAGAGGACGAGGACCGGAACGTGGGGCAGCCTGAGCTTGGTGGGCTGCGGGCCGGGGGTGTTCTCGCGCGGCCAGCCGATGCACACGTCGCCCGCGTCCGTGGTCCCCTCGGTGAAGCCCTTGGCGCTGAACGCTCCGTGCTCTCCGGGTCGTACGGCCGCGAGCGCGGCGTTGTGCTGGCGCCAGCGCACGGACAGCGGCGCGTTCTTCGACCAGGACTTGCGGTAGTCGTTGCAGACGACCGCGATGTACGGCGCCTGGTCCAGCGTGCTGCCCGACGCTCCCTCCTGCTGGACCAGCTTGCGCAGCGGCGCGTCGTCGCCCGCGACGAACCGGTTCAGGGCGTGGGGCAGTTGGCCGAGCAGCGAGGGCTCGGTGGGCGCCAGCCCGACCTCGCTGCTGGCCGCTTCGAAGAGCAGGTTGGCGAGCTTGTCCTCGCTGAACCGCTTCCGGTGGACGCCGTGGTCGGTGGTGATCGGCACGGTGAGGGGCTTGGCCCGCAGGCGGGCGGCCGTGGTGGCCAGGTCCTTCACGGCCTGCTCACCGTCGCACGCGGCCCGTGCGCTGCGTTCGCACACGCGGCGCAGGGTCAGCGAGACCGCCTGGGCGCTGGGCCGGGCCATCGGGTCGAGTGCGAGGGGGAAGGCCCCGGACAGGACGATGTTGCGTACGCGCTGGGGGTGGCGGGAGGCGTAGACCGGCATCAGGTACGTGCCGTAGGACAGTCCGTACAGGCTCAGCTGGTCCACCTTGAGGCGGGCGCGGACGGCATCGATGTCGTCGGCGGTGGCCGCCGAGGTGAAGCCCGCGGCCTTGGGGCCGAGGTTCTTGCCGCATTTCTCGACCGCGGCCCGCTGTTGGGCGCGGGTGCCGAACCGGTACTCGGCGTCGGTGACGCCGCATGGGACGCGCTCGGACTTTCCGGTGCCGCGCGGGTCGACGAGCAGCACGTCGTGGTCCTTCAGCAGCCCCTCAACGGCCCAGGCGACCGCCTCGGTCTTGTCGATCAGGGTTTCGCCCGGGCCGCCCGGGTTGAGGGCGACGGTTCCCTTGGCGGGGCCGGGCGCGCGGTGCCGTACGACCGCGTAACTCACCTTGATCTTGCCGAGCTCCGGCTTTCCCGCGACCAGCGGGCGGTCGATCGAGCCGCAGTCGATCCGGTGCCCTGCCACCGGCCCGGGGCACCACGGAGGGGCCGCCGGGCCGCCGGTGGGCGCGGCCGCCGCCACCGTCGGCATCGCGGTCGCCAGCAAGGCCATCGCGCTCACGGCCAGCCCTGCGCGCCGTGCCGTGGTCCTGTACGTCATGCCCACTCCTTCGTCGTCTCTGCGGTGCGGGTACGACATTGCCGGGCAGGTTTCACAGCCTCGGCAGAGCAACGGCAAAGGCAGGTAAGAATCGCCATGCGCGCGATCGCGCGCCGAGGGGCACCATGGTCGGCCGCACTGCCGGTCACTCGACTTGCTCAGGTGACTAAGTCGGTATCATGCACCCATGGCTCATGTGACCGCGGCGGAGCGCCGCCCCCAGCTGATCAAAGCGGCCATCGCCCTCATGACCAGGGAGGGCGTCGCCGCCGGAAGCACCCGTGCCATCGCCGCGGAGCTCGGCGTCGCCCAGGCGACGGTGCACTACACCTTCGGTACGAAGGAGGATCTGTACCGGGCCGTCATGGAACAGCTCACCGACGACCTGGTCACGCACGTCAAGGAATCGGCGCCCGCGGACGCCGGTTTCGAGGAGACCCTCGCCGCGATGACCGCCGCCCTGTGGCGTACGGTGCGCGAGCAGCCGGCCACCCACCAGCTGCTGACCGAGCTGAACCTGCTCGCGCTGCGGACGCCGAAGCTGCGCGAGGTCCTGGACAGCCATTACCGCGAGGTGGTGGATGTGACGACGCGGCTGGTGAGCGAGGCCGCCGAGCGGGCCGGATACCAGCTCGCCGTACCCGCCCCGGCCGTCGCACGGTTCTTCCTCGCCGGGTTCGACGGGCTCTCCCTCCAGCATCTGACGCTGCCCGACGAGGAGACCGAACTGCAGGGCCTGCAGGCCCTGGTGTCCAGCGTCGCGGCCCTGGCGGGCGGCACGCTGACGCCCGTACCGCTGCCGGCGATCTGACGTCGCGGCATGCGCAGGCCCCCGCACCTGGTGCCAGGTGCGGGGGCCTGCGCACGGCTCAGCCCGCCCAGACGTCCTCGACGTAGGTGCCGGACTCGACGAGGGCGGCCAGCCAGGCGGCGGCTTCCTCGTCACTCGCGCCGGTGTGCTCGCGGTAGACGGCCATGAAGGCCTCCCGTACCGCCGGGGCCATGCGCCGTCCGTCGCCGCAGACGCGGACCCGGCCACCGGACTCCAGTACGTCCCAGATCTCCTCGCTCTCCCGGGCGATGCGGTCCTGGACGTACCGTGCGCCGCCCTCGGGGGCCCGGGCGAAGGTGGGGCGCATGCTGACGGCGCCGGCCTCCTCGGCCCTCTCGAACTCCTCGCGGTGCAGATAGTCGACGTCCGGGTGGTCGCAGCCGAAGTAGCACAGCAGCGTGCTCGTGGACCCGGTGTGCAAGCGGTCCAGGACGGTCCCGCGGAAGGGTGCCAGTCCGGTTCCCGCGCTGACCAGGACGGCCGGGGTCGCGTCGTCCTCGGGCAGGCGGAAGGACTCGCCGCACGGGAGGACCCTGGCCTGGACGCTGTCTCCGGCCCGGAGGGTCTGGACGTAGTGCGAGGCGATGCCGTGGAAGGTGCCCTCTCCGGTGCGGTGGGGCGCGGCGAGCAGTGACACCATCAGCTCCACCTCGTCGGGGGCCGCCTGCGCGGAGGACGAGATGGAGTAGTGGCGCGGGCGCAGGACCGGCAGCATCTCCAGGAAGCGCTCGAACGGCAGCTCGCAGGCGCGGTAGCGCTCCAGCAGGTCCAGGACGCTCAGCCCGGCGGCGGTGACCTGCTCGCGGAAGGTCTCGGGGTCCGCGGCGGCGAGTGCGGTCAGGGGCTTCTTCTCGGGCGGGCAGGCGGTGTGTTCGGCGAGGAGGGCCACGTTCTCCGGGGTCGCCGGGTGCTGGAGCTCCACGAAGTCGGTGAGCAGGCGGCGCAGGGTCAGCGGCCGGTCGACGGGGAGGGCGCCGCGGCTGCGGCGGCGGGCGCGCAGGCGGACGGTGCGGTCCAGGTCCAGGCCGAACCGGTCGGCGGCCCGCCGGACGAGGGCTTCGGGGTTGCGCGGCAGGACGGCCAGGTGGTCGCCGGTGCGGTAGGTGACGCCGTCGGGCAGCCGCAGCTTGAGGTAGCGCTTGGAGCGGCCCAACGGATGCTCCGTGTCGACGAGTTCGTACGCGTCGATGACCTCCATGGGCTGGACGCCGTGCCGGGCGGCGAGTTCGCCGGTGACGGAGTCGGTGGCGTCGGCGAGTTCGTACAGGCCCTGACCCTCCTGCGGCTCGGGATGGGCGGCGGTCTCGGCCGCGCCGGCCGCGTCGCCGTACCGGTCCAGCAGGGCCGTCCACAGCTCGGCGCTCCAGCGGTCGACGGTCCCGGCGAAGTCCCCGGAGGCGTCCGCGGCCCCGCGATCGAGGAGCGGGGTGGCACCGGCCGCGCGCAGCCGTTCGTCGATGAGGGTCGGTACGTGCTGGTAGGTGGCGGCCCAGTTGCGGTCGCCGACACCGAGGACGGCGTACGGGAGTCCGTCGAGCGAGCCGGGCTGAAGGCCTTCCAGCCAGGTGACGAAGCGGGCGGCGTCGTCGGTGGGGCGGCCGTTGTAGGAGGCGGCCACGATCACCACGGGGCCGTCCGCGTCGCCGAGCGCACCGGCTCGTTCGTCGAGGGAGGCGACCTGGGCGGTGAAGCCGTGCGTGGCGCCGTCGTCCGCCAGGTCCTGGGCGATGCCCGCGCAGGTGCCCAGGTTGGAGCCGTGCAGCACGGTCAGTGCGGTCGCGGCGGCGCGGCGGGCGGCGGGCGTCTCCCGGCCGACGGGCGCGGGGGCGCTGCTCGCGGCGGCGGGCAGGCGGCGTTCGCCGGAGGTGCGCCGGGCGAGCTTCAGGGTGAGCCCGTCGGGCTTGATGGTGAGCGACTGCTGGATCTTCAGCTGGTAGTCGGCGTGGTCGATCAGCCGGTAGCGGTGGACCAGCAGGCCGAGGAGCAAGGTGGCCTCGTGCAGGGCGAACTGCCGCCCTATGCAGGCGCGTTCACCGCTGCCGAAGGGCTTGAAGAGGTGGGCGGGGCGGGCCGCCTCCCGCTCGGGCGTGAACCGGTCGGGGTCGAACAGCTCGACGTTCTCACCCCAGGCGGGGTCGCGGTGCAGGGCCGGGGTGAGCACCATCAGCGTCTCGCCCCGGCGCACCGGATAGGTGCCGCCGATGACGGTGTCCTCGATCGGCTCCACGGCGAAGGCGGGCGCGGTCGGCCACAGCCGCAGGCTCTCGTTGAGCACCTGACGGATGTAGGCGAGCTTGCCGATGTCCCCGTACTCGGGCGCGGGTGCGTCCGTGTCGCCCCACAGCGCGTCGACCTCGGCCTGGGCGCGGGCCAGCACTTCGGGGTGCTTGGTCAGGTAGTACAGGGCGAACGAGAGGGCGCCGCTGGTGGTCTCGTGCCCGGCGATGAGGAACGTGATCACCTGGTTGCGGATGTTCACGTCGTCCAGCGGCTCGCCCGTCGCGGCGGTGGGGGTCCCCCCGCTCGAACGAAGTTGAGAGTGGGGGCGGGTGTGCAGCATCCGGCCCAGCAGGTCGTCGGTTCTGGTGTCCCCGGACGCTCTGCGCTGCCTGATCACCTCGTCGACCAGGTCCGTCATGAGCTTGCCGTCCGTACGGAACTGTTCGGCCTGCTTCCACTTGAACAGTTCCGTGCCCGGGATCGACTCGCCCTTGGCCTGGGTGAAGGCCAGCGCCCGGCCCATCGCTGCGACGAAGGGGTGCGGCTCCTCGCGCCGGAACGACGCGAAGTCGTAGCCGAACCCGCACAGCCCGATCGTGTCGAAGGTCAGCCGGGTCATGTCCTCGGGTACGTCCACCGGGCTGCCGTCGGCGGCCCGGTCCCACTTGGCGATCAGCGACCGGGCGATCGTGAGCATGGTGTCGTGGTAGCCGCGCATGGCGCCCAGCGAGAACGCCGGCATCAGGATGTCGTGCGCCTTGCGCCAGTTGGCCTCGTGGTGGAAGGCGGTGAAGAGGCCGTCCCCGGCGATCTGCCGGATCTCGACCAGATCCGGGTGCACGTTCTTGCGGAACCGGGCCTCATCAGCCAGCTCCGCCACCAGGTCCAGACCACCCACGACCACGGACTCGGTGCCGAAGACGCGGACCCGGAACACCGGGCCCAGCTCCTTGACCTCCTTCATCAGGTGGACGAGCCCGTCGGCGCCCTTCGGGATGTCCAGCGCGTGACCGATCAAGGGGAGCGCCGGACGCTCGGGGATCGCCGTGAGCGTGGTCGTGGTCGTGGACGCGTGAGTCATGAGCCCGCCTTTCGTGCCGCACCAGCAGTCGCTTGGCCTCCACGTTAGCGCCCGACATTGTCGAGTGACAATGTCGGGCGATTGTGTCGAGCGACACGGGAGCCCGGGGCAACCAGAGGGGCACAGGGCTCGTCAGGCCCACCGTCGTCCACCGCTGACCGCCACAAGGCGTCGGCACCCCCTCGGCATCGCCCCTGAGGCGGGTGTTCGCCGCTGAGCACACCGTGGCTGGATCGGCACTCTCGAAGCGCCGGCCCTCCAGGGACCACGCCGGCTTCTGTCAACGAGCAGTGCGACAGCGGCACTTCATCCGGGAGGAAACATGAGTGGGTTACCTGAAGGCACGTATCGGCTCATGAGCGACTACGGCGCTTTCTATGTGGCCGTACGCGGGCACGGCACGCAAGCCGGCGCCCGGATCGAGCTGCAGAGGAGGGAGCCGCCGCAGCTGCGGCAGAGCCAGATGTGGGTCGTCGACCGGTGCTCCGCCGACGAGACGCTCAAGTCGCTGCCCGACGCCAAGGACTCGTACGTGCTGCGCAACGAGCGCAGCGGGCTCTGTCTGCACGCCGCGGACCACAGTAAGGACGCGGCCCACCCCGTGGACCAGTGGGATCCAAAGAACGACTCCGAAGAGGACAAGCCGAGTTCGGCCTGGCGGATCGAGAAGATCCCCGACACCGAGTCGACCTACGCCGTCATCAACGCCAGGAGCGGGCACCGGCTCACCGTCGAGGCGTTCAGCGGCAAGGTGGGCGCCGCACTCCAGCAGCTGGAAAAGCGCGACGACCGCGGAAACTCCTTCCAGAAGTGGGAGTTCGACGCCGCGTCCCTCAAGAACCCGCCTCGCTGCGGCGGCACCGGCGCGTCGTACCGCGGCACCTACGAGGGGACGCTCTCGCGCAAGTTGCAGGGCGGGCTCACCGGTATCGAGGCAGCGGACCGCATCCTGACCGTGTCGTACCACCTCAAGGTGCGCTTCTACGACGACGATTACGGGCGCCACAAGGTCCACGTCACCTTCACCCGCCCGCAGGGCACACATGTGGTGATCCACCCCAGGACGGGGCCCGTCCAGCCCGAATCGGCCACCGACGAGAGCGAGTACGTCCTGGACCTCACGCGTGATCCGGCGGCGGTGCAGTTCAACGCGCGGGCCGGGCAGTCGGCCACCATCGGACAGTGGTACATGAACCCGGCCGACCTCGACGTCACCTCCAACGCGTCCGTCAGGAAATGGAAAGAGTCCCTGCTCAGCGGGTTCACCATCAGCAACCTGTTCGGTTTCCGCCTGGAGGCGGTGGAGCCCGTGGAACTCGGCAGCACCGTGCCGAAGCGGCTGTACGAGTCCAAGGAGGAGAAGGTCACCGGGGCGGGGACGGTGCAGCAGACCACCGACCTCACGCGGCTCCCCGACTGGACGGCGCCCTCGGCCACTGCGGTCAGGGGGAGACTGCCGGCGCAGCCGGCCGGGCTCCCGGCGCAATTCCTTGCCTGGCCATTCAGGCCCTACCCGGGCGCGTGGAATTCGCAGAGCTTCCCATGTTTCTCGAATGTTTCACGCAAGGGGCCGTCTGATATACGCAGAGAAATGCCCCGGCCGTCAATGCGGGCCGGGGCATTTCTCTGTTCACCGACGCCCGGCGGGTTCCCGTATCGAGTTCGTACGGGCACCGGGCCTGGCACCCGTACATAACGTGTACGCCAGGATTTTTCCGGACAGCCCGGCCACCGGTGGTCGCCCTCGCGTCCGTCTCGGCGCAACACCCCGTCCGCCGACTGGACCACTCGCCGTCACGAGGGGGCTGAGCTGGACATACGGGGCCATCGAGCCCGTACCGGGTGCTGCGTCGTGTGACCCATACCTCGAACGAAAAGGAGCGGTTCACACGCGTAGACGAGGCTGGTTAAACTCCCCCTTCATGCGAACTACCCCCCACAGTAGTAAGGCGCATGTGCAGCACAATCGTCCAATATTCATGGAGAGTTCGGGTCGGCGCAGGAAGCTGTTGCGCTTTGTCGCAATGGCTCTGGCATGCGCGTGCATCGGTTATCTGGTGCTCGTCGCCGTACTCGTGGACGGACTGCGACAGCCCACCGAAATGCAGCCGCCGAGTACGAACGGACCGCTGCCCACCAGCCCCGCCCGCTATGCGTCCCAGGACCCCGCGGGAACCGCCCCCCACCACCGCGCCACCCTGCACCACCGGCCCCCGCCGTCCGCCCCTGCCCAGGCCCCGTCCGAACGCGATGGCAGGTGAGCCCCCGGCACGCGCTGCGCCGGCCTCCCCGTGGACACTGGATGCTCCTGTTGCTCATCCTTCCCGCGATCACCGCCGCGCTGCTCTTCGAGGGCTGGACCACCCACGAGGTCGACGCGGCACGGACCAAGCGCGCCTGCACCAAGCCCATCCCCAAGGCCGCGGACACCGGCGCCCCGGTGCTGCGCCTGGCCTCCGGCACGATCGAGACGGCGGCCATGCCGGCCCGTACCGCGGCGCTCACCTTCGACGGGGGCCCCGATCCCGTATGGACACCGCGCCTGCTCGATCTGCTGCGCCGGCGCCACGCCCACGCCACCTTCTTCGTCTACGGCTCCCAGGCCGCACGGCACCCCTCGCTGATGCGGCGGATCCGCGCCGAGGGCCATGAGATCGGCTCGTACACCTACACCGGTGGCGACCTGGGCACGGCGTCCCCCATCCGCTCGCGGATGGAACTCTCGCTCACGCAGACGGCGTTGGCGGGCACCGCGGGCGTCAACACCAGGCTGCTGCGGCTGCCGCACACCACCGCCGCCGACACGCTCTGCGGCCCCGACTGGAGCGCGGCGCAGAACGCGGCCGCCCAGGGCTATCTCATCGTCGCGGCCGACCACAAGAGCCGCAGGGCCGCACAAGGCGTGGTGCGCCAGTACAGCCACACCGACCTCGGGTACCGCGAGGCGCGGGCGCTGCTCGACGACCGGAGCGTGCACAGGTTCACCACCGTCACGGCCGGTCTCGGGCGCCCCTCCCTGACCACCCAGGTCCCCCTGTTCCAGCGGCTTCAGGGCCAGGGGCTGATCTGGGCCCAGGCCCTCGGCCACGCCTTCACCCGCATGATGGCCTGGGCGCTGGGCATCGCGGGCGGGCTGGGCGTGCTGCGGCTGGTGCTGCTCGCCGTCTTCGCCCGCACCCACGCGCGGCGGATGCACACCCTCAGACCCGGCGCGCCCCGGCTGCGGGAGGTGACCGAGCCGGTGACGGTGCTGGTGCCCGCGTACAACGAGGAGGCGGGCATCGCCTCCACCGTGCGCTCGCTGCTGGCCTCCACGCATCCGTACCTCCAGATCGTGGTCATCGACGACGGGTCGACGGACGGCACGGCGGACATCGCGGAGGCCATCACCGACCCGCGTGTGACGGTGGTGCGCCAGCCCAACGGCGGCAAGCCCAGCGCCCTCAACACCGGCCTGGCGTACGCCCATTACGACATCGTGGTCATGGTCGACGCGGACACCGTCTTCGAGCCGGACGCCCTGTACCGGCTCATCCAGCCGCTCGCCCACCCGGCGGTCGGTGCCGTCAGCGGCAACACCAAGGTCGGCAACCGGCGCAGCCTGCTGGGCAGATGGCAGCACCTGGAGTACGTCCTCGGCTTCAACCTGGACCGGCGGATGTTCGAGGTCCTGGAGTGCATGCCGACGGTCCCCGGCGCCATCGGCGCGTTCCGCCGGGACGCGCTCATGGGGATCGGCGGCGTCAGCGACGAGACCCTGGCCGAGGACACCGACCTGACGATGTCCCTGTGGCGTGCGGGCTGGCGGGTGGTCTACGAGGAGTCGGCGATCGCCTGGACCGAAGTGCCCAGCTCGCTGGGCCAGTTGTGGCGGCAGCGCTACCGCTGGTGCTACGGCACGCTGCAGTCGATGTGGAAGCACCGGCGCGCCGTGCTGGAACTGGGTCCGGCCGGGCGGTTCGGCCGCCGCGGGCTGGCCTATCTCGCCCTGTTCCAGGTCGCCCTGCCGCTGTTCGCGCCGGTGGTCGATGTCTTCGCCCTCTACGGGGTGTGCTTTCGCCAGCCCACGGAGGCGATCGTGGTCTGGCTCGGCTTCCTCGCCGTCCAGCTGATCACCGCGGGGTACGCGCTGCGGCTGGACAACGAACGGCTGGGCCCGCTGTGGACCTTGCCGCTCCAGCTCTTCGTCTACCGGCAGCTGCTGTACCTGGTGGTCATCCAGTCCGTGACCACCGCGCTGCTCGGCACCCGCCTGAAGTGGCATCGCATGGACCGCTACGGAACGGCCGACGCGCACCAGTTGGAGGAGCCGTCCCCGTCGTACCGCAATCTGTCGTCGAAGCAACCGAGGGGAGTCGGCTCATGAGGGAACCGCTGGACGGCTGGGGCGAGGCCGACGCACGCCATGCCGGTGCGTATGACGCCTCCTCGTACGACGCCGCTGCATGCGGCACCGGCTCGTACGGCACCGCTCCGTACGACGCTTTCGTGGTGGGCCAGCCAGGCTCGCCGGAGCACGTCCGGGAGTACGTGCCGGGGCACACGGGGCAGCACGTACCGCAGTACGTCCCCGGGCGCATCCCGGAGCCGGTCGCGGAGCCCGCTGCGGAACACACCGCAGAACACCTTCCGCAGCACGCCCCGCAGCACGTCACAGGCCCGCTGTGGCCCCAGAACACCCGCCGGCCCCCCGAACCGGCTCCCTGGGAGACGGAATCCTGGGAAGCAGGTCCTTGGGAAACGGCTCCCGCCCCGGCACCGCCCGGGGCGGCGGGCCCGCCCCGCTCCCCCAGGCGGGGCCACGCCCGCCGCCCCAAACGGCGCCGGCGTCTGCGGCGGACGGCGATCGCCGTGGTCCTCGTGGCGCTGGGCGGCTCGGCGGGCACGTACGCCTGGGCCGACACCAAGCTCGACCGCCAGGTCGACCTGGACGCGTTCGGGAGCCGGCACCCGGAGGGCGAAGGCACCAACTACCTCATCGTCGGCTCCGACAGCCGCGACGGCCTCTCCGATCAGGACCGGAAGAATCTGCACGCCGGCGGGGGCGGCGGCCGCCGCACCGACTCAATGATCCTGCTGCACACCGGGGCCAACGGCACCACGATGGTCAGCCTGCCGCGCGACTCGTGGCTGACGCTCCCCGCCATCACCCGTCCCTCGACCGGCAAGCGCTCGGCCGCGGAGAAGAACAAGCTCAACGCGGCCTTCGCGCTGGGCGGTCCTCAACTGCTCACCCGCACCATCGAGCACAACACCGGCCTGAAGATCGACCACTACGCGGAGATCGGCTTTGCGGGCTTCGTGAATATCGTCAACGCCGTCGGCGGCGTGCGCATGTGCCTCGAGAAGGACATCAAGGACGAGAAGTCGGGCACCGACCTGAAGAAGGGCTGCCAGACTCTCGACGGCGCCGCGTCACTCGCGTTCGTCCGCCAGCGCCACCAGGAGGCCCAGGGCGACCTGGGCCGTACCCGCAATCAGCAGAAATTCCTCTCCTCGCTCGCCCACCGGGCCGCGGCACCGGACACCGCCCTCAACCCGTTCAAGCTCTACCCGGCCCTCGACGCCGGGCTGGACACCCTCATCGTCGACCGGGACATGAGCCTGCAGGACCTCGTATCCATGTTCCGGGCGGTGCAGAGCGTAACGGGCGGCCGCGGAAACCAGATCAATGTCCCCGTGGCCGATCTTGGCTATTCCACCCCGAAAGGCAGTGCCGTCCTCTGGGACGAGCCCCAGGCCCGAAAGCTCTTCACCGCCCTCAATCACGACCGCCCGGTCGATGCCCCGGGGAAGTGACCTGTCGAAGGCGAGCGGCGGCCGTCAGACGGTCTCCTGCTCGCAGCGGTCCCTGTCGGGGGCGCTGCTGCGGGTGGGCGTGGCGTAGGAACGGCGGCCGGCCGCTCGCCACCACAGGGTGGCCAGTCCGAGCACGAACAGCAGGGCCATCGGGGCGTAGTTGAAGGTCTGGAGGGAGATCGGGTGGCGCTGGGGCAGGCAGAACAAGATCGTGACGAAGGCGACCCACACCACCGCGACCCAGCCGACCGGTACGCCCCACCGGCCCAGGTTCCATGGGCCGGGCCGGAAGGTACGGCGGTTGCGCAGCCGCAGATAGACGGGGATCGCGTAGGCGGGGGTGATGCCGATGACGTTGATCGAGGTCACCGCGGCGTACGCGGCCGATGAGTACAGGGAGGGCAGGGCCAGCACGCAGGCGACGGCGACCGAGAGCCAGACCGCGCGGCTGGGCGTACGGGTCCGTGCCGACACCTGCCGCCACCACGCCGAGCCCGGCAGCGCGCCGTCCCGCGAGAAGGCGAACACCATCCGGCTGCACGCGGCCACCTCGGCGTTCCCGCAGAACAGCTGCGCCCCGATGACCACCAGGAGCAGGGCCTTGGCACCGGCCAGGCCGAGCGCGTCGAGGAAGATCTGGGCCGGTGGCGCGCCCAGCGCGCTGTTCTGGGCGGCGGCGTAGTCCTGAATGGCGAAGGTCAGCCCCACCAGCAGCGCGAATCCGGCCACCCAGGACCAGCCGATCGCCCGGACGATCCCCCGGGAGGCGTTCATCTGAGCGCCGGTGGTCTCCTCCGACAGGTGGGCCGAGGCGTCGTAGCCGGAGAAGGTGTACTGGGCCAGCAGCAGGCCGATCAGCACGACGTAGACCGAGCTGCTCCAGCCGGTGCCGTTGACGAACTCGCCGAAGACGAAGGACGGCGACTGGTGATGCGACGGCACGATCCACAGCACGCCGACGATCAGGGCCACGCCCGCGAGGTGCCACCAGACGCTGACGGAGTTGAGGATGCTCACCAGGCGGACGCCGAGCAGGTTCAGCCCCGCGTGCAGGGCGAGAATGCACAGGTAGATCAGCAGGGTCGAGCCCGGAGTGGGCTCGAAGCCCCACTGGAGCTTGGCGAACGCGCCGACGAACAGGGCGCACCCGTAGTCGATGCTGGCGATCGCCCCGAGCAGGCCCAGCAGGTTCAGCCAGCCGGTGTACCAGCCCCATTTCCTTCCGCCGAGTTTGTCGGCCATGTAGTACAGCGCACCGGAGGTCGGGTAGGCGCTGGTGACCTCGGCCAGCCCGGCGCCGACGAACATCACCATGGCGCCGACCGCGACCCAGCCCCACAGCATCACGGCCGGGCCGCCGGTGGTCAGCCCGAAGCCGTACAGCGTCATGCACCCGGAGAGCACGCTGATCACGCTGAAGCTGATGGCGAAGTTGCCGAACGGGCCCATCCGCCGGGTCAGCACCGGCTCGTAGCCGAGTTCGCGAAGAAACTCCTGGTCCGATGTGAGGCTGCGGGGCGGCCTGGCGGCCGGGTCGGGCCGTTGTGCACGGGACACGAAGGAGCCTCCGAAGATCGGCACGTCGGTGTAGGGGTGAAACCGGAGGAGCAGTGGTCCGGTACATGACATCGCAGGAAGTCCGTTTCCCGCCAGGCCGGTTGAAGTATTCGCGTCACCACCTGGGGGCATCGGGCCGGGAATGGCCACCTTCCGTTCACCGAGCACCGGGCAGTGCCTGCTTTGCTGCTCCCATGCGACCCCGCCCCCGCCGATCCATCCGGTCCGTCCGCTCCCTCCCACCCCTCCGCTCCCTCCTGTCGCGGAAGTCCGGCACACGTGGCGCTACGCCCCGTACCGCGCTGGGCCCTTGGTCTGCTCCCCTCGCCCTGGTGGTCACCACCGCGCTGCTCGGCCCGGCGGCCCCCGGGCACGCGAGCCCGTCCACCGCTCCCAATCCTTCGAAAGCGCAGGTGCGGGTCCTGGCCTGGAACATCTTTCACGGCGGGAAGGACGCGGGCCTGGGCGGTGAGGCCAACTTGCGGCGGGTGCTGGACCAGGTGGTCGCCACCGCACCGGATGTCTTCTTCGCGGTGGAGACGTACGGATCGGCCGACGCGATCCGCACGGCGCTCACCGACCGGGCGGGCAAGGGTGCGTACAGCGCGACACAAGTCACCTCGGGCAGCAGCGACAACCTGTGGATCTTCACCCGCTACCCGGTGACCAAGGTGTACCCGAAGCCGAAGGGCAGCACCGTCACCGACTTCAACCTCGGCGGGATCCGCGCCGCGCTGCCCAACGGCCGGGAGGTGAACTTCTTCGACACATGGCTGAGTTACACCGATCCGTGGATCGGCGACATGATCGACGCCAACGCGGCCGCCGTGGCAGCGGGCAGAACACCGCCCTACAGCGCCGCATCCGTACGGGACGCCGAGGGCGGAGCCCAGGTCCCGCAAATCCAGAACATCATCAAGCAGCAGCTGCCGTACATGCTGGCCGGAAACTCCGACCCCGTGGTCATCGGCGGCGACTTCAACACCGTGCCGGCCGGAGACTGGGCCACCAACTGGTCCGGCTGCACACACCACTTCGGCCTGTCCTACGACCTCCGGGCAACCGAAGTGGTCACCGATGCCGGCTTCACGGACACCTTCCGCGCCGCACATCCCGACGTGTGCACCGCCCCCGGCCGCACATGGAGCCCGCTACCCGAGTACGGAAACATGCTGACCAAGGACCGGATCGACTTCATCTTCGCCAAGGGCGCAGGAGTATCCGTACGCGACTCCCACACCCTCGACCAACGCTTGCCCCACCACGGCCCCGGCCCCTTCTACTCCGATCACGCCGCGGTGGTCACGGACCTGGAGTTCGGGGCCGGCGGCAGCGCCGGGTAGCGCTGCCCCGGTCCTGCCCCATCCCCGACCCCAGGGGCCGGCCCCTGGGCCCACTGGGGACGTGCCGCACACCGTTGGCGCGCGCCTGAACGCCGACGAGGGGCGTGTGCCGGGATCGGTGCCCTGGGGTCAACCGGCCGACGGGTCGGCGCCGGCCGGGACTTCGTAGATTCGGCCGTCGACGCCTGCCCGGTAGAGCTTGCCTGCCGAGAATCCGCGGGCGCCGTGGCCGTAAGTGAGCTGGGTGGACAGGTGCATTCCTGAGGCGATGGTGCACAGGCGTGCGTTCTCGGCGCGCCAGATCTGGCCCGATGCGTGGGTGGCGATCAGGGGGCGTCCCTGGCTGTCGAGGGTGAGGCCGTCGGGGAGGGCGAGGGTGTCGGAGGGGTCGGTGGAGATCCAGCGCTGCGGGTGTGCCGGGTTGTCGGCCGGGATGCGGTAGAGCCCGGGGGCGATGGTGGTCTGGATGACGTAGATGTGCTGTCCGTCCGGGGAGACGGCGATCCCGTTGGGCTGTGGCACCCGGGCCCAGGAGGGGTTGACCCGGCCGTCCGGTGTGACGCGGCCTATGCTGCGCCCGCCCAGGGTGGTGGTGTACACGGTGCCGTCGGGCGCCAGGGCGACGCCGTCGATGCCGCCGAGCCCGGAGGCGTACGTGGTGACCCTGCCGGATTCCGGGTCCACCAGCAGGAGCTTGGAGGCCGGAAAGGCATCGCCGGTCAGTGAGTGCAGGAGGTCGTTGCCGGTGCCGACGAGGAGGCGGCCGTCGTCGCGTACGACGATGCCGCCGTTGGCGCCTATGTTCCCGGTGAGCGGCACTGGGGCGCGGCCCGGCCCGTCGATGCGGTAGACGCGGCCGGTGAAGTACGCCGTGGCGAACATCCGGCCCTGCTTGTCGACGACGATCGACTCGACCCAGTCGGGGATGCGCGCCACTTGGACCGGCGGTGCGGATCGGGTGGCCTCGCAGGCCGGTGCCGCATACGCGGGAGCGGGCGCCAGCGCACCCGCGGCCGCGGCCAGTACGGCCACCGGCACGATGCCACGGCGCGGCCCGCGTAAGGCGGCGCGGAGCATCCGGCGCAGCTTCAGCTTCATCGGTTCCCCTTTGTAGTCGGGTCCATGGTCCGTCTGCCCGCCGAAGTATCGGCTGCGGGATCTCCCTGCGCCACCCCCTCCCCCGCCGTCACACGGGTCTCGGCACTTCAGCGGGGCGCGGGGAGTGCGAGGACGGGCGAAAGGGCCCGTCGTTGCCTTGAGTTCAGCCGCTCCGCCGAAGTGGAGGGTGGCCTGCCGGTGTGACGGCGGCTGGCGGGGCGGCCACCGCCGCTGTGTGTCACCGCCGCGGCAGCAGCACCCCCGCGCCCAGCGCCGTGGCCGCCAGCAGGCCTGCGGCGAGCAGCAGGCTCTCGCGCATGCCCGGTGCGAAGTCGCCTGCCAGGAGTGCGCCGAAGACGGCGATGCTGAGCGCTCCGCCGGTCTGGCGGCTGGTGTTGAGCAGTGCGGCGGCCGTGCCGGCCCGCTCGGCGGGGACGCTGTCGAGCATCAGGGAGGTGAGTGGCGGCATGGCCAGGGAGCCGCCGACGCCCAGGGGGATCATCAGCAGGGTGGTCGCCCACGCGGGCGTGCCGGTGTCGGCGGCGAGGAGCCCGGCGCAGCCCAGCGCGCAGGTCAGCAGGCCCGCGACGACCACCGTACGCCGCCCGAAGCGGGAAACCGCCTGCGGGGAGCGGTAGTTGACGAGGGCGGTGACGGCCGCCATCGGGACGAACATCAGCCCGGCCGAGAGCGCCGACTGGCCCCGCTGTTCCTGGAAGAAGAGGCTCAGGACGAACACCCCGCCGTAGAAGGCGGCGTTGAGGGCGAAGCCTGCGACGACCGGTACGGTGACGCCGCGTTGCCGGAACAGTTCCAGCGGCAGCATCGGTGTGCGCCGCCGTGCCTCGACGGCCACGAAACCCGCCCCGCACAGCAGCGCGACCACCGCGGCGGCCAGCACGGTGCCGGTGAGCCCGTCGTGCCCGCCCTCGATCACGGCGAAGGTCAGTGCGGCCAGCGCCAGGACCGCCGTCAGCTGTCCCGGCAGGTCGAAGGAAGCAGGGTGGCGCGGGGAGCGCGCCGCCCGGGCCAGGAACAGGAAACCGGCGAGCCCGGCGGGCGCGTTGAGGCAGAACACGGCGCGCCAGCTCCACTGTGTGGTGAGCCATCCGCCCAGGACGGGCCCGGCGGCGATGGCCACCGCGCCGCCGACCGTCCACAGCGCGATGCCGCGCGCCCGCGCGGCCGGATCGGGGAAGGCCTGCCGGATCAGCGCCAGCGACGCGGGCACCATCACCGCCGCCGCGCTCCCCTGCACCACGCGCGCCGCCGTCAGCGCCCCGAGCGTCGGCGCCGCCCCGCAGGCCAGCGAGGCGAGAGTGAAGACGCCGAGCCCCCAGCCGTACGCACGCCGCGCGCCGACCGCGTCCGAGAGCGCACCGGCGGAGAGCATCAGCGCCGCGAACATCAGCGTATAGCTGTCAACGACCCACTGAAGTCCGGCCATTGAGCCGCCGAGCTCTCCTCGCACGGCGGGCAGCGCGACGTTGACGCCGGAGACATCGACCGTGATCACGAAGAAGCCGAGAACGGCAGCGGCCAGTGCTGCCACGGCAGAGCCCGGCCGCCCCGGCTCACCCCGGACACCCGCCCTCGCCTCATCTTCCACGCCAGCCCCATACTGCGCCGTGCTCATCGTGCGCCACTCCTCACTGCGCTGTCCCCGCCGGATACGGAAGACAGCGTGATCGGCGCCCGCGGCTCCCGGCAGGCCGAGCCGTACGGGGGAGCGCGGTGCCTGGCCCTGATACGGCCCCCCTGCGCGCGTAGCCTCTTTGCGACAATGACCGGATGAGCGAAGGTACGGAACTGGGCCGCTTCCTCCGCGCCCGCCGCGGGCAGATCCGCCCGCAGGACGTGGGCCTGCCCGCCGGTACGGGTATCCGCCGCACTCCGGGGCTGCGCCGCGAGGAGCTGGCGACGCTGGCCGGGGTCAGCGTCGACTACTACACGCGGCTGGAACGCGGCCGCGAGACCCGGCCCTCACCCGCCGTCGTCGCCGCGCTCGGCACGGTGCTCCGGCTCTCCGATGACGCGCTGCACCGGCTGCACGAGCTGGCGGCACTCGCCGCGGGCCAGACACCGGCGCCTTCCCCGGACCCGGCGCGTACGGTACGGGAGTCGGTGCGCACCCTGCTGGAAACGCTGCGCCCCTCACCGGCCTACGTCGTCAGCCGCACCAACGACCTGCTGGCCGCGAACCGGCCCGGCCTGCGCCTCTTCCCCGGCATCACGGACTGGCCGCGGGAACGCCGCAACATCACCCGCTATATGTTCCTGCACCCCATGGGCCGCCGGCTGTACCGCGACTGGGAGAAGATGGCCGCCCACAGCGCGGCCCACCTGCGGGCCATGGCAGGCGCCGACCCGGACATGCCCGACCTGGCCCAGCTCGTCGGCGAACTCGTGGTCAAGAGCCCGGAGTTCGCCCGCCTCTGGGAGCGCTACGACGTACGAGCACGCGGCGGCGGCCAGAAACACTTCCACCACCCAAAGGTCGGCTCGATGTGCCTCACCTTCGAGGTCATGTCCATCTTCCGCACCGACGGCCAACGCCTCGTCACCTACCAGGCCCCACCCGGCACCCCCGACCACGACGCCATGCTCCTCCTGGACATGGCCAGCCCCGAGACGGCGCCCCTGCCGGAGGAGGCCGAGCGGTAGCCGGGCGGGCACGCACAGGCCGGTCAACTGCCGCTCGCGCCACCCCGTGCGGCGATGACGGCAAGGTCTTCCAGCAGTCCGTCCACGACGAGTTCCTCGACCACCGCGATGGTGTGGTCCGCCATCGCCGGTGCCAGTTCCGGGTCCCAGGGGGCCTCGGTCAGCCGTCCCGGCGCGGGTCCCGTCGGCTGGTGGGCAGCGGCGGCGCGGTAGTCCGCCGCTGTCATGCGCCAGGGCCGGGCGGGCGTCTTGTCCAGGACGTACGCGGCGATGCGGATGCCCTCGCCGTCGAAATCGCCGTGGTAGCGAAGGTCGGCACCGTGGTCCGCGAGCAGGCGCAGGAGGCGGATCGCCGCGCTGTTGGGCCAGCCGGACGTACAGACCATCGGCGGGCAGTCCGGGCCGAAGCGCCGCAGGGCGAGGGCCAGGATGCTGGGATTCTCCGTGATGTGGACGGCGGGCGCGGGCGTTGCCGGAAGGCTGAACTGTCCAGGGGCGCGCAGCTGGGCGAGGGTGAGGCTGGCCGGTTGTCCGGCTTCGGCGCACACGCGCGCCACTCGGGCGAGCGGCCCGTCTCCGGTGGGGCGCAGGCCGGCGCAGAGAACGGTGGTGGACAGCTCGTCGTCGGCGATGCCCGCACGGGCCCACAGGGCGCGCCGGTCCTGTGCGGTCTGTGGCGAGTCGGCGCCGTAGACGGCTGCCAGTGCCCGCAGCACCAGGGAGGAAAGGCGCGTGCCGTCGTCGAGGGCGTGGGAGTCGCCGTGCAGAAATCGCGCGGCGAAGGCGGGCAGCGGCTCGCCTTGGGCGGGAAGCGCCGCCAGCACGACGAGCGCGGCGGTGAGCAGCTCGCGGGTGCGCGCCGGCGAGCCGCCCACGAGGCCGGCGGTACGGCAGGCAGCGGCCCATTCGGCGAGGGCAGGCTGGGCCCGTACCGTGTCGTGGTCTGCCAGCCATGCCCACAGCTGGGCCCGTTCGTCCTGCTGGCGGCGGCGCTCGGCAGCGCGGTTGTGCACGGGGCCGACCAGATCCGTGACGACGTCGCGCACCGTACGGCCGCAGAGATCGTCCACCGCCTGTTCGAGGCGGTCCAGCGGTACGCAAGGGCGCGCATCCGGCAGCCGGTCGAGGCCGAGAAGGTCGGCGAGGGCCGCGCGCTCGGTGTCGTCGAGCGGCCCGACGCGTACCCGCGTCACGGGTCGCCCGGAGGAGAGGCGCTCATGGACGGCCCGCCACAACGGCCTCAGCTCGGGGCGGCGCAGGGCGCGTTCGCCGGGATGCGTCCCCGTGTACGTCATGCCGGCGATGCTCCTGTCGCGTCCGCGGACGTGCCCGGCCCGGTCGCGGCAGCCTCCGCGAACAGGGTGCCCTCCTGCGGCTCCGGTCCGTCCTGGTCCGCCGCCAGGTCGGTGCCGTTCCACACGAACCGGGCGCTGGTGACCGCGTCGTCGCCGTCCGCGCCGGTGAGCAATTGGTGGACGGCGATGCCGGGCAGCTCCCCGTACGTGCACCACTCGTGGTCGGAGGTGACCATCAGGTCCAGGTCGAGCGCGGCCAGCAGGGCGAAGATCTGGCCGCGGTTGACGGTGTCGACCCCGACGAAGACCTCGTCCAGCAGGATCATGCGGGGCGCTTCGGGCACGGCTTCGTAGTGGGCGGAGACAGCGGCGAAGAGCGGCAGGTGCAGGGCGACGGCCTTCTCGCCTCCGGAGAGCGCGCCGTGCAGCTTCTTGGTCAGTGGCTGCCATCCTGCCCCGTTCGCGCGGTCGAGCCGGACGGTGAAGTGGTGCCAGGCCGTGTAGTCGAGCACCTCGCCGAGCTGCTCCTCCCAGCTGGCCGCCGTATCACTGTCCTTGGCGTGGTCGATGCGCGAGCGGAAGAAGCCGTGCAGCGCCTCCCGGTCGGCCTCGGTGATCCGGCCCGGGTCCTTGAGCAGCAGCTCACGGGCGGTGCGGGTGCCGTCCGGCAGGTCCGGGCGGACCTGCCAGACCAGCTGGACGGCGATGTTGGAGGCGGTGCGGACGCGCTCCAGGTGGCCGTTCATGCGGTCGACGAGTTCGTGGGCCTGGCGGATGCGGGCCGCGAGGTGGCGGCGGATGTCACCGGTGAGGATCTGGTCGAACAGGCGCCGCTCCGCGCCGTTGATGTCGTCCCGGCTGCGGTCCCGCTCCTGCGTCAGTGTCGTCAGCAGCCCCGTCGCCCCGACGCGTACGCCGTCCAGAGTGGCGGTGAAGAGCTGGACGTCGTCGTCGGACTCCACGTCCAGGTCGGCGCGGGCGCCGAGGTGCTGGCGGGCCAGGTGGACCGCTTCGGACAGCCGGTTGGCAGCATCGCCCAGGTTGCGTGGCGCGTACGGGGTGTCCGGCCACGTGGCCGCGGTCGCGCGGGCGGCCTCCAGGGTCGCTTTCGTACCGTCCTCACCGGCGAGCTCCAGCGTGATGCCGGCGTCCTCGGCCAGGCCGAGCAGGCACAGATGACGGAACCGGCGGGCCGCGCCGTCCCGGGCGGTGACGGCCTGCTCCTTCCGCTCGGAGTCCTGTTCGCTGGTGGCCCGCAGTTCTCCGATGCGCCCCTCCAGGCGGAGCAGGTCGTCACCGGCCTTCCTGGCTTCCTCGCGGCAGCGGGCCAGTTCGGTCCGCGTCTCGGCGACCCGCGCCACGACCTGCCGGTAGTCCTCGCCGACGGTGGACTCCACCGCCTCCAGTCGCGCCCGCAGCCCCTCCGCCTCGGCTTGTGCGGCGGTCGCTTCGTCGCTCTGCTCCCGGGCGGCCTGGAGCGAGCGGTCCGCCTGGGCGGCCAGCTGCGCGGCGCTCTCGGCGGCGGCCGCCGCGCCGAGGAAGGCGTCCACCCAGGTGTCGGCGGTCTCCCGGAACGCCTCGACCGCGGTGGACAGTTCCCCCAACAGGGCGCGGTCGGCGGGCAGCCCGTGCTCCGCCGACCGGTGGCTCAGCGCGCGCAGCGCGGCCGCCGTCGCCTCCTCGCACTGCTCCAGGCGCGCCGCCGCGTCACGTACGGCGTCGTCCCGTGCGGCCACCCGCTCTTCGGCCCGGTCCCCCTCGCGACGCCGGGCATCCAGCTCCCGGTGATCCGGACGGGCCGCCAGGTCCACGTCGAGGCGGGAGCGGCGGGCAGCCAGCGCGCGCAGTGCGTCGTCGAGCGCGGCCAGTGAGGCGTTCACCTCGCTGATCCGGTCGGCGAGTTCGGCGATACGGCGCTGCCGGGCCCGCTGCCGGGCGAGGGTACCGATGTGGGCGGGCTCCGGCTTGCTCCAGCTGCCCTCGGCGGGGGCGAGGCGCCAGGCTCCGTCGGCGCCGACGGCCGCCGGGTGCAAGTCGGGCAGGTGCGTGCCGTACGCGATGCCGGCGAGAAGGCGGGTGACGGTCTCGGCCGGGACCGGGATGCCCTCTTCGGGGCGCAGCACCTCCAGAAGGTTCGGGCCCGGGGCAGGCGCGGCCAGGGCGGCCTCGGCGCGGGTGTCGTGGCCGGGCAGCGCGACGCCCTCGTGGGGGCTGACCCAGGCGTCCAGCAGCCCTGACGCCTGCAGTGCGGCTTCCACGCCCGCCTGTACGGCGGCGGGGACGTTCTCGCGGAAGGCGACCAGACGCCACAGCGGCGCGCCCGCCAGGGCCGTACGGTCCGTGGTGCGGGTGGGCGGGGGTGCAGGAGGAAGGTCGGTCTCCTGGCGCAGCCGTTCCACCTCCCCCAGCAGTGCGTCCCGTTCGTCCAGCAGCCCTTGGCGCGCGGCCCGGGCGGCGGCCTCGCCTTCGGCGATCTCCCGCTCCACCTTGCGCAGGGCGGCATCCACCAGGCCGGTCACCTCGGCCTCCGAGGACGCGCGGCCCGCGAGTTCCCCGGGGTCGGCGATCGGCAGTTCCGTGCAGGCCTCGGCCCAGGCGCGCAGCCGTTCCGCTTGTCCGGCGAGGGCGTCTTCCCAGGCGCGGACCGCCTCGTCCCGCAGCGTGACCGCCTCCGCGAGCCGGGTCCGGGTCCGCTCCAACGTGTCCTCGGCCGCGCCGCGGTCACCTACCGCGCGTTCGTGTGCGTCCATCGCCTCGGCGACGCGCACGATCTGCTGCCGTCGGGCGGTGACCGCGCCCCGCTGCAGTTGCCGGGCGCGCCGGGACCGGTCCTCGCCCGACGCGCCACCGGCCGGTGCGTCCTCGCCGGTCCGGCCGGCTGCCCTCGGCAGCGTGACGTCGACGGAGGTCCCGTCCAGGAGCGCCTTCGCCTCGTGGTGGACGGACTCCAGGCCTGCCGCCCGGGCGGACCGGCGGGCGTCCTCGGCGGCTTCGTCGGCGTGGTCGTTGCGTGTACGGGCGCGGCGCGCGGCCTGCTCGGCCTGCGCCTGGTCCTGCTCCGCCCGGCTCTGCCGGCTCTCCGCGGCAGAGCGCAGCCGCCCGGCGGCGGCCCGGGCCTCGTCCGTACTGCGGCGGAGCCGGTCGAGTTCGGTGCCCCGCTTGTAGGCGTCGCTCTCCCGCAGCCCCTCGATGGTCTCCTCCAGCGCGTGCCCGCGCCGCTCGTGCTCCTCCCGTCGCACCTGGGCCGACTCCCGTTTCTCCAGCGCCTGTTCGTGCTCCTGGGCGCTCTCCCGGGCGACGCGGGTGAGGTTGTCCATCTCGGTGGTCGCGGAGATCACCGCGGCGGCGCCGGCGCGCAGGACACGCCGCGCGTAGGACCGCTGCCGGGAGGCGACGGTCTCCGCCGCGGCTACCTCCTCGTCGAGTCGTTTCAGATGCTCGCGCTGGCGGTCCAACCGCTCGAATCCCTCGGCGAGTTCGGCGATTTGGCCCTCGCCCAGTGGCGGCAGGGCGCGCGAGAGCAGGGTGGACAGCAGGGACGGGTCGAGGCGCTCGGACAGCTTGGGCTGGCGCAGCTGGAGCAGAGCCGTCAGGAGCGATTCGTAGCGCTGCTCCCCCATGCCGGGGAAGAGCACGCGCCGTACCGCGGCGCGGTAGTCGGTGGCCGAGGAGTGCAGCTCGCCGCGGCCGCGCAGGGCCTCGGCGAGAGCGGCCCGGGCCAGTGGCTGCGTCGACTCGTTGACGAGGGACAGGCCGCCGGGGTGGCCGATGCGGCTGGTGGTGGTGAAGTAGTCGGTGTGGACCCCGCTGGTGTGCACGCTCGCCTGAAGCCTGGCCCCGCAGGTGAACCACCGCTGCGTACCGTCCTCGCCGATGCGGCGGAACTCCGTCCACACGTACCCGACACGTGTCTTGCCGGAAGCCCCTTCGCCCATCAGGTTCCAGTGCATGGTGCGCTCCGAACCTCCGAAGGTGGACAGGCGGTTGGGGCGCAGGTTGGCGTCGAAGAGGAACGGCAGCAGCAGCTCCAGGGCCTTGGACTTGCCCGAGCCGTTCTGTCCCCGCAGCAGCAGGCGTCCCTGGTGGAAGGCGAAGGTCTCGTCGTAGTAGCGCCAGACGTTGAGGATGCCCGCGCGGTGCGGCTGCCAGCGGCTGAGGGGTGCGCCCTCCGCTGCCCCGGACGGCGCGGCCTCTGCGGAGGGCTTCTCCGATCGCCGCACCGCGAGTTCGGTCACACTCACCACAGGCCCCCATCGTCCAGGCCGCCGTCCGCGGCGGCCGCATTCCGCGTCTCGGGCACGTCCGTGCTCTTGCCGACCGTGCTCTTACCGCCCAGGGGCGGCCCGTCCGGCTCCGTGCTCTTCGCCTCCGCGACCCGGTAGCGGTACGCGGCCGGGCGGGCCACCGTGCGTCCCCCGGCCCGGCGGACCAGTCCGACGTCGCACAGCACCCGCACGGCGTCCTCGGCCAGCCGCGCTGCCCCGTCCTCGGACCGGTACGCCTTCGCCCATCCGGGAAAGCGGCGCAGCAGCTCGCCGCCGGTCTCGGTGAGCTGCTCGGGAAGCATCCCGCCCGGCGCGGCGGTGACGCGCTCCAGCAAGAGCAGCGCGGCGACGCGGGCGGTGGAGGTGTCGTCGGGGAAGCGGAGGTCGGTGGCCAGTGCGTCCGGGTCGACGAGCAGGAATCCCTCGGCCCGCTCCTCCAGGACGAACCCGGCCTGTTCGACGGCGCGGCGCAGGATCTGACGTCCCGTCAGGGACGTGGCGTACGCCAGCTCGTCCTCGGTGAGGTCCTCGCGGTAGAGCACGGGGTCGTCGAAGAGGCGGCGCAGCACCGAGTGGCGCAGCCACAGGTTGCGCTGCGCATCGGAGACCACCGCGGGTTCGCCCTCGGCCTGCCCCTCGTCCGCCAGGGGGATGTTGGCGCCGTAGCGCTGTTCCCGCACCAGCCCGGCGAGCAGTTCCTCGAACCGCAGCGGCACTTCGTCCGGCGGTACGGCCTGCCGGGAGGCGCCGACGGGCGCCGCGGGAAGCCGCATCAGCAACGTGGTGTCCACGCGGTAGAGCACCTTGGCCTCCGCCGACTCCACGTACGCCTCCGTGGCTCCGTCCACGGCCCGCAGCACTCCGTAGGACTCCAGCAGCTTCAGGACGTCGACGAACGCCGACCGCTCCGGCCGGCGGACCGGTTCGAAGGCGGGCAGCACGTCGTCGGCTGCGGTGGCCTGCACCACACGGTCGGCGAGCAGGCCGATGGTGGTCATCGGCATCGACAGCAGCTCGGCGGCGGCCACGCAGAGCAGCACATAGCGCCGGCGGTCGAACGGCGCCCGGCCGGAGCGCGTCCTGCGGGCCGGGCGGGAGGCGTCGGTGGTGAGGGGGCGGACCTTGGCCAGGCGTGCGTACCCGCGCCGGGCCTCGACCACCAGGCTCCAGCCGCAGGTGTAGTCGAACCACTTGGTCAGTGGCTCGCGGCGGCGCCGGACCAGGTCGAAGCCGACCGGGTCGGCGCCCTCGGTGAGCAGGGGCTGCGCCAGAAGCAGGCGGACGCCCCGGGCGACCTCTTCCCGCTCGGCGGTCGCCAGTTGGTTGGCGAGCGTACTCATCCCGCCGACTCCTCTCGCCGCTCCGGGGCCGTGACGGCGCCCGCCCCGCCCGCCGTGCTGATGTGTACGGCGTAGTCCGGCCCGGCCATGGCGCCCTGGGCCGTGCGCAGCACCGCGGTGCGGCTGTCGGGCGGCGGGGCCAGCGCGATCTCCACCCGTCCGTCACCGGTGCTGGCACGCCGCAGCCCGGCGGCGTCCGGGCGGGCGGACAGAGCGCGGCCCAGCAGATCCAGCAGCCGCTCGAAGGTCGCGGGGTCGAGTGCGCCGAAGGAGGAGAGCCGCACCTGTCCTTCCGTGGCCAGCTCCTGCCATGCGCGGGCGAGTTCGGCTCGTTCACGGCGGGCCCGCTCGGCGCGCTCCGCTTTGACCGCCGCGACATCGCGCACCTTGGCCGTACGGGTGAAGCGCTCGGTGCGGCCGCTGGTACGCAGCAGCGCCGACACCTCCACCGGCGGGGCCTCGGCCCACGGCAGCGAGGGCGGGATCAACTCGGGGTCGGCATGGGCGAGATGGGCGTGGCGCGCCGAGCCCAGTCCGAAGGCCGCCGACCACAGCCGGTGCAGGTCCTCCTCGCCCGGGGCGGCGGCGAACCAGCGCGCCAGCTCCCGGAAGTCCTGGACGGCGCTGGAGGAGCGGCGCCGCGACTCGTTGATCCGCTCGAGGACCTGGAGCAGGGAGATGATGGCCCGCCGGGCGATGTCATGCAGCTGGTCGATTCTCGGCCGCTCCCCGCCGTCCGTCAGGAACCATGCCCGCAGGCCTGCCCAGCGCGCTCGCCGGCTCTCCAGCCAGGCGGGCGCGGGGTCCTCGCCTGCGACCGGCGGCAGGTCGGCCCCGCGCAGCGCGCGCTCGCGCAGCACCGCTATGCCCTGGTCCTCCACCCGGGTCACTGCGGCGGCCACGGCCTGCCCACGCCGGTCCAGATTGACCAGGAACTCCTGCAAGTACGCGACGGTGGCGGCCTTCACCTCACGAAAGACGTCCAGGTCCGCGCCCTCGGCGCGCAACAGGCGCTGCAACTCGCCGTTGAAGGCCTTGGTGTTCTCCACCAGAGCCTCAAGGTGGGCCTCCAGCTCCCGCAGCGTGCTGAAGATCCGGCGGTCGACGGCGGCGGGCTCACCGGCCAGGAGACACAGCTCGTCGAGCCGGTCGGCGATCGCCTCCAGGACGGCGCTCTGCAGCGCCCCCGTCTCGGCGAGGACGTCCAGCGCGTGCCGCACCCCGGCGAGCGCCGCCTCGCCGCGCCGGGTCAGCGAGTACTGCAGATTGCGCCGCTCGTATTCCTCGGCCGTGCGGTAGTTCTCGGCGTGGTTGTGCACCACGTCCAGCAGCCCCCAGCGCACCAGCTGCTTCAGCGCGTCGTACAGCTCCTCGTCCTCGATCGCCGCCAGCCAGCCCACCCCGCGCAGCCGCTGGCGTACCCCGTCCAGCCCCAGCGCCGTCTCCAGATGCTCTCCTGCCACACCGAAGGCGTCGAGCACCGCCGTGTACAGATCGGCGCGCTCGCCCGTGGTGAACCGGAACATCTCCGTGGGAACCCTGCGCACGACCCGTCTACCCCCTCCGCCTCAGCCGCCCCCGACTTCTACCGTATAGGCAGGCACTGACACCCCGGCTGGGAGCTCAGCATGGCAGTCGGGCAACCCCACCGACCGCTGTACGGCCAATGAACCGAGAACCTGCCACTCTCCCTGCTCCCGAATCCGCCTCCCGAATCCGCTCGGCTTCTGCGCAGGGCATGGGAAAGGCGCCTGAACCGGGCCGATGCCGGTCAGGCGCCTTTCTCACGAGCAGACTGGACACCCGCTCGTCGGTCACCGCTGTGGGGCGCCCCCACAGCGATCACAACCTCCGCCGCAGCCGCCCTCAGCGCGGAGCCGTCGCGCCGCCGCCCTGCTCGATGCGGTGCAGTACCTCGGTGTGCAGCGCTTTGAGGCCGCCGTCCGGCAGGGGTACGGGGCTGCCGGTGAGCGTGTACCACTCGTCGGCTTCCGTGTACTGCACGCAGATGTGCGCCTGTCCGTCGGAGCGCCGGCTGGTGGCGACGGTGAGCTCTCCGGTGATGACGCCGACCTCGTCGGTCATCGCGCCGCCGGGGCCCGCCTCGATCTCGTCCACGAGCGCGTCGCTGGGGGGTGTGCTGTTGGTGTCAGTCATCGTGTGCAGGTATCCAGCATCTTCGTCAGCATGCTCTTCTCCTCTGTGGTCACCGTGAGCTTGTAGGTGGATTTCACGGAGGTCCACGCACGACCATACGTGCACCAGGCGCCGCGCGAGGGCGGCTGCCACGCCTCGGGACCCTGGTCACCCTTGGAGCGGTTGGAGGCGGCCGAGACCGACAGCAGCTGCGGGTGCGTCAGATCGTTGGCGAATGCCTTGCGCTTTTCCTGGTCCCAGGCGTTGGCGCCGGAGCGCCAGGCGTTGGCCAGCGGCACCATGTGGTCGATATCGGCCTGGGAGGCGGCGGTGAGCTTCTTGCCGTCGTACATGCTCACCCAGCTGCCGGACACCGCGCGG
Organism: Streptomyces sp. UF-297; assembly: GCF_058245575.1. NCBI lineage: Bacteria > Bacillati > Actinomycetota > Actinomycetes > Kitasatosporales > Streptomycetaceae > Streptomyces > Streptomyces sp. UF-297. Next base: position 367,269 of record NZ_JBSIBZ010000001.1, on the reverse strand, counting down.
CACTGGGCGTCGCGCTTCACGCCCTTGCCGTCCCGCTGAAGAATCACCTCGCGCGTGTCGCAGCTCTCCCCGTGCCCGGCCCAGTGGGGGAACTTCGCCCGGCTGTAGCCGCGCATCGAGCCCTGCGGTGCCACCTTCAGCCCGGCCAACTGGGTCCGGGCCTGCTGCGCGGTCGGTATACCCGGCAGCTTTCCGTCGGTACTGGACTTGCCGTCGCCGCCCGGCGCCGATGCGCTGCTCGTCGGCCGGTCGTCCTTGTTCTCGGACGACCCCTTGCCGCTCGACGAGCACCCTGCCGCCGCGAGCACCGCAAGCACTGCGACACCCTGCTTCCACCACATCTGCTGACGTCGCACTCTCTGACGCCCTTTCATGTCCACTGCCGACAATCCGGTCATACAGCGCGCAGCTTATCGCCGGGCGGCCCCTGTACGGACCGGCGCGAAGGGGCGCAGCAACACTCGACCGGAGTGCGCCGTTCCATCATGCGATCATGACTGGTGCTCAGATCGCGGGGCCCACCGTCGTCCCCGTTCGTCTGCGCGCCCCAGTACCACAGCGGGACAGCCCCGAGGAGAGATGACCGAGATGTTCGAAGCGCTGAAGAGCTTCAAGGAGAAGGCCGAAGAGATCGCCGGGAGCCACGGCGACAAGATCTCCGGGGGTCTGGAGAAGGTCGGCGACTTCATCGACGACCGGACCGACGGCAAGTACAGCGAGAAGATCGACACCGGAGTCGACAAGGCCCAGGGCCTCATAGAGCAGCTGGGCAACAAGCGCGACTGACGCCCGCCCCGGCGGCCGGGGCCGCCGTCGAGCGGCCCCGGCAATCGCCCTCCCCCAGCGCCGCCCGGGCCCCGCTAGCTGCCGCCCGCGCGCCGCAGCCGGGCCGACAGGTGGTGCTGCAGCGGCTGGCCGACCGCCTCCAGGTCGTGGACGAAGGCGAGGGTGTTCTCGTCGGTCAGCGTGTAGCGGCGGCGGGTGGCGTTGACCTCCTTGGCGGTGGGGGTGAGCGCCACCTGATGGGTGGTGAGGTCGATCCTGCCGTCGCCCGCGCGTCCGACCAGGATCTCCGCGATGCCGGTGGGCTGAGTGATCAGCGCCTCCACCCGCCCCTCGGGCTGCAGCCGCCACCAGCCGCTCTCCCGCGCCGCGGGCCGCAGCGGGGCACCGTCCGCACCGAGCAGCCAGGCACGCGCCTCGTAGCGGAGAAACGGGCGCCCGTCATGGCTGAAGGTCACCTCCTGCCCGTACGCGAACTCCTCGTCGAGCGTCGGGTACTCACCCCTCCCCCGGCCCGCCCAGGTCCCCACGAGCCCGGCCACCGGCGCGAGGAGAGCATGCAGCTCAGGCGCTTCATCCGGCCGAAAGGCATCGGGATACGGCTGGTTCTGGACGGGGTTGACCATGATGTGCGCTCCTGGGTCGGGGCCGGTGCCGGGAGGAAGCCTAGAGCGTGCGTCCCCTGGCGACGGGACCTGCCGGTCAGGGGACGCCGTTCCGCTCGGCAGGGCCCGATTCCGCCGCTACGGGAAAGAGCCGGTCATGGGGATGATCTCGTCGAAGATCCGCGTCCACGCACGCACACCCCCGTCCCCCAGCGCCCGGCCCACGCTGAGCCTGAGGGTCGTGCGCAGCGGTTCGGGCGATCTCATGATCGCCGCATTGCGCAGTGCCAGGAGGAGCCGCAGCTTCTCGCCGGGTGGCACGTTGGTCTTCTCGGCGTTGCAGCGCCGGTGGGCGGGGGCGAGGCGGGCTCCACGGCGGTCACGTCGTACCCGAGCCGGGCCAAGGCGGCGGCGTCCCGCCCGGTCCCGGCCCCGATGTCCGCAGCCCTGGCGGGCGCCGGAGGCAAGAACGGCAGGATCTCGCGGTGCACCGCATCGAAGGTCAGCGCCTCATACCGCTCGGCCAGCGCAGCCGCATGCCGGGCGTAGTACGGCTGGGCCCCGGGCGGCAGTTGGGCGGCCGTCCCCTTCTCGTCCGGCGTGGTGTTCATTCCAAGAACACTACGAGGCACCACTGACAACAGGGGCGCTCCGGTCCGTCCACGTCGGTGTCGTTGATGATGGGGCGTCCCATTCCAGCGTCATCCGGCTGTAGAGGCTGTGTGTTGTACACCGTCAACGTCTGCGTCGCGCTGCGGCGTGGGGATCGATGGCTGCTGATCGTCCGCCACCCGGAGCTGGGCCATGCCGGGGGAACGCTGGCGGTGGTCGGCGGGAAGGTGGATGCCGAGGAGGCGGGTGATGAGGTGCTGGAGGCGACCGCGCGGCGGGAGGCGGCCGAGGAAGCCGGCATCGATCTGGCGGGCGTGGCCCTGCATTACGCGGAGAGCACCTTCTTCGTCTCCGACGTCGGCAGCCGCGTGGTGAATGTCGTGTTCGCCGCTGACGTCCCCGAGGGGGCCGAGCCGTATCCGGCGGCGCCGGACGAGGTGTCCGCGATCGTGTGGCGCACGCTGAACGAGCTTGCGGCGGCGGTGGACTGTCCTCCGTGGACGGTACAGAACGTTCGCCGGGCCGCTGCGGTGCTGGCGAGGGTTGAGGGCGGCGGGTACGCGGGGCAGGGGTGAGCCTGAGGGGGGCGGCTGGGGGCCCTGAGGCGTAGTGCCGCTTCGGCCGTGCGGGGGAGGTGGGTTCGGCCCGCGGGGCGATGACCTGTAAGGCGGTGGCTGCGATCTTCGATTTCGGGTGGGCCGGGCGTCGCGGCCCTGCGGGAGTGAGGATCGCAGATGCGGCCGTTGGCGGGCGTCGGGGAGGCCGGCGCGGTGCGGGCCGGGCGGATGCGTGGGGTGTGGCGGGCGCTGCACGAGCCCGCCGAGGGGGTGTCGCGGCGGGTGCAACTGCTCGCCTACGCCGTGCCGTTCACGGTTCTGCCGTCGAGTATCTGGCGGCTGCCGGCCGCGTTCGACGGCGGGATCGGGATCGGTGAGCGGGCGTACGTCGTCTTTCTGTCGGTGGTGTCGGAAGCCGTTGCGTTCACCGCGATCGGGCTGGTCGCGCGATGGGGTGAGGTGTTTCCGCGCTGGGTGCCGTTTCTGCGGGGGCGCAGGGTCGCGACGAGTGCGGCGGTGATTCCGGCGGCGATCGGGGCCACGGCGCTCACGCTGCTGTGGACCGTGCTCACGCCGGTCACCGAGGTCATGGGCACGACGATCCGCGGTGACGAGCTTCCTGCCACCTTCCCCGGTCGGGCCGGGGGCTGGCAGAGCGCCTGGTACTACCTCTGTTATGCGCCGCTGGTCCTGTGGGGGCCGCTGCTGGCCGTGCTGACCGTCGGGTACGCGAGGCGCCGAAGCGTGGGGCACGACGGCGGGATCACGCAGTAGGACCGTCGGCCGCCCGGCAGTGCTCGAAGGCGTGCACGCGGCCTCGCCTCACGCCTTCGGTGAAGGCGTCGACGGCCGCAGTGCGCGGGCGAGGTGGTCGATGGTGCCGCCGTCCACGGAGGCCGTCTGCGTGAGGGTGCCGACCAGCGCCTGGGCCAGGACGGTCGCGGTGCCGATCCGGGTGTCCTCCCGCTCGTCGCCGGTGACCTTGCCGATCACGGCGTCCCGTACCGACTGGGAGATGTCCAGGCCGCCGAACAGCTCGGGGAAGGACAGCGCCATCAGGCACACGCCGACGTTGGCGGAGAGGATGGACTGGCCGGCCAGCTCAGGTGTCGTCCGCAGGCGCCCGGCGTCGCGGCAGCGCTCCACTGCCGACAGGAGCAGGGCCTGTGCCTCCTTGATCGCCTGCGGCTTGGTGTCCCCTGTGGGCGTGAACATCAGCCGGTAGAGGTGGGGGTTGCGCAGCGCGAACGCGACGTGGCTGTCCCAGGCCGTACGCAGGTCCGCCACCGGGTCGTCGGTGAGCGGGCTGCGCCTTTTGTTGGCGAGGAAGCGCTCGAACCCCATGTCGGCGACCGCGGTCAGCAGCCCCTGCTTGTCGCCGAACTGGCGGTAGATCTCGGGCATGCCGACCTTGGCCCGGTCACAGATGGCCCGGGTCGAGATCGCCAGCGCGTCCTTGGTGGCGAGCAGTTCCGCCGTGGCTTCCAGGATGCGCTCTCGTGCCGTCGACATGCCTCCCACGATAACAGTCGGCGATAGCAGCGCTAACAGGTCTCACCTGGGCGCATCCGGGCCCGGGGCAGGGGGCGACGGACTTTCGTTAGCGTTGATTACGTCTTGTGTTAGCGTTGCCAACGCCTGGGGGGTGGGCCCGCCGCCGAGGCGCCCATCCGTTCGTAGCGAGAGAGCCGGGGTTTCCCTCATGCACCGTTCGACGTTCCTGCGCACCGCGTCAGCCACCGTCGCCGTCACCGCGAGCCTGGCGCTCCTCGGCGCCTGTGGCGGCAAGGGAGACAACGACGGCGACGCCGAGGCCAAGCCGGCCGCCCAGGGCGCGAAGGCCTCGCCGAGCGCCGGCTCCACGCCCGCGGGCAAGGACGCGTTCACCGCCACGCACATCGGCGGGCCGACCACGATCCTGGAGGTCGCGGGCGCGCGCATCCTGCTCGACCCGACGTTCGACGAGCCGAAGAAGTACAAGAGCGGCCTGGAGAAGATCCAGGCCCCCGCGTTCGGCATCGACAGGCTCGGCAGGATCGACGCCGTACTCCTCTCCCACGACCAGCACGACGACAACCTCGACGACAAGGGCCGCGCGCTGCTCAAGGACATACCCGCCGTGTTCTCCACGCCCGGCGCGCGCAAGCGCCTCGGTGACCACGTCACGGGCATGAAGAGCTGGGACGTCCAGGAGCTGAAGGCCGCGGGCGGCACCGTCAAGGTCACCGCGGTGCCCGCCCTGCACGGCCCCGACGGTGTGGACCGCGGCGCGGACGGCGAGGTCACCGGCTTCGTGCTCAGCGGCGAGGGTGTGCCCACGACGTACATCTCCGGCGACAACGCCTCGGTGAAGGTCGCCAAGGAGGTCGGCGACCGCATCGAGAAGGAGATCGGCCCCATCGACACGGCCGTCCTCTTCGCCGGTGCCGCCCGCACCCCCGCGATCCTCAAGAACGCCCCACTGACCCTCACCTCACAGAACGCCGCCCTGGTGGCGAAGGCCCTCGACCCCCGCAAGGTGGTCCCGGTGCACACCGACAGCTGGAACATCTACTCCGAGGACCTGAACTCCCTCACGAAGGCATTCCAGGACCAGGGCATCGCCGACAAGCTCGTCGACCTGGCGCCGGACGGCAGCAGGAAGCCCCTGCGGTAAGGGCGGAGCGCCCCCGTACCCGCCCCTTGCGGGCGCCCTTGGTGTCCGGCGAGCGGCCGGGGGCCAAGGGCACGTGCCGGCCCGTACGAGGAACAGCTGCACCGCAGGAGGAACAGCCGCGCGACCGGCCGAAGTTTCGTCGATGTCCGTGCCGGTGGCGCCAGTGAGGAGTGAGGGACGTATGGGTATAGGAAGCGGCGTGCAGGGGGTTGTGGCCGGTGGCTTCGAGGGGGTTCGGGAGGAGTTCGCCGCGTTCGTGACTGGCCGGAGTTCGCGGCGGCGGGCAAGCAGGACATCACGCTGCGGGAGCTGCTGGCGCACCGGGCCGGTGTGGTGGGCGCGGACACCGGGCTGGCACCCCAGGAGATGGCCGACGACCGGGCCATAGCGGCGCGGCTGGCCGCGCAGCGGCCGTACTGGCGGCCGGGGAGCGCGTTCGGCTATCACGCGCTGGTCATCGGGGCGCTGGTGGGCGAAGTGGTGTGGCGCGCCACCGGGCGGACACTGCAGGAGGTGTACGAGGAGCGGGTCCGCGCGCCGTACGGTCTCGACTTCTTCCTGGGGCTGCCCGAAGAGCACGAGGGGCGGGTGCGGGACATCCAGCCGATGCTGCCGACGCCGGAGCAGCAGGCCCAGCTGGACGCGGCCGCGACCGGCCCGGACAGCCTGAGCGGGATCGCGTTCAACCGTCACCACACGCAGCCGACCGACCTGGAGTCGCTGCCCAACACACGGGCGGTACGGGCCGGCGGTCAGGCCTCGGCGGGCGGGGTGGCCTCCGCGCGCGGGCTGGCGAAGCTGTACGCGGCCGCGGTGTACGGCGTCGACGGCAGGGGGCCGCTGCTCAAGCGGGAGGTGCTGGCGGAGTTCGCACAGGCGCACTCGGTGGGCCAGGACCTGGTGGCGCGCCAGTACAAGGCGTTCGGGATCGGCTTCTCGGTGGCCGGCGAGGTGTACCCGGTGCTCGGCCAGGGTGCCTTCGGGCACAGCGGCGCGGGCGGGTCCCAGGCGCTCGCCGATCCGCGCAGCGGTATCGCGTACGGCTACGCACGCCGCCGCTTCGCCTTCCCCGGCGGCGCGGCCCCGGAGAACGAGCGGCTGGTCGCCGCGGTACACCGTGCTGCCACGGGCAGGACGGCCTGAGGGCGCCGACCTGGGGCTTAGCCAGGTCGTCGGCTGATACCTGGATGACACAAATCCGTGCGCCGGTGGATGCACGGCGCTGATCAGGTGGATGCGGTCCTCTCCAAGGCTTGGGGGTGTGCGCGGGGGTCTCCCGCGTACGCCGGGCTGTGGAGAGGTGGATTCCGGTGCGAGTGCGTTGGCCGTGGGGCGGTCGGGTCCCGGGCACAGTGGTGTGCGCTTCGGCCGCGATGGTGGTCGTGGTGGGGGCCGGTGGATGGCTGGGGCTGTCCGGGGGCGGCGACGGCGGCGGGGACGGCCGTGACGGTCCCGTGGCGGCGGCCGGGCGGGCCGCCGTCGCGGACCGGATACAGCTGCCGTGGCCGGGGGAAGGCCAGGCGGGCATCGAGGTCGAGGGGCTGGGGAGTCTGGGCAGTCGCGGTGGGCGGGAGGCGGTGCCGATCGCGAGCCTGGCCAAGGTGATGACCGCGTACGTGGTGCTCAAGGAGCACCCGCTCAAGGAGGGGGAGAAGGGGCCGCGGATCACGGTGGATGCGACGGCCGAGCAGGAGTCGCACTCGCTCAGCGAGTCCACCGCTCCCCTTCGCGAGGGGCAGCGCCTGTCCCAGAGCGAGCTGCTGGAACTGCTGCTGCTCCCCTCCGGCAACAACGTCGCCCGGCTGCTGGCCCGTTGGGACTCGGGCAGCCAGGAGGCGTTCGTCCAGAAGATGAACCGTGCCGCCGCGGAGCTCGGGATGAGCCGTACGACGTACACCGGGGCGAGCGGCATCGAAACCAGCACCAAGAGCACCGCCGAGGACCAGCTCAAGCTCGCCCGGCAGGCCATGAAGGAGCCGGTGCTGCGCGCGGTGGTCGGCCTGCGCAGCACGACGGTCCCCGGTGTGCCCGGCCCGGTCACCAACACCAACCGGCTGCTGGACAAGCCCGGGGTGCTCGGGCTCAAGACCGGGTCGAGCACGCCCGCCGGCGGCAACCTCATGTGGGCCGCCGAGGCGAAGGCCGGGGCGCAGCGGCACCTGGTGCTCGGCGTCGTCCTGGGGCAGCGGGCCAACACCACGCCCGCGGAAGGGCTGTCGGCGGCCCTGGAGAAGAGCGGCGAGCTGATCGACGCCGTACAGGAGCGGCTGCCTGCCGCTCTCGGCGCCAAGGCGGAGGTACGGGCGTGACCTCGCTGCTGGACCGTACGGACGGCGTCGCCGGGGCCGAACGCGGAGCTGCCGGGCGGGCGGGCCGGGGCCCCTGGCGGCTTGGGTGGCTGATCGCCGCGGCCGCCGTGCTGGCCGCGCTGGCCATGCTCGGGCACTCCTGGGTGCCCAACGGCGTGGGAAACCTGGGCAGCCTGCTGGAGACCTTTCTGCCCTGGCTCGGGGTGAGCGTGCCCGTACTGCTGGTGCTGGCCGTGGCGCGGCGGTCCGCGACCGCCGGTGTCGCCGTGCTGCTGCCCGCCGTCGTGTGGTGCTCGCTGTTCGGCGGCACGATCGTGCAGAAGCGGTCCGGCGGTGCCGGGGATGTGACCGTGATCAGCCACAACGTCAACGACGAGAACCCCGAGCCGGAGCGGACCGCCCGTGATCTCGCCGCCACGGGGGCCGGACTGATCGCGCTGGAGGAGCTGACCTCGCGTACGGCGCCGGTGTACGAGCGCGCGCTGGCCGGCAGCTACCCGTACCACGCGGTGCGGGAATCGGTCGGGCTGTGGAGCAAGTACCCGCTGCGCGATGTGAAGCCGCTGGAGATCATGCCGTGGACCCGCGCCCTGCGGGCCACCGCCGACACCCCCAAGGGCCCGCTCGCCGTGTACGCCGCCCACCTCGCGTCCGTACGGGTGCTGCCCAGCGCGGGCTTCGCCACGGCCCGGCGGAACGAGGCGGCCGGCAAGCTCGCCGACGCCGTACGCGCCGAGCCGCTGGCCCGCGTCGTGGTGGTGGGCGACTTCAACGGCACCACCGACGACACGGCGCTGCGCCCGCTGACCGGTCAGCTGGTCTCGGCCCAGGAGAGGGCGGGTGACGGCTTCGGGTTCAGCTGGCCCGCCGCGTTCCCGGTGGCCCGGATCGACCAGATCCTCGTGAAGGGCATCACGCCGGTCTCGGCGTGGACCCTGCCGCGCACCGGGAGTGATCACCTGCCCGTCGCGGCCGCCCTGCGCCTGTGAGGGCCGGGTCGGCGGATACCGTCATGATCAGCGGGACAGCCGCGCGGCCGGGCGAGAGTGCGGCGGCGCGCTGCCCTGGGGCAGTGCGGCCCCGTACGAACCCGGTACGTACGAACCAACCTTCAGGTGACGTGATGCGAGACAACAGTGGCAGTGCCGACCCCGTGCACATCCTGCTGGTCGAGGACGACGAGGCGATCCGCAGATCCGTCGGTATGGCCCTGGAGCGCTACGGCTACCAGGTGTCGGCGGCGCCCGACGGGCTGACGGGTCTGGAGATGTTCCGGGAGGGGCAGCACGACCTGCTGCTGCTCGACGTCATGCTGCCGCACCTCGACGGCATCGGGCTGTGCTACCGGGTCCGCGAGACGAGCCAGGCCCCCATCCTGATGATGTCCGCGCGCGGCGACGCGCTGGATGTGGTGGCCGGTCTGGAGGCGGGCGCCGACGACTATGTCGTCAAACCCGTCGACACCACCGTCCTGGTGGCGCGCATCCGTACCCTGCTGCGCCGGGCCACCTTCGCCGCGTCCGAGACGGCGGACGACCCGCCCGCCGACGACGGCCTGCTCACCTTCCGGGATCTGCGGGTGGACACCCGCGGCCTGGAAGTACGGGCGGGCGGACAGCTTCTCGCGCTCACCCCCACGGAACTGCGCCTGCTCCTGGAGTTCGTGGCCGCGCCCGGCATCGCCCTGGAGCGGCGCACGCTGCTGCGCAACGTGTGGGACTACGGCTGGGAGGGCGACAGCCGGGTCGTGGACCTGGCGGTGCAGCGGCTGCGCAAGAAGATCGGCGCCGATCACATCGAGACCGTGCGCGGTTTCGGCTACCGGTTCCGGCGCTGAGATGCGGCGTACGACGCACGACTCCACTGCCGGTACCGGCACCAGCGGCGGCACGGGCCGCTCCCTGTGGCGCCTGGCCGACCCCAGATCCCTGCGCTGGAAGATCGCCGCCGGGGTCGCCGCCGCGGCCTGCGCGATGGCGCTGGGCATCGGAATCCTGGTGCACCGCACCACCGAGAACCGCGACCTGAGCATCGGCCGCGCCAGTGCCGTACGCGAACTGGAGGAGGCCGAGGCGGAGTTCAGCGGCGGGCGGTCCACCCGCCGGGACCCGTCGGTGCCGCCGGGCTACAAGGTCGGCGACGCGGTTCCCGACGAGCTGCTGGCCCGGCTCGGCTCCGATCCCGGCCCTGTGACCTGGTACGACACCCGAAAGCCGCTCCAGGGACCCACCATGTGGGCGGCGAAGTACGTCGAGGGAACGGTGGTGGCCGTCGGCCGGAACATGGGCAGCGAGCGGCGCAGCCTGCAGGCGCTGGACCGGCACATGAGGTACGCGGCCATCGCCACGCTCGCCGTCGTCCTCCCCCTCACCCTCCTCGCCGCCGAACTGGTGCTGCGCCGACTGCGCCGTGTCGCGGGCACCGCCCGCCGGATCCGCAACGGCGACCTCGACGCACGCTCCGAAGGCCGCGGCCACGACGAGATCAGCGAGATCTCCTCGGCCGTCGACCACATGGCCGACGCCCTCCAGGAGCGGCTGCGCGGCGAGCAGCGCTTCACCGCCGATGTCGCCCACGAACTGCGCACCCCGCTCGCCGGACTCGTCACCTCCGCCTCCCTCCTCCCGGAGAGCGAGGCCACCGACCTGGTACGCGACCGCGTCCAGGTGCTGCGCGCCCTGGTGGACGACCTGCTGGAAATCTCCCGCCTCGACGCAGGCGCCGAACAGTGCGACACCCAGGCCGTCCCCCTCGGCGAGCTGGTCACCGAGTCCGTACGGCGCACTGGACTGGACACCCGCATCACCGTCACCGGCCACCCGGTCGCCGAGACCGACCCCCGCCGCCTCGACCGCATCATCACCAACCTGGTCCTCAACGCCCACCGCCACGGCGGCCCCCCGGTGGAGGTCGCCATCGACGGCACCACCGTCGTCGTCCGCGACCACGGTCCCGGCTTCCCGCCCGACCTCCTCGCCCACGGCCCCCAGCGCTTCCGCACCGGCGCCGCAGAACGCGGCCACGGGCACGGCCTGGGTCTGACCATCGCCTTCGGCCAGGCCCAGGTCATCGGCGCCCGCCTCACCCTGGCCGACACCACTCCGCACGGAGCCGTCGCCACCCTCGAACTGCCCTCGACGGCATCGGCTTTGGGCAACTGCACCGAAGAGTGAGGATGTCCTCGGCGACGCCCCCGTACGAAGTGATCGTCACCGCCCTGCAGTGTCCCCCTAGGGCACGAGATTCGGCACGTGATTCCGCCGGGTTTCGCAGGTGGCGGCTGTCTGCTCGTGTGGCAGCTGGTGCTGGGAGTCCGTCGCCGCACCGGCGGTCCCGGTCAGCGCGTTGCGCGGGCTCGCGTGACGGTGAGGAGCAGTGGCGAGCGGACGGCGAGCCGGGCCGCGGCGTCGGCGACGACCTCGGCCAGCCAGCCGACCGCGTCACACGACCATTCGACGAGCTCTCCGCGCAGCACCACGCCGTGCAGGGGCGGGCCGTTCCAGAAACTGTCGTCGAACGGTGGAGGGAGGGCGTCGTTCCGGCCTGCGACGTCGTGGCTTGCGTAGGCGAACGCGCTCTGGTCCAGGTGGGCGAGGTGGTCCGTGAGCCGCTGCGCGGCAGCGGGGATCGATGGGTCCCGGCCGCTGTCGATCCTGACGTCCACCGGTGTCCTCGCTCGCGGGTCGCGCTCGGCGAACCAGTGGACCGTTCGCATCGACGGCACGAGCGCGTACGGCGGGCGCGACGCGGCGTCGAGGCCCTGGACCGGCATGAGGACTTGTACCGCGGAGAGGTGCGGTGTGCCGGCCCGCGCAGTCGTGTCCTCGGCGCACCGCAGGAACGGCTGCACCGGGAGCGGCCGGTCGCCTGCTACCGCGCTGGCCTCGACTTGGAACCAGGAGATCAATTCCGCTCCGGGAGCGGCGAGGGGGTGGTTCCACCCGGCGTCGTTCATGGCCCACAGCCCGGGTGCGCGAAGCGTGTGGTCCTCCGCACCGCCCCCTCCCGCCCCGGCCGCCCTGTCGTCGAGCCAGCCCATGGCGAGCGACCGCTGGTAAAACAGCTGGTAGGCGTCATGCTCCGACTCGGGATCGCGCCAGGTGTGCGGGACCAGCTCGCCGTACAGGGCAGCGAACATGGTGCCCGCTGTCCCACGGGCCGCCGGCACCATGCCTGGCTGTGCTGTGACGTCGCGCTCCGGCACGCCGGGTCCTCCCTGATCGCCTCGCAGCTGCGCTGTTCCCTCCCCTAGTGACTAATACACCCGGCAGTCGACGTCGGACTGGTTCATCGGCTTCTCGGCGGTGTCGATCTCGCCGATCACGTCGACGTCCACATGGTTGCGCCACGACGTCCGGAGGGTGTCGTTGCAGTCGTGGCGTGCCACCGTGCGGTTACTGCTGCCTCCGCCGGGCTTGAGTTCCTTTTTCGGTGAACACGCTTTCTGGCGCCAGCTGTTGTCCGTGTACCACTCGTAGAGGCAGTTGTACACGTTGGCGCGGTTGTTGTCGCAGTTTCCCTTGTCCCACCATCCGTGACCGGACACCGCCACTCCGGTGCCGGAGCGGTGTGGATTGTCCCTCCCGCTGACCGGCGTGCAGCCGATCAGCGGCGTTTGCGAGGCCGCGCTCGGGTGCTTGGCCGTGGAAATTACCCGGCCTGCGCCGTCCAGGTAGACCGCCGTCTTGCCGGCACCCGGTGGCGCGATTCCCGGCACGGCGTCCGCGGCCGCGACCTGCGGTTCTGAACGTTTCGGCGCGTTCTCATCCGGTACGGACGCGGCCGTAACCGGGGCCGAAATACCCCCGATTACCAAGGTGGCGGACGCGACAACGACAGCGCGTCGATAGGTTTTGCGCAGCAAAACAGCCCCCTTGCACGCAAGACGAATCGGATTGAGTTGTACGGTCACTGCACCCCAGAGCAGGCTCAAGCCGATGGCCCGACGGTAGAGCAGAAGCACCGAACCTCTTTCCGCCCTCAGTCCGAACTGGCCAGATGCAGAGTGAGGATGGCTTGGATGAGGTCGGCGAACCGGGGGTTCAGCGGGGGCGGCGGGGTATGGCCCGTACGGTCATCAGGGGGCGGTAGTAGCCGGGTGGGAAGGGCTCGCCGACCGGGTGGCCCTCGGCTTCCACCCAGGCGTGGGCGCGGAACGGGGCGGTGCGCACGCCGGTATGCCAGTCCGGCCAGGTGCCGCGCAGCCGGCACAGCAGCGCGGTCGCCACGGACCGCTGCAGACAGCCCTCCCCGGCGCAGCGTGCGCTGAGCGCGACGACGGCGCCGCGTGCTGCCAGGGCCTGCTCGGCGGAGGCGGGGGCGGCGCCCCGGCGTACCAGGGACAGTGCCTGCCGGATGCGGCGGGGCGGCAGCAGGACCAGCAGCCGGGCGACGGCGATGGCCAGGAGCACCGCGGGACGCTGGGCCGGGGAGAGCGACGCCCGGGCGCGGGGCGGTCGGGGCCGTCTCATGGCCGGGCCACCAGGCGGGCCCGGGTCAGCGCGGCGACCAGGGCGGCCACGTCGTGGGCCGCCCGGTCGGCGGCGAGGGTGGGAAAGCGCTCGCGGAGCCGGTCGGCGGCGCGCTGCTCGCCGGCGCCGTCGAGCAGCGCGCCCAGGATCAGCGCTGCCGTGGCGTTGAGCTGCCAGTACCGGCCGGTGGTCTCGTCGAGCAGTACGGCGCCGTCGTCCGCGGTGGTCGCGGACACATGGGGGCGCAGGGCGAAGGTCATGGTCGTCCTCCGGCGGTCGGTCCCGAGCGCAGCCACATCTCGCAGGCCAGGGTGGTGTCCAGCGCCCGCATGACCTCCGACGGCAGACCGGGTCTGCGCAGGTTGGCGCGCAGGCAGCCCTCGTCCACGAGCCCGGCCTCGGCGAGCCGGGAGCCGTCGAACAGGTCGAGGAGCGCTGCTTTGTTGTGGCGCAGGGCGTGGTGGAAGTCGGCGGTGTACTCGCCTTTGGTGGACCGGGCCAGCAGCGCGTCGGGCACCAGGCCGCGCATCGCCGTGGTGAGGACCGGCTTGTAGCGGTCGGGGGCGCCGCGCTCGGTGGTCCGTACGGACAGGGCGGCCTCGATGACACCGTCGTCGAGGTAGGGCGCGGCGAGCGGCAGGCCCAGGCCGTCGGCCACCTGGTCCGTCTGCCGGAAGGCGCGGCCGCAGCTCTGCACGCTGGAGAGCGCGGCGTGCTGGCCGCGCTGGGCGGCGAGCGGCTCGGGGGCCGCGGCGGCGGCCGCGTGCAGCAGATCGCGGGCCTGCTCCACCGCCCCGGAGGTGGCCCAGACCGGCATCCGCAGCTCCGTTCCCCACGCCGTGCCGGGCGCTCGGTCGACGGCGGCGAGGGAGGCGGTGAGCCCGTCGGCCCAGGAGGCGAGCCACTGGCGGAAGGTGCTGCGGTCGGCCAGCCCGCGCAGCATGGGCCACAACGGCCGTCGCTGCATGACCCGTTGGCGGTTGGCGTGGCGCAGGCCGGACACCGGGTGGCTGCGGACGGCGTCGTACAGGTACGGGGGCAGGGCGCCGAAGAGTTCGTCCCCGCCGCCGCCCGTGAGGTGGAGCCGTGAGCCGCGAGCGGTCATCAGCCGGGCGAGGGTGCCCAGGCGGGCGCTGTCGCGGGCCCAGGTTCCGGGTTCGTCGGTCGTAGCCCGCGCCTCGGTCAGGCCGCTGAACCACAGTGCCGCGTCGGTGGGTTCGGGCAGTACGTGCTCGGCGCCGGGCAGTGCGGCGGCCGCTCGCCGGGCCCAGGCCGCGTCGTCGTTGCCGGGGTCCACGCTCTCCCAGCGGAAGGTGACCAGGTGAGCGGGGGCGGGGGCGGCGAGGAAGCACAGGGTGGTGGAGTCCAGTCCGCCGGAGAGGTCCGCGCTGACCACCTGGCGGGCGCCCTCGCGGTGGCCGTCGGGGCGTGTGGCCGTACAGGAGTCCACCGCGGCGACGAGCCCCTGGCGGACCGCGATCGCGCCTTGTTCGCAGGGCAGGTGCGGCTCGGGAGGGTTCCACCACCGCTGCGCCCTGCCCCGGCCGTCCGGCTCCAGGAGCAGGCAGTGTCCGGCGCGTACGGAGCGCACTCCGCGCCACAGGGTGCGGCCCTCGCCCAGGGGGTACGGCAGCGGCGAGGACAGCAGGTGCAGCACCAACTGCCCCTCGTCCACCTCGGCGTTGGCGGCCTGCGCCAGTACGTCGGCGCGGCTCGCCGCTACCGTGACTCCGCCCAGCTCGGTGTGGAAGACGCGCCGTACCGCGGAGGCGGTGCCGCGCACGCGGACCCGGCCGCCGAGGGATGCCACCGCGTAAAAGCTTCCCGCCAGGCCGACCAGGGCCTGGTCCATGCCGGTGACGTCCCGCATGGCGCGCAGCCGTCCCGCGAGCGCGTCGGCGGTGACCGGACAGCGTCCGATCACCGCCAGCCGCGCGTCTCCTGCCTCGGCGAGGTGCATCCGGTCCGTCGGCCAACTGCCCAGCAGCCATGGGCGGCCGGAGTGGTGAGGGGTCACCTCGGCCGCCCGTGGCGTCAGCGCCCGTGCCGCGGCGGCTCCCGCCTCGGCATCGGGGACGACCGCGAACCACGCCGCGCCGGACACGGCAGGTCAGCCTACGGGCGGGACGTGCCAGTACCAGGGGGCGTAACCGCCCTCGAAGAAGGTGCCGATCTGCCCGCCACGGGTCAGTTCGGCGAAGGCGCCGACCTCCTCCACGACGGGCGGCTCATAGATGTCCGGCGGCTCCGTCTGCTCCAGCTGCTCCACGGGTCCTCCCCTTTCCGAGTGTCCTGCCTCTCGGGCGCCTGGCCCCTCGGCCTCGGCCGCGCGGCCCGGTGCCCGCGCAACAGCGGAATTTCCCCCGTATCGCCGCCGGTACGCCCGGCAGCGACGGCGTCCACTCGAAGGTACGAAGCTCGTCCGGCGCGGCAACCGGCCGGTACGCAGGGCCGATCGGGCCGCTCCGCACGCGGGCCGTGCCGCCGTTGCCGTCCCACAAGGCGTGCTGCGGCCTGAGCAGCACAACCCCGCCCCCCATCCGGTGCCGGGCCGGATCAGGTACCGAGGTGAGCAGGTCAACACGAGGGTGTATTCCGCCGTCGGCGGCGGTGCACGGCACACTTTCGGCCATGCCCGGTGGCGGTCGTGGGCCGAAACCGGCGCGGGTGGTGAACATCACGCCGGTGTCGGCCGGGGGCCTTGGGAAGGGAAGGGAATCGGCCCATCCCGGCTGCCGTCGTCCGCGCCGCGCGGTCGTGCTGGCTCAAAATGGCGGCCGTCTTCCCGCTTCCCTTCGGGGATATGGCCGGGCGTGGCCGAGAAGTTTCCCTCCGCCCGGTAGTGGAGTTTCGGACAGTCGCCCGGGGAATGGTTTCCCGGGCGCTTTTCCGTGGGTGGGCTTCTGGCTTATGCATTGAGCTGCCGGGTGTTGAGAGTTGAACAGAAATTGCCCAACGGCGGTCCCCGGTTGTGTCGTTGACATAGGGGCGTGGCGATTCCTACTGTCTGCCTGGCTCGATGAGCGGTAACTCGACCCGGCGTTCCGTCTATTTGCTTGAAGGGGCGCCGTTCGCCTGCGCTCGGCAGCGCGAGGCTTTGACGAAATCTTGATTAAGTCTTTCTGAAGTGGAGTGTTTGGCAGTGGAACTGGCCATGTCTGTAACGGCGCGCGAGGCGTTTCTTGCGGCTCTGCATGTGGGAGTCCTGGGCGTGCACGACCCGCGTGGCGAGAGCGCGCCGCTGCTCATCCCCGTCTGGTACGGCTACGAGCCCGGCGGAGAGGTGATCGTGCAGACCGCGCGGGAATCGGTGAAGTTCCGACTGCTGCGTGACGCCGGCCGGTTCAGCCTGTGCGTGCAGAGCGAAACGGCTCCCTACCAGTACGTCAGCGTGGAAGGCCCGGTGGTGTCCGTGACCGACCCGGTGCCCGCGCCGGAGCGTGCGGCGCTCGCCGAGCGGTACCTGGGGCCGGACACGGCCGCCGACTATCTCGCCGCCAATGCGCACCAGTTGGCCGATGACGTCCTGGTGCGCATGCGGCCGCAGCGCTGGCGTACGGCCGACTTCGCCGCCTTCGCCGCAGAGTTCAGCTGAGGCGTTCGACGATGGCGACGACGGGAAATACTTCGATGACGCTCGACATGACGGCGGCCGAACCCTGGACGGCTCCGGATACCAATGGCACGCCATACGCCACGTATCTCAGGGACCAGACACTCCATCAGCTCTTCGATGTCCAAGCGGTGTTACGCCCGCGCGCGCATGCCGCATTGCACCACGGCCGTACCCTGAGTTACGGCGAGCTCAAGGAGCGTTCCGACGCATTGGCGGCCCGGCTGCGCGACTCCGGGGTGCGCCACGGTGATTTCGTCGGAGTGTGCGGAAGCCGTTCTCTGGACGCGCTGGTTGCCTTCCTGGGAATTCTCAAGGCAGGCGCGGCGTATGTGCCGCTCGACGACACCTATCCGCCGCAGCGGATTCAGGCGATGGCCGACGAGGCGGGTGTGCAGGCCGTCGTGATCCTGCCCGGCAGCGTCTGCCGGGTACGGCGGGTGCGTACCCGTATCGACCTGGCCGGAACTGCGGTGCCCGCCGGGCCCGTTGAGGTACCCGGGCATGAGGCCGCCGCGACGGACTGCGCGTACGTCATGTTCACCTCGGGGACGACCGGCCGCCCCAAGGCGGTGGCCATACCGCACCGCGGCGTGGTCCGGCTGGCAGTATCGGACCTCGTCACGCAGCGGCCGCGGCCCGGCGAGCGGGTGCTGCACGCCTACGCGCTGTCCTCGGACAGCTCCACGATCGAGATCTGGGCCACGCTGCTGAGCGGCGCCTGCCTGGTGCTGGTGGACCGCGAGGAGCTGCTGTCCCCCGCGGCGCTGGAGGAGCGGCTGCTCGCCGAGCGCGTCACCATCGCCTATCTGACCACCGGGGTGTTCCACTACGTGGCCCGCACCCGCCCGCAGGTGCTGCGGACGCTGCGGTTCGCCTCCGCGGGCGGCGAGGCGCTGGATCCGGGGCTGACCCGCGCCGTGCAGGCGGCCTGCCCGGACACCACCGTGGTCAACTTCTACGGCCCGACCGAGAACAGCGTGGTGACCACCGCGCACCTGGTGCGCGATCTGCCGCCCGGCCAGACGGCCGTGCCCATCGGCCGCCCGCTGGAGAACTCCGCCTGCTTCGTCGTCCGCGAGGACGGCACGCTCGCCGAGGTGGGCGAGGAGGGCGAGCTGTGGGTCGGCGGGGACGGCCTGGCCCTGGGCTATCTCGGCGACCCCGGCCTGACGGCCGCCCGCTTCGTCGACGCCCCCTTCGAGCCCGGCACGCGCCTGTACCGCACCGGTGACCGTGCCGTGTGGCGCGAGAACGGCGAGCTGGAGTACCGGGCCCGCACGGACCGCCAGATCAAGCTGCGCGGGTACCGCATCGAGCTGGACGAGATCGAGGCGCGGCTGCGCGCGGACGACACGATCGGCGAGGCCGTCGTGGAACTGGACGCCGACGCGGACGGCGAGGCCCTGATCGGGTACGTGAGCCCGGCCCGGCCCGGTACGCCGGTGCCGCTCGCCCAGGTCCGCAAGGACCTCGCGGCCTGGCTGCCGGCCGCTGCCGTGCCCGCGCGCCTGCTGGAGGTCGCCGAGTTCCCGGTGACCGCGGCGGGCAAGGTCGACCGGCGCAAGCTGCGCGAACTCGCCGGAAGAAGCGGTCAGCCGACGAGCGGGGACGGTGCCCGGTCGACGACGGACGAGGCGGCGGGCAAGAAGGCAGCCGTGGCGCGGGAGGGCTCCGGCCTGGAGGTGGCGCTGGCCGACGTCTGGGAGGTGGTGCTGCGCGTACGCCCGGCCGCCGACGACAGCTTCTTCGACATCGGCGGCGACTCGCTGCTGGCGGCCGAGGCCGTCAACCGCACCGTCGCCGCACTCGGCATCGACCCCCGCCACGGCAGCACCCTGGTCCACAGCCTGCTCAAGGAACCCACCCTGGGCGGCTTCACCGCCGCGGTCGCCGCCGTACAGGACAACCGCACCTCCCCCGCCGCCCCCGCGCCCGCGGTGGACTTCCGCGCCGAAGCGCGCCTGGGCTTCCCGCTGCCCAGCCCCCGGGAGCCCGCGCCCAACTGGCGCCGGCCCAAGGAGGTGCTGCTGACGGGCGCCTCCGGCTTCGTCGGCGCCTTCCTCCTGGACAGCCTCCTGCGCTCCACCGACGCCCGGATCCACTGCCCGGTACGCGGCCGCGACAGTGCGCACGCCCAGCAGCGGGTGCTGGCGAACCTGGCGCGCTACGGCCTCTGCCACCCCGACGCCGCCCGGCGCATCGTGTGCTTCCCCGCCGACCTCGCCGAACCGCACCTGGGCCTGGACGCCGACCACGCCGGGCAGCTCGCCGACTGCCTCGACCTCGTGCTCCACTCGGCGGCGCAGGTCAATTTCCTCTACCCCTACGACGCGCTGCGCCGGGCCAATGTCGAGGGCACCAGGGAACTCATACGCCTGGCGGCGGTGCGCGGGGTGCCCGTGCACTTCCTGTCCACCGTCGCGGTGCTGGCCGGATTCGGTACGGCGGGCGTGCGGCACGTCGCGGAGGACCTGCCCCTGGACCACGCCGACGGGCTCACCATGGGCTACGCCGAGAGCAAGTGGGTGGCCGAGGAGGTCCTGCAGGACGCCGCGCGCCAGGGCGTCCCGGTGGCGGTCTACCGGCCGTACGAGATCACCGGCGACCGGCGCACCGGGGCCTGCAACACCGAGACGGCGATCTGCTCGCTGTTCAAGACCATCGCCGAGACCGGTCTCGCGCCGGACATCCCGCTGCCGATGGACTTCGTACCGGTGGACTACCTGGCCGACGCGATCGTGCACATCGCCACCGGGCACCGCACGACCGACCGGACGTACCACCTGACCAACCCCCGCCCCGCCACCTTCCAGGACGTGCTCGACCGGATGCGCGGCGCGGGGCACGAGATCCGTCAGCTCCCCTACGACCAGTGGGTCGAGGAGCTGGTCCGGCACGTCGCGCAGAACCCCACCAGCGCCACCGCGCCCTTTGTGTCGCTGTGTGTCGACCGCAGCAACAAGGCGGACATGTCCGTCAAGGAGATGTTCTTCGAGGGCACCTTCCCGACCCTGGGCCGCGCCAATGTCGAGCGCGACCTCGCCACCAGCGGCCTGGACTGCCCGCCCGTCGACGCGGCCCTGCTCGACAGCTATCTCGAGTACTTCTACGCGACCGGCTACATCGAGCGCCCGCGGGACGGTGCCGCCGGACTCCCCCGGGAGGAGCGAGCGCATGCCTGAGCCCCCTGCGCCATCGGATCTGCCCACCGCGGCGCAGCTCATGGACATGCCCGTGCCGCCGCCCGGCACGATGGGCCCGCCGGTGGAGTACGAGCAGCTGCGCCGGCAGTGCCCGGTGGCGAAGGTCCGGCTGCCGATGGACGCGACCGCCTGGTACGTGACCCGGTACGCCGATGTCAGGGAGCTGATCGCGGACGACCGGCTGCGCAGGCCGAGCATCAACGACTGGCCGGTCCACCCCGGCCACAGCCCCGACGACGAGCCGGGCCTGATCACCATGATGGAGCTGGACGGCCCCCGGCACCTGGCCCTGCGCAAGGCCTTGGCCGAGCCGTTCAGCGTCCGCTCCGTGCGCCGCTACCTGCCGGGCATCCGGCGCTCGGCGGACCGGCTCCTGGACGACTTCGCGGCCGGGGGCAGCCCGGGCGATCTGGTGTCCGGCTACCTGGAGCCGTTCCCGCTCCTGGTGATGTGCGACCTGGTCGGCATCCCGTACGAGGACCGCGAGTCCTTCCTGCCCAAGGCCGACGCCGCGCTCGCCGCGATGCTCACGCTGGAGGAGGGGCGCAGGGTCACCCGCGAACTGCGGGAGTACATCACCGCGTTGATCGCACGGAAGCGGCGGGAGCCCGGTGACGACATGATCACCGAGCTGGTCCGCCGGTGCGACCGCGGGGAGCTGCCCGAAGAGAGCGTGGTGAACTTCGGTCTCTCGATGCTGGTGGCCGGATACCGTACGAGCACGATGTTCCTGGCCGATGCCGTGGTGGCGCTGCTGACCGAGCCCGGCCAGTACGCCCGGCTGCGGGACGACCGCGACCTCATGCCCAAGGCGGTGGAGGAACTCCTGCGCTACGTACCGGTGATGAACGGCGTGGTGGTCCTGCAGGCCGTGGAGGATCTCGAACTGCACGGGCAGAGCATCCGCGCGGGCGACGCCGTACTGCCCGTACTGGCCGCCGCCAGCCGCGACGAGGCGGTGTTCACCGACGGCGACCGCCTCGATCTGTCCCGGGCGGACAACCCGCACCTCATGTTCGGCCGCGGGGCGCACAACTGCATCGGCTCCCACCTGGCGCGGGCCCAGATGACCGTGGGTCTGGAGGCACTGCTGGACCGCTTCCCCGGCCTGCGCCTGGCCGCGGGGCAGGAGCCGGTGTGGAACGACACGTCACCGAGCAAATCGCCGCTGAAGCTTCCGGTGAGCTGGTGACGGGCGGCTCGGTGGACAACCGACAGCCCTGAAGCAACCGTTGGGCCCCACCATGATGCGGTGGGGCCCAGCGGTGCCGCCCGGGGTCAGCAGCTCAGGTTGTCGCCCGGTGTGGTGCCCAGGATCTGCACGAACTGCTGGTAGCGGTTGATCCGGCTCTGCACCTGTGCCGGGTTGCCGCCGTCGCACTCCAGGGTGCCGTTGATGGAGCGGATCGACTCGCCGAAGCCGTGGCCGTCGACGATGGCCTGGTGACCGGTGTAACTACCCGGTCCCTTCTGGGTGTTCCAGTACCACAGGCCGGTCTGCCAGGCGACGGCCGGGTCCCGTTCCACCAGCCACGGGTTGTTCAGCAGGTCGATCTTGAGTGCCTCGCCCGCGGCCTTGTAGTTGAAGTTCCAGCTCAGCTGGATCGGGCCGCGTCCGTAGTAGGCGGCGGTGCCGGCCGGGCAGCCGTAGGGCTGGGTCTTGTCGCAGTAGTGCGGGTAGTTGGCCTGATTCTGCTCCACGACGTGGACCAGGCCGCCGGTCTCGTGGCTGACGTTGGCCAGGAAGGCGGCGGCTTCCCGCTTGCGTACGGTCTCGCTGCCGGTGTTGGTGAAGTCCGGGTACGCGCGCAGCGCGTCGACCAGGCCCTGGTAGGTGTAGAAGGCGTTCCGGTTCGGGAACATCTGGTTGAACTGCGCTTCGCTCACCAGGAAGCCCGAGGGGTCGGGGTCGGTGCCTCCGGTGCCGCACTCCCCCTTGTCCGCCCACACGCCCCACTGTCCGGTGGTGCCGGGCGTCTCACCGCGGGTCCACCACTTCGCCTGCCAGTTGTGGTTCCCGTGCGAGACGGTGGCGCCGTTGGTGTAGACGGCGCCGGAGTCCCACGCGGTGGAGCAGGCGGGTGCGGCGGAGCGGGCCGTGGGGGCCGCGCCGGCGGGGGCGGCCGGTATCAGCACTGCCAGCAGCGCCGCGGCCCCGGAGAGCGCGGAGAGGGCGAGTGACGGTCTCAGCTTCCGGGGGCGGGTGAGGCGGTCTGGGGAGTTCGTCTGACGGGCGTACGTGCGCGCGTTCACTCTCTACACTCCTCGTCGCGGCGGCGAGCTGCGGGTCGGCGAGATGGACTGGGCGCAGTCAACCCCTCTTGGTCTATACCAGTCAAGGGTGTGGATCAGTTTGCCGCCACCTTGCCCCGCGGCGTCCCGCGCGGCGAGAATTCCCAAGTCGCCCATCAGGCAGACGGGTTTGTCTCCGTAGACGGACCGCTTCGGGAGACGACCGGTCAGCGATGGAGCAGAACCAACACGGGGGTGTGCTGTGACGGGACTCGCCTACCTGCGGTACCCACATCTCAGGGGTGAGCTGGTCACGTTCACCGCCGAGGACGACATCTGGCTCGCGCCGCTCGACGGCGGCCGCGCCTGGCGGATCAGCGCCGACAACCGGCCGGTCTCCCATCCCCGCATCTCCGCGGACGGCACCCGCGTCGCCTGGGCCTCGACGCGGGACGGCGCCCCCGAGGTGCACGTCGCGCCGGTGGACGGCGGACCGTCCAAACGGCTGACCTACTGGGGCAGTTGGGGCACTTCGGTGCGCGGCTGGACGCCGGAGGGCGACGTCCTGGCCATCACCTCGCACGGGCAGGCCTCCTGGTGCCGCAAGTGGGCCCATGCCGTGCCGCTGGACGCAGGCCCGGGCCGCCGCCTGCCCTACGGCCCGGTCGGCGACGTGGCCCACGGCCCCGACGGCCAAGTCCTGCTGCAGTCGGCCAGGCTGGGCCGGGACGCCTCGGCCTGGAAGCGCTACCGGGGCGGCACGGCGGGCAAGCTGTGGATCGACCGCGCGGGCGACGGCGCGTTCGTACGCCTTCACGAAGACCTCGACGGGAACATCGAATGCCCGCTCTGGGCCGGGGCCGAAGCGGGGGACCGGGTCGCCTTCCTCTGCGACCACGAAGGCACCGGCGCGCTCTACTCCTCCTGCCCCGACGCCACGGACCTGCGCCGGCACACCCCGCTCGACGGGTTCTACGCCCGCCAGGCCACGGCCGACGGCACCCGCGTCATCTACATGTCCGGCGGTGAACTCTGGCTCCTGGACGGCCTCGACGGGGCCGAGCCCCGCCGGCTCGACATCCGGCTCGGCGGCCAGCGCACCGACCTCACCCCCCGCCCCGTCAACGCCGACCGCTACCTCACCGCGATCTCCGCCGACCGCACCGGGCGCGGCAGCGCCGTCACCGTGCGCGGCTCGGTCCACTGGATCACCCACCGCGAGGGCCCGGCCCGCGCGCTCGCCGCGCAGCCCGGTGTCCGGGCCCGGCTCTCGCGCACCTTCCACCTCGACGGGGAGGAGCACGTGGTGTGGGTGACGGACGCCGAGGGCGACGATGCCCTGGAGTTCGCGCCCGCCACCGGAACGGCACCGGGCGCGGCGCCGCGCCGCCTGGGCGCCGGCTCGCTGGGCCGGGTGCTGGACCTGGCCATGGCCCCCGACGGCAGCCGCAGCGCGGTCGCCACCCACGACGGGCGGGTGCTGCTCCTGGAGCGGGAGTCCGGCGAGGTACGGGAGATCGACCGCAGCGAGCACGGCCACATCACCGGGCTGGTCTTCGCGCCCGACTCCGCCTGGCTCGCCTGGTCCCACCCCGGTCCCTCGCCCCTGCGCCATCTCAAGCTCGCCAACGTGACCGATCTGACGGTCTGTGAGGCGACGCCGCTGCGCTTCCGGGACTTCTCCCCCGCCTTCACCCTCGACGGCAAGCACCTGGTCTTCCTCTCCGAGCGCTCCTTCGACCCCGTCTACGACGCGCACGTCTTCGACCTCGCCTTCGTCGGCGCCTGCCGCCCGCATCTGATCACCCTCGCCGCGACCACGCCCTCCCCCTTCGGCCCGCAGCGCCACGGCCGCGCCGTCGAGGCGGAGAAGCCCGAGGCGAAGTCCGAGACGGAGGAGAACGACAGCGCGCCCGTCACCCGCATCGACCTGGAGGGGCTCGGCGACCGGATCGTCCCCTTCCCCGTCGAGGCCGCCTGCTACTCCTCGCTGACCGCCGCCAAGGACAGCCTGCTCTGGCTGCGCCACCCGGTACGCGGCGTGCTCGGCGCGACCCGCGCCACCCCGGACGCCGCCGACCCCAAGACCACCTTGGAGCGCTACGACCTCACCAAGCAAAAGTGCGACGAACTCAGCCCCGACGTCGACTACTTCGCGGTCACCGGCGACGGAAAGCGGCTGCTGGTGCACGCGGACGGCAAGCTCCGCCTGGTGCCCTCCGACCGCCGCGCCGCCAAGGACGAGGACGGTGACACCCATATCGCCGTCGATCTGACCCGGATCCGGCAGAGCGTCGACCCGGCCGCCGAATGGCGCCAGATGTACGACGAGGCGGGCCGGATCATGCGCGACAACTTCTGGCGCGCCGACCTCGGCGGCATCGACTGGAACGCGGTCCTGGACCGCTACCGCCCGCTGCTGGACCGCCTGGCCACCCACGACGACCTCGTCGATCTGCTCTGGGAGGTCCAGGGCGAACTCGGCACCTCGCACGCCTATGTGACCCCGCCCGGCAACTACAGCAGCAAGGCGACCCGGCAGGGTCTGCTGGGCGCGGATCTCTCGCGCCATGAGGACGGAAGCTGGCGCATCGACCGCGTCCTGCCCTCGGAGACCTCCGACCCCAACGCGCGCTCCCCGCTCGCCGCACCCGGGGTCGCCGTGCGCGCGGGCGACGCGATCGCCGCCGTCGACGGCCGGGCCGTCGACCCCGTCACCGGTCCCGGCCCGCTCCTGGTCGGCGCGGCCGGCCAGCCCGTCGAACTGACCATCTCCCCGGCGGGCGGCGGGGACCCGCGCCACGCCGTCGTCGTGCCCATCGCCGACGAGCAGCCGCTGCGCTACCACGCCTGGGTCGCCGACCGGCGCGCCCATGTCCACGAGGCCTCCGGCGGCCGGCTCGGCTATCTGCACGTCCCCGACATGGTCGGCTCCGGCTGGGCACAGCTGCACCGCGACCTGCGCGTGGAGGTCGCCCGCGAGGGCCTGGTCCTGGACGTACGGGAGAACAGCGGCGGGCATACGTCACAGCTGGTCATCGAGAAGCTCGCCCGGCGCGTCATCGGCTGGACCCTGCCGCGCGACGGCAAGCCGTACAGCTATCCGGGCGACGCCCCGCGCGGCCCGATCGTCGCCGTGGCGAACGAGTTCTCCGGCTCGGACGGCGACATCGTCAACGCCGTCATCAAGGCGCTCGGCATCGGCCCGGTCGTCGGCACCCGCACCTGGGGCGGCGTCATCGGCATCGACAACCGCTACCGCCTGGTCGACGGCACGCGCATCACCCAGCCCAAGTACGCCTCCTGGTTCGAGGGGCACGAGTGGGGCGTGGAGAACCACGGCGTCGACCCCGACGTGGAAGTCCTCCAGACCCCGCAGGATCACGCCGCCGCGCGCGACCCTCAGCTCACCGAGGCCATCCGTATCGCCCTGGCCGCGCTTGAGGAACACCCGCCCAAGTCCCCGCCCTCGCTTCCCGCACTCCCTTAGCGGCTGCTGCGCGAGCAGGGGTTCGCGCCATGACGTCTCCACGGTTTGGTGGCCATAACTTCACCTGGGCGCAAGACAGTTGAGCGCCGGAGGACTTCTGGGCGGCCGAGAAACGAAGGGAGGTCCGCAGCGGGCGGCCGTCGGCAGCCGGACGCCCACCGGAGGGAAGGAAGGGGGCCATACCCATGGCGGAGTTTGCGGTGGCGGTGCTCGCGAAGGTGGGCTTGGCGCTCGCCGAGGCGGTTGTCGCCCGACTCATCTGGCAGGTGTGGACGGCGTACGTACGGGCCTACCGCGCGGAAGCGGCCGCCGCGTAGCCTCGCGCACCGTCCACGGGCCGTGCCCGGCAGCGCATTTCTTGTACGCGTGCGGGCGCAGGGTGTCCACCGTGCGCCCGCCGCTCGCCCTCAGCCCTTCTGCTTGGTGGCCCTGCCCGATTCCCGGCTCTGCTGTGCCTCCCGGCTTTCCTTCGGCACCTCCCGCTGCCGGCCGCGCACCACCATGGCGGCTCCGCCGATGGCGAGAGCGACCGGCCATTCCAGGGCGCCTGCCACCGCGAGCGCGCCCAGGCCGCCGTAGAAGACGACTTCCCTGGCCGGGGGCGGCGACGGCAGCCAGGAGGCCACCGTGCGGGTGTTGGCCCTCAAGTCCCCGGGGGTGAAGTAGGGCACGGGCAGCCGCGCATGGACGGTGTGCATGCTGAGCCCCTGGTCACCTCCCTGTTCCCGACGCTCCGGGGACCGGCCCGGACCTGTCTCGTGCACCGCAGCGGTCTTCCGACCGGATTCCGCTGTACTGGGCATCCCAACTCCTCGTCTCGCCCGAGTACGGTGTGCTGTGCGTACCCCCATCCTGGCGTGTGCACCACGAAAGCGACACAGCCCGACGCAGTGATGGGGAACGCTGTCCGGTACCGGCTGTCACAGGCAGGGAAGGGCGGGTGGCGCGCAGTGCCTCCGTTGGTGAGCGGCATCTTGCGCACGATGACCCATTCCGTGCTCGGTGGGACCGACGGTGCCGACGGGGCGCGGGTGTGCGTACGCGGCGAGCTGGCGTACCTCGCGGTACGCGGTCTGCGCGAGGGCGACGGCACCGAAGTGGCCGCAGCCGCCAGGGAAGTCGAGCGGAGGCTGGCGGACCTGCCGCAGGTGCGGTGGGCCGCGGTGAACTCCTTCCTGGGCCAGGCCGTGATCGCCGCGGGGGGCGACCCGGCCGATGAGGCAACCGTGCGCGCCGCGGCGGAGGTTGTGGAGCGGGCCGAGCAAGAGCTGGGCCTTAAGGGACCGTTGCCGGAGCATCCGCTGGCCACGGGCGCGGTACGGCGGGCCGGCTGGTCCCTGGCCCTGCAGCTGGCGGCCGTCCCCGTGGCCACCGCGGCCCGTATCTCCCGCCTCACTCCGGTCCCCGCGCCCGTCGCCTCGCTCATCGGGCTCGTCGACACCCAACTCCCCCTGCGCCGCCAGATGGAGCGTGTGGTGGGGACGCGCAACACCGGCGTCGTCCTGGCCGGGCTGAGCGCCGCGGCCCAGGCCGGCGCGGGCGGGCTCCTCGGGCTGGGCGTGGATGCCGTACGGCATGCCCTGCGCATCGCCGAGCTGGATGCCCAGCGCGCGGCCTGGACGGCCGAGGAGTCCCGTCTGACGGGTACGGCGGAACGCGCCAGGGCCGTCGGTGAGAGCACGGGGGCGCGCGAAGTGCCGCTGCGGGACGGGCCCATCGAGCGGTATGCGCGCAGGGCGGGCTGGGTGGCAGGGGCGGCCTTCGCCGGGACGCTCGCCGTCACCCGCCGCCCCCGCCGGGCCGCCGGCGCGATCCTGGCGGCGGTCCCCAAGGCGCCCTGGCTGGCCCGCGAGGCGTTCGCCGCCACACTGTCCCGGGGACTGGCCCGGCACGGCATCGTCGTGGCCGATGGCGGCATGCTGCGGCGGCTGGACCGTATCGGCACCGCGGTCCTGGACACCGAAGCCCTCACCACCGGGGCCTACGTACTCTCCGATCTGATCGCCCTCGACCGGGACACGGCGACCGGCGACCTGGCCGCCGTCGCTCATCGGCTGTTCGACGTAGCAGAGCCCAACAGGACGCGTACGGACGGGAACTGGACGCTAGGACCTGCCGGTGAACTCGCCCCGGACCCTGACGACGGCCTCGCTCGCGCGGGCGGCCGGTTGAGAGCCGCGGGGGCGCGGCAGGTCCTCCTGCTGACGCGGGCGGACCGGCCTGCCGCCGCCATCGGCGTGGCGCCCGAGGTCCACGAGGCCGCGGGCGGCCTCGTCACGGCCGCCCACCGGGCCGGACTGACCGTACTGGCGACCGGCCCGCACACCGACCACGCCGCGTTCGGCGAGACCGACCCCTTGCCCAGCGGCCCGCCGGGCCCCCAACTGACCGATTTCGTCAGGACACTTCAGCGGGACGGAACCGGAGTGCTGCTGCTGTCCCGGGACCGCGGCGCGCTCGCCGCCGCCGACGCCGGGGTGGGCCTCACGGGAGGGGACGGGGCGCCGCCCTGGGGTGCGCAGGTGTACGTCGGCACGGACCCGGCGCGGGCGGTGCTGCTCATCGAGGCGTGCGGGGCCGCGCGGTCGGCGGCACAGCGCGGGGTCCGGCTGGCACAGGTCTCGGCGGGGCTCGGTTCGGCGGTGGCGCTGGCCGGCCGGGCACAGCGGCCGGCCGGGCGCAGCCTGCTGGCCGTCAACGCGACCGCCGCGCTCGCCATGGCCCTGGCCATCTGGTCGGCGGAACAGGTACTGCGGCGGCCCGCGCCGCCGTCCTCGGCCGTACGGCACCCCTGGCACGCGATGACTCCCGAGACCGTGCTCGCCAAGACCGGCAGCACACCCCAGGGCCTGACGGCCAAACAGGTCCGCGGGCGCTCGCAAGCCTGGGACGACGGTCCGCAACATCCCTCCCTGGGGCGGGCGTTCATCCAGGAGATGACCAACCCCCTCACCCCGGTACTCGGCGGCGGGGCGGCCCTGTCGGCGTCGGTGGGGGCCGTCCTGGACGCCGGGATCATCGTCGCGGTGGCCGCGCTGTCCGGGCTGATCGGAGGAACCCAGCGCTACGTCGCCGACCGGGCGATCGCCCGGATGCACCAGGGCACCGCGCTGCCCGCCAAGGCCGTGCGCGACGGGGCGGAGGCCGAGATCGCGGCCCGGGAACTGGTGGTGGGGGACGTGATCTCCCTGGGCACGGGCGATGTCGTGCCCGCCGACTGCCGCCTGCTGGAAGCGCCGGGCCTGGAGACGGACGAGTCCGCGCTCACCGGTGAGTCGCTGCCGGTGGCCAAGAGTGTCGCCCCGGTCCTCTCCCCCGACCTGGTCGGCCGCACATCGATGGTCTACGAGGGCACCACGGTGTCCGCGGGGCACGCCCGCGCCGTGGTCGTGGCGACCGGGACGGCCACCGAGGCGGGCCGTGGCGCCCTGGCCGGGCGGGGTGCCGCTCCGCCGGTCGGGGTGGAGCGCCGCCTGGCGCAGCTCACCGGGAGCGCGCTGCCGGTCGCGCTGGGGTCGGCGGCGGCGCTGATGGCGGCGGGCCTGCTGCGTGGCCGCCCCGCCCGCGAGACGGTCGGCGCGGGGGTGGGGCTGGCGGTGGCCAGCGTGCCGGAGGGCCTGCCGTTCCTGGTCTCGGCCGCCCAACTGGCCGCAGCCCGGCGGCTTTCGGCGCAGGGAGTACTGGTACGCGATCCCCGTACGATCGAGGCGGCCGGGCGCGCCGATGTGCTCTGCTTCGACAAGACCGGCACCCTCACCCACGGCAAGCTGTCCCTGACCGCTGTCTCGGCGGGCGGCACGACGCGGGCGACGGACCGGCTCAAGTCGGCACAGCGGGCCGTACTGGCCGCCGGGCTGCGGGCCACTCCCCGGCCGCGCGGCAGCTTCGGTCTCGCCCATGTCACCGACAGTGCCGTCGTCGACGGGGCGCGGGAGGCGGGCGTGGGCCGTACGGTGTCCGCTCCCCGCTGGCGGCGCACCGCCAGTCTGCCCTTCGAGCCCTCGCGCAGCTTCCATGCGACCCGGGGCCGCTGCGGCGAGGAGCTGATGCTGTCGGTCAAGGGGGCGCCGGAGGAGATCGTGGAGCGGTGCGCCACCCGCGAGGGCCGCCCTCTGGACCGGGCGGCGCGGGAGGAGATCCTCTCCGAGGGCGAGAAGCTGGCCGCCGAGGGGCACCGGGTGCTGGCCGTCGCCGAGCTGCGCGGCGCGGCCGGCGGGAAGCTGACCGACGAGGCCGTGGCCGGGCTGGACTTCCTGGGGTTCCTGGCGCTCGCGGACCAGGTGCGGGGCAGCGTCGCGGAGCCGATCCGCAGGCTGGGCGACGCCGGCGTACAGATCCTGATGATCACCGGTGACCACCCGCAGACCGCCGAGGCCATCGCCCGTGAACTGGGCGTCGTCAACGGCCACAAGGTGGTCACGGGCGGCGACATCGACTCCCTGGACGACACCGCGCTGGACGCCCTGCTGCCCGGCGTCGGCGTCGTGGCCCGCGGGACCCCGGCCCACAAGGTCCGGGTGGTGCAGGCGTTCCAGCGCCTGGGCCGTACGGTCGCCATGACCGGCGACGGGGCCAATGACGCGCCCGCCATCCGCATGGCCGACGTCGGTATCGCGCTCGGCGGGCACGGCACCCCGGCCGCCCGCGCCGCCGCCGACCTCATCGTGACCGACGACCGGCTGGAGACGATCCTGGCCGTCCTGGTGGAGGGGCGGGCCATGTGGGCCTCGGTGCGCCAGGCCCTGGCCATCCTGGTCGGCGGCAACTACGGCGAGATCGCCTTCACCGTGCTCGGCGCCGCCCTCACCGGCATCTCACCCCTGACGCCCCGTCAACTCCTGCTGGTCAACCTCTTCACCGACCTCGCCCCGGCGATCACCATCGCCGTGCGCCGCCCCCGCGCCAAGGCCGCCGCGAGCCTGCTGCGCGAGGGCCCGGAGGCGTCCCTGGGCTCCGCCCTGACCGACGAGACCACCGTGCGCGCCCTCGCCACGGCCCTCGGCGCGATGGCCGGGTGGCTCGCCGCGCGCGGCACCGGCCGCCGCGCCCGTGCCCGTACCGTCGCCCTCGCCGCGCTGGTCGCCTCCCAGCTCGGCCAGACCCTCCTCGTCGGCGGCCGCGACCGCGCGGTACTGGCCGCCTCCCTCGGCTCCATGGCCGCGCTGGCCGCCGTGATCCAGACCCCCGGCCTCAGCCACTTCTTCGGCTGCACACCGCTGGGCCCCGTCGCGTGGGCCCTCGCCCTGACCGCCGCGGCGCTGGCCACCGCGGCGTCCCCCGTCCTTTCTCCCCTCGCCGTGCGGCTGCGGAACTGGCAGCCGCGGTCGTCGTCCGCTGCGGCCACTCGGGCCTGAGGGCGTCGAGCGGGCTGCCGGGCGGGGGCTACGCCGGTGTCCGCGGGCTCACGGTCATGCGGATGTCGTCGGCCGCCCACAGTACGAACCGTTCGACGGGCGTCACCCGGTGTCCCGGTACGGGGCGGAACCGGAAGCGCTTGAGCAGGACGGCCAGCACCAGCTCGGCCTCGACCATGGCCAGCGCGGCGCCCTCGCAGCTGCGCGGCCCGATCCCGAACGGGATGTAGGCCAGCCTCGGCCGCTTGGCCACCTTTTCCGGGGTGAACCGCTCGGGGTCGAACTTCGCGGGCTCGGGCCAGTAGTCGGGGTTGAGGTGGACGGCCCAGAACGGGTAGAAGACCGTCGCCCCGGCCGGGATCTCGTAGTCGCCCAGGGCGATGGCCTCGGTCGTCTCGCGCGCGCCGTACGGGCCGGGCGGGTACAGCCGCATCGCCTCCTTGAGGACCATCTCCAGGTACGCCAGCCGTCGCAGCTCGCTGTAGTCGGGTGTGGCACGGTCGCCGAGGACGCGGTCCAGCTCGTCGGCGACGCGTTCGGCGACCTCGGGGTGCTGTCCCAGCAGATGCAGGGTCCAGGAGACGGCCACTCCGGTGGTGTGGTGGGCGGCCAGCAGCGTCACCATGACGGTGTCGCGGATGCGCGCGGGCCGCTCACCGGCCTCGACGAGGGCGCCGATCAGATCGCTGCGGTCCGTGCGGCCGGTGGCGCGATGGGCCTCGACCACGCGGTCGACCGTCCGGCGCAGGTAGTCCAGGGCCCGCTCCGCCCGCTCGGCACGCTCCTCCTGTGTGCCCGGGAGGGCCACTTGGTAGAGCCGTCCCAGGTATTCGGTGAGCACCTCCTCGAAGGCCTCGACGACGCGGTCAGGGTCCGTGGCCTGCCCGCCCAGCGCGTACTCGCAGATCATTCGCAGCGTCAGCGCGGTGAGGTCCTTCTGCAGGGCCACGGGCCCGTCCTCGGCCTGCTTGGCCCAGCGGTCCGCGAGGGCGGTCGCCAGCGTGGTGAACCGCGCGAAGTGCCGCTCGTGGGAGGGGCGTCCGGCCAGCACCGACAGCAGCAGGCGCCGCCACGGGCCGTGCTCGTCGGCCGCCATCACCTGCAGATTGCCCGCCTCGCACAGCGGTGCCAGGAACTCGAAGAGCCGCTTTGGCCGCTGGTCGATGTGCGCGGTGGCCTCCAGCAGCACGGGGTCGGCGACCGAGACGGCCGTCTGTGCGCCCGGTAACTGGAACCGTACGACGGGCCCGTACTCGGCGTGCAGCTGCAACTGGTAGGTGTGCAGCCCGCCCGCCGCCGCGACGGCTCCCACGCCACCGTCCGTACGGGGTTCGGGTCCGGGGATGCGCATGGTCACTCCTCCTCGCTCACGATCCGATGCGCGAGGGCCACTGCGGCGGGTGGTGACCACCCGGGCAGGTGACCTCTGTCCGAAGGTACCCAAGGGGGTGGGGTCGATGGGGCGGGCTCAGACGCTGATGGCCCGGGTGAAGTCGCGGGCGCCGTGCAGCCAGGCGACCTTCCGGTAGAGGTCGTCCTCGGTCAGGGAGCGCAGCATCGCGTTGCGCCGCGCCGCCCGCTCACCGGAAGGGTGGTAGAGCAGCGTGCCCATCTGCCGGGCCAGCAGCTGGGTGCGGGAAGTCCGCCCGCGGCGCCGGGCGTTGTACGTCCGCAGGCGCCGCGGCACCTCGTCGGTGGCGGCGTGCGCGAGGACGTCGCCGAGCACCACGGCGTCCTCCAGGGCCTGGCAGGCGCCCTGGGCGGCGTACTGGAGCATGGGGTGGGCGGCGTCGCCCATCAGCGCCACTCGGCCGTCCGTCCACACATCGACCGGGTCGCGGTCGCACAGCACCCACTCCCGCCAGCCCTCGCCCAGCTCCAGCAGCCGCCGGGCGGTGGAGCCCAGCGCGGGGAAGCGGGCCAGTACGGCGCCGCGCTGTGCCGGACGCCCCGCCACGGGCTCGCGGGCGCCGTCGTCCAGGGTCGCGGCGAGGTTGAGAAACTCGCCGGCGCCGATGATGTAGTGGACGAAGTGCCATTTGGGGCCCGCCCACAGGGTCACCGCGTTCCACCGCAGGTCCTTCGGCACCCGCTCGATGGGGATCACCGAGCGGTAGATGGTGTGGCCGGAGACGCGCGGAGCGCCGTCGCCCACCAGTTGGGCGCGCACGGTCGAGCGGATGCCGTCGGCTCCCACCAGCAGATCGCCGGTGAAGGTACGGCCGTCCTCGGTGGTGACGGTGACGCCCGCGCCGTGCTGGGCGTACCGCCGCACGACGGCGCCCTCGACGAGCTCGATGCCCTCTCGCGCCCGGCATGCCGCGAGCAGCGGGTGGTAGAGGTCGCCGCGCTGCACGACCGCGTACGGGTTGCCGAACCGCCTGCGGTAGCGCTCGGTGAGCCGCATGGCGACGATCTTCTCGCTCGTCGTGCCGTCCATGAAACGGAATTCGTCGATGAACACCGCCCGGTCGCGCACGCCCTGTCCCACGCCCAGAAGGTCCAGGGCGTGGAAGGCGTTCGGCCCGAGCTGGATGCCCGCGCCGATCTCGGCGAAGGCCTCCCTGCGCTCCAGGACGGTGACGCGGTGTCCCCAGCGTGCGAGGGAGAGAGCAGTGGCGAGGCCACCGATGCCGCCACCGGCGATGAGCGCATGAGCCATGGCGTTTATCGCTATGCCTTTCTCGCCATTTCCCGGGGCGGTGTTTCACGGGGCGGTGCGGCGGCCGGCGGTGACGGCGTGTTCGCCTCGGCGGCGATCTTCAGCTGGCGTACGTACATGAACAGGGCGAAGGCCGCGCACAGGGCCAGGGCCGGGGCGCCGACGATGTACGCCCACACGTGCCGGATTCCGTACCGCCGCGCCTCGACGATCATGAAGACGCCCAGCCCCGCCCAGATCAGCACCAGATCCGCGTAGATGAACTGGGACGCCAGATTCGTCGAGGCATCGCGCAGGAAGTTCCACACGACACCGAGGGGGCCCGCCTGCGCGTTCTGCACCACGAACAGGACGGCCAGCGTGCCCATGATGAGGGTGCCGCAGACGGCGAACAGCAAGTAGAAGATGCACATCGCACGGTCTCTTCCGTGCACGTCACCCAGTCGCATCACATCGGTCTCCAGGGCCGTCGTTCACCGGCCGGTCAGCTGACGCTGTCGGGCCGGGTGCGGTCATAGCGGTAGTCGTCGAGGTCGAAGTGCCGGGCCCGCCAGGCGGCTTCGTACGTCGAGGCGGGGCGGACGGCCGGGGCGTCCCCGCGCTCGTCGAAGTAGTAACTGTTCGCGCCCCGGCAGCTCTCGTGCAGGAATACGGTGTTGCGCTGGCGTCGCAGCGTCCTGCGGAACGAGGCGTCGTGTTTCTCCGGACGGATCGCCGCCTGGGTGGCACGCCGTCGCCGGGCCTCCTGGATCACCCGCAGCGCATGGGTGACCTGGTAGTCGATCATGCCGAACCAGGAGCCGCCGGTGAAGGAGTACGGACCGACGATGAACCAGAGGTTCGGGTATCCCTTGACCGAACTGCCCTCGTAGGACTGGTAGCGCTCGGACGTCCAGAATTCCTTGAGCTCACGGGCCGCCATTCCGTGCACGGGGAAGGGCGGCAGGTTCTCCAGGACGTGGAATCCGGTGGCCAGCACGAGGACGTCGAGCTTGTGTTCCTCGCCGTCCGCGGTGCGGATGCCGGTCCGGGTGATCCGCTCGATGCCTTCGGTGACGAGTTGCACGTTGTCGCGGGTGAAGGTGCGCCAATAGCCCTTGCCGAGGGAGGGCCGCTTGCAGCCCAGCCGGTACGCGGGAGTGAGCTTGCGCATCAGCTCGCGGTCGCCCCTGACCTGGCTGCGCAGATAGAGCCGGGAGGCCGCTTCCCCGGCCTTGACCACGAAGGGGAAGCGACGGTGATGGATCATGGCGATCACGAAGCTGAGTTCCATCGCGGTGTCCGTGACCAGCCGGACCGTGCGCTGCGTCCACGGAGCCGCCCGGAAGATATCGCGGACCGCTTTGGGGAGGGGGAAGTCCGGTTTCGGCAGCAGCCAGATGGGGGTGCGCTGGTAGACGTGGAGCCGTTCCGCCCGCGGGGCGATCTCCGGTACCACCTGGACCGCCGAGGCCCCGGTGCCGATCACTCCCACCCGCCTGCCGTTCACGTCCAGTGCCGGGTCCCATTGCGCCGTGTGCACGAGCTCGCCCTCGAACTCCTCCAGCCCTTTGATGTCGGGCGACTTCGGCTTGGTGAGCCAGCCGGTGGCACAGATGACGAACCGTGCCGTCATCGAGGCGCCGTCCGACAGGGAAATCCGCCACAGGTGTGCCGGCTCGTCGTAAACGGCCCGCACCACCCGTGCGTTGAAGCGCAGATGGGGCCGCAGCCCGTACTTCCGGACGCAGTGGTCCGCGTACGCCTTCAGTTCCGAGCCGGGGGGAAAGGCCCGGGACCACGAGGGATAGGGCTCGAAGCCGAAGGAGTAGGAGAAGGCGGAGATGTCCACGGCGATGCCGGGATATCGGTTGGCGTGCCAGCTGCCGCCGACGTCGTCCTGCTCGTCCAGGACCACGAAGTCCTCGATACCGGCCCGGCGCAGGCCGATCGCCGTGCCGATCCCGGAGAATCCGGCGCCGATCACCAGCACTTCGTGATCAGGTGTCGTGGCGGCGCGCGCTGTGCCGGTCACAGCGCCAGGCCGATCGCCAGCAGCGGCCCGAAGGCGAGCAGCATCAGGCAGGTGCGCTCCAGCACCGGTACCAGGTCACGGCCGCGTGCCCCGCCGAGCACCCGGCGTACCGGGAAGACGGCGAACGGGAGTGCGCCCAGGACGAGCAGGGCCCAGGGCCGGGAGGCGGACAGCGCCAGCGCACTCGCGAAGGCGGCGCTGACGTAGAGCAGATAGCAGTAGCGGGTCCGCTGGTCGCCCAGCCGTACCGCGAGCGTGATCTTTCCAGCGGCGGCATCGGTGGGAATGTCGCGGAGGTTGTTCGTGGTGATCAGCGCGCAGGCCAGCAGGCCGACGGGGATCGCCGCGCCGAGGGAGAGCAGGGGGACATAGCCGAGCTGGACGAAGGCCGTGGCGCACACGAAGACGATGCCGTGGTACAGGAAAATGCTGGCCTCGCCGAGCCCGCGGTAGCCATAGGGCCGGGGGCCGCCGGTGTAGAACCAGCCGCCGAGCGCGCAGAAGACCGTCAGCGCCAGCATCCACCACGAAACGGTCACGGCCAGGGCGATTCCGGCGAGGGCGGCGATGATGTACTGCACCAGTCCGGCGCGGAAGACCTGTTGTGAGGTGGCCTGTCCGGAACCGACGAGCCGCGTGGGCCCGACCCGGGCGTCGTCGGTGCCCCGCACCCCGTCGCTGTAATCGTTGAAGAAATTCGTCCCCAGGACGAAACCGAGCACGAACAGCACCGTCAGGACCATGCGCCACCAGCTGATCTGACCGAGCGAGTGGGCGATCGCCGCTCCCACCGCGAGCGGCGCGATCGTCACGGGCAGGGTCTTCAACCGGGCGCCGATCAGCCAGTTCCGTACGGCATTTCCGCGGGCCGGCCGCTGATCGATGGTCACCATTTCGTCCCCACGCCCATAAAGAGAACGGAGGTGGATTTGGTGCGTTTCACTCGGACCTCCTCGCGTCGTCCGGCCACGTAGAGGGCCATGTCACGCATTCCCGGTCGCAGGCCCAGCAGTTCGAGCTCCACGCCGTGCGACCGTGCGACCTTCGTCAGCCGCTCCCGATTGACGAACAGCCGGTGGTCGTGGGTGCCGCGGGGCGGCCTTCCCGGAACGGGAACGTTTTCGGCGAGCGTGATGGAGACGAACCTCGCCAGCCGGGTGTCGGCGATGGTGTCGACGATCAAGGTGCCTCCCGGGCGCAGCACCCGGCACGACTCCGCCACCACCGCGTAGGGGTCCGGTACGTGCTCCAGGCACTGCCCCGCCGTCACCACGTCGAAGGACGCATCGGCGAAGGGGAGTTGGGTGATATCGGCCCGGGCGACCTCGTCGAAGCCGTGCTTGAGCGCCTCCTGCAGCGACTTCGCCGACAGGTCCACACCGAGTACGCGGTATCCCTTGCCGGCCAGATGCGGGCCGAACAGACCGCCCCCGCAGGCGACATCCAGCAGCCGGGCATTCTCCCTTTCCGGAGCGGGAATGAATTCGGCGCGGGCCCGCGCGATCCAGCCCAGCGGCGCCAGCGCGCCCCGAGGATCCCACCATTGATCGGCGAGCGGGTCGTAATCGGTGATGAAGTTGCTTCGGACCCCTGACATGACCACCATCCGGGATGGGCCCAAGCCGAACCGAACCGCTTGAGCCTTGCCATTAACTGCAGCCACCTACAGCACGAACAGTTCAAGCGAGCCGCATGATGCCCTGGCGGAATATCGGTTTCCCGACCGATCCCCCTTCCCCCGTGGGCGCCGAGGGCCTTTCAACAGGCTAGGGAAATCGATAAGTTCAGACCAGAGCGCGCAACTGTCAATGTCAAGTCGCACGACCACCGGTCACCCAAGAAACAGAAGAAAGGATTCCGAAAAACGTATCTCCCGGAGCATCGAGTCGTCACGGAGCGGATTCCTCCCCGGCGGCCCGCCGACCGGCAAGATCCCGTCAACCTTGTGGAACCGCTCCGTTCCGGGCCGCAAACTGGTACATCCAAGAGGTCACCGCGCCGACGCCTGCGAGAGAGCGATCCATGCACACCCATGATTCCGGCGACAGCCGCCCGACCCTGCAGCACGAGCAAACGCCCCGGCCGCCGGAACCGGCTCCTGAGGTGGGCGAGGTGCTGCGCGCCGTCGGTCTGCCGCTGCGCGAGCTGGAGATGCGGATGTTCGCCCCGGTCAACGTGGTCATGAGCATCGCGTTCGACGAGAAGCTGGGCGGGCGCCCCCTGTCCGAGGGCTACCGGTGGCTCGCCGAGCACTTCACCAGCGTCTGCGGGGAGACCGTCAATCTCCTGCGCGACATCACCGCGCCGCCCGACGCGCCCACCCGGCGGTCCCGGACCCTGCGGGAGGCCGTCGAGGAGATCCGGCGCCCCGAGGACGCCACCTTGCGTATCCGCTGCGACGGCCATGCCTTCTTCGTGGAGAAGCGCCGCGGCCACTGCCGGATTCTGCAGAGCTACATCGGCCGGTACGCCCTGGCGGACTCCCTGGAGGGGGCCCCGGTGGCGGGCGTGACGAGCATCCTGGCCGTCGATCTCGGCGCGTCGCTGCGGGAGATCGGCGCCCACCATCTGGACAACCTCCGTGCGTCGCGGGCCTTTCGTACGCACCCGGAGGAGAACCGGCTCTTCGGCGGAGCGCTGTTCTCCAAGAACGACATCCACGAACCGGACCTCAACCTCCACTGCGAGTCCACCACGGCGGTCAATTCGGCCCGAGAGCAGCGCCGGATCGTCGATACGCAGCTGAGCAGGTTCGCCACCGCCTGGGACGGGATCAGCTCCTTCGGCGGGACGCCGGCCGACTGGCTGGAGGCCAACCCCAGCTGACCCGCCTCGGCATACCGTCCGGGCGGCCAGGGCCCCTGGGGCGAGCGATCTCCCCGAGGCCGGAACTCGCCCGTGGAATATCCCACCCCATTGATGGCGGACCGCATCGTCGCTATCCATAGCCCTCTCCGGTGGTGTTCCGCCACCGGCACGGCTTACAAGGGGGGATGGAGACACGTGCGTCATCCACGAGCGCGCTCGGCAAGATCGAGGTCGTCCAGAGCGGGGGCATCCGCAACGGGGGGATCCCGAGCAGGGGCATCCAGAGCTCCGAGAAGTGGCATATCCGGTGCGGCGGCGCTGATCAGCGCCGCCGCACTTGTCGTTTCGGCGGCCGCCGCCAGTACGGCGACGGCGGCCCCCACTCCCCCGCCGAGCCCCGGGGAGGTGATCCCCGGGCAGAACACGGCGACGCCCGCGCTGGTGGACGGCATCCGGGAACAGGCCCCGGACGCCACGAGCGCGGCGGGCGCGGCCCGCGCGTATCTCGCCGGGAAGCGGGACCGCTACCGGATCACGGCCCCCGACCGCGACCTGACGCCGCTGCGGACCACCACGGCAGCGGGCGGCCAGGAGACCGTACGGCTTCAGCAAAAGCACCGGGGCGTACCGGTCCTGGGCGGCCAGTACGTCGTACGGATGGAGAAGAAGGACGGCGAACGGGTCGTCACGGGCACCTCGGGCAAGTACTTCACCGGGCTGCGCACGGCCACGACGGCCGAGGTCGACGATGCGCCGGCCGTCGAGCGGGCGGTGGACGCCGTGCTCACGGAGCTGGATACGAAGGCGTTCTCCGAGGCCGGCAAGGCCAAGGGCAAGGGCGGTACGGGCGAGGAGGACGAGCCGCAGCTGTCGGGCACCTCCCGCGGGCTGGTCGTCCTGCCTCTGGGAACCGGGGTGCTCACCCGGCACATCACCGTACGGGGCAAGGACCCGGCGCGCGGCGAGCCGGTGCTGCGCGAGGTCTACATCGACGCGCGGGCCGGGTACCCGGTCCTCCAGTACAGCGGTATCAAGACGTTCGGCGCGGCCGGGGTGTCCGCCGGCTCCGCGAAGGGCTCCGTGGCGCGCCGCGCCGCGCAACCGGGTCCGGGAACGGTGGGCTCGGGCGTGAAGCTCGACGGGAAGACCGTCGAGCTGCAGGTGGCCCGCGAGGAGGGGCGCGACGCCTATGTGCTGCGCGACCACTCCCGGATACAGATCGACGGCAATGTGCTGTCCACCTGGGACACGCGCGGCAAGTGGGCCACCGATGTGGCGGGCCAATGGCCGCCGGACATCAAGGAGTTCGCCTCGCCGACGGCGGCCTTCGGCACCGAGGCGACCGAGTCCGGCGCGGTGGACGCGCACTGGGCCGCCGGCCAGGTCTACGACTACTACAAGAACAAGCACGGCCGGGACAGCCTCGACGGCCGCGGGATGTCCATCGACTCCTTCGTGGGCGTGACCGATTACGGGCAGCCGTATGTCAACGCCTTCTGGGACGGCCAGAAGATGGTGTACGGCACCGGGGACGCCGAGTACCAGCCGCTCTCCGCGGGCCTGGACGTCGTCGGCCACGAGATGACCCACGGCGTCATCGAGCACACCGCGGGCCTGGTCTACGCGGGCCAGTCCGGCGCCCTGAACGAGGCGATCGCGGACTACTTCGGCAACGCCATCGAGAACGACACGTACTCCGTCCCGACGGACCACCCGGACTCGGGGCTGCTGGGCGAGCGGCTCTGCCGGACGAAGACGCCGCGCGCGTGCGCGTTCCGCGACCTCAACGACGGGCGCAATACGGCCACCTCGTTCCTGGGGGTCGGCTTCGGCACCGACAACGGCGGCGTGCACCTCAACTCCACCATCTTCGGCGGTGCGCTGTGGGATGCCCGGGAGGATCTGGGCGCCGCGCTCACCGACAAGATCGTGTACAGGGCGCTGACCGACTACCTCACCCCGATCGACGGCTTCACCGAGGCCCGGGCCGCCGTCCTCGCCTCCGCCAAGGCCCTCAAGGTCACGGCGGACCAGCTCAAGGCCCTGCAGCGGGCCTTCAACGCCCATGGCATCGTGCCGGGTTGGGAACTGGCCATCGGCGTGGACTCCGATGTCCTGCTCGACCGGGCCAACACCAAGAACTCGCGGCTCGGCTCCGGCGGCGGCTGGTTCGTGGCCGCCAAGTCCAACGAGGAGGGCTCCGAGGCGTACTCGGTGTGGGCCGGACGCGCGGACGGCAAGGGCCAGTTGAAGCTGATGAGCCCCAACGACGGCCGCTATCACGTCAATCCGGCCACCGACGGCAAGACCGTGGTGTGGCAGGCGTACGGGTCCACCGGGGTGGATGTCCTCGCGCGGCCGCTGGCGGGCGGACCGGTGAAGAAGCTGTGGCACAACAGCCGCAGCCCGGGCTACTCGGTGGACATCGACGGTGACGTCGTGACCTTCGACTACTACAACCACGGCGGCAGGCGGGGCATCGCCTACCTGAGCCTGAAGGACCCGTCGAAGATCGAAACGGTCGGCGGCGGCACCTACCACCGGGCGTACTTCCCGTCGGTGAGCAACGGCAAGGTCGCCTACCAGGAGATGCGCCGCGCCCGCCCCACGTACAAATACAGCACCCGGGTCGTGGACGTGGCCACCGGCGAGGACAAGGTGATCCAAGAGGTGCCGTCCGGCACGAGCCTGGGTCCGACGGCCATCAACGGCAAGCATGTCTTCTGGCTGCTCGACGACGTCCAGGGCAACGAGACCACCGCCCTGCGCCGCGCCAATCCGGACGGCACCGGCATCGTGGACCTGAGTCCGGACTCCGGCCCGGGCGCGCTCAATGCCGCCGAGGTGACGGCCTCGGAGAGCGCGGTGACGGTCGTCGCCCGCACCCCCTCCGCCGAGTTGACCAACGCGTCGCTGGCCAAGCTCTGGCAGTTCTCCTCCGACGGCACACCGCAGGGCGAGCACGCGCGCAAGAGCCGGGTCTCCTGCAACCGAGGCGAACAGCTCTCGGCCGCCGCGGCGACCGGGAACCAGGTGGTGTGGCTCGACGCGACCACCGGCATCGGCAACGTCGTGACCCGCACCCGGCCGGCCGGCACCTGCGGCTGACCGGGCACTGATCCCTCATCCCCGGGCGGCCTGCCGCAGACAGCTTCGGCAGGCCGCCTCGCCGTACCTCGGCGCAGCCGCACGGGCAGGCCGGGCAGCCCGCGGTGTCGCGGATCGGCCTGCCGACGCCCGTCGCGCCCCTCGTGCCCCTCGTGCCCCTCGTGCCCCTCGTGCGTCCCGTGCAGCCGCAGTCCGGGGAAGCGTCGAGGACACGGGCACCGCATTCCCCTCAGCCGCGGCGCACCTTGCTCCGGTGGCCGACGTGGACGGTCTTCACGCCCAGCAGGCCGACGAGCGGCACCTCGGCGGTCCGCTGTCCCGGCGCGACGACCAGGCCCGTACGGCGGATGTGGCCGAGGAGGAGTTCGGCGAGCGGCATGACCATGTGCCGCCCCCAGCAGCGCTCCGAGGCGTGGCCGAAGGGCATATAGCCGGGGGTGTCGTCCGGGTCGAGGGTGTCCCAGCGCTCGGGGCGGAAGGCGTTCGGGTCCTCCCACAGAGCGGGGTCCCGGTGGGTGAGCAGCGGGAGCATCAGCAGATCGTCGCCGGGGCCTATCCGGGGGTCGACGGCCGGGTACTCGGGGCTGCGGTTGCGCAGCAGGTTCCACGAGGGGGGCAGCAGCCGCATCGCTTCGTACAGGATGTGCGCGTCCGGGACGCCCTCGTCGAAGGGGGAGCCGAGCCAGAGGGCGTTGGCGACGAGGGTGGAGACGGTGAAGCAGACGGGGGCGGCGGCGCGCCGGTAGATGCCCATGGCGTAGCGGCGATCGTGGTAGCCGCGGGCCTCGGCGAAGAGTTGGGCCACGTGCGTCAGGTGCGGCCCCGGCTCGGGCCGGCGCGGCAGTGCGGCACCGGCGACGATGGTGGACCAGGTGAACTTCGGGGTGATCTCCAGCTTCCGGGACATCAGGATGCGCAGCCGGTAGGGGTCGTCCCGCAGGATCAGGTCGCGCAGGAACAGGTGCCCGGTGATGGGCCACGGCCCGGACAGATCCGCGTCCTGGGGGAACGGCCGCTCCAGTGCCGCGCGCACATCGCGGCCGATGGTGCGCATCACCGAGGACGCCTCGCGCGGGGAGATGGAGCGGCCGTGCAGCGGCTTGAACGTGGGCCGCTCGGTCTCCGTGGCCCGGCGCGCGGCGAGAATCCTGTCGGAGAGCTCGGCGCCGGGAATGCCGATGGTGTCGGGTTCGAGGCGGACGAGGTCCGTGCCCAGGTGCTCGTCGAGCAGAGCCCGCAGGCGCGGGGCGAATACGGTCGTACGCCGGGCGGCGGGATGCTGGGCGCTCGTCGTACCGGCAGTGGCAAGCGGCATAAGAACTCCGGGAATTGCGAAGGGCCCGCACTCGGCCGGGCCGGAGGACCGACAGCCGAGATACGGGCCCAAGGCGCTCAATCCGCTGTCTGTGACGGGTGATGGCGCCGGTGATGAGCGGCACTGTCCAACGGATTTCTAGTACCAGAAGTACCAGGCGCTCTGCTTCAGGCTCGGCTCGCGCTTCTTGAGGCTGACCTCGATCCTGCTGATGGGAGCCTTGTTGCGCAGCGCGGCAAGGATATTCGCCATACGTTTTCCCTCCTCCCGACATGGTGGACGTCAACTGGCGGACCGGGCCGGTAATTTCACACCCCATCGAGGTATGTAGCTTGCCGTGCCCTGCCGTTGCGATCAGTGAAGCCCTGAGTGACAGATGTTGTCAATGATTTCTCCTTGTCATGTTTGTAGGTGCCATTCATCAATGGGCGCATAGCCAGCGCTGAATTGCCTCGGCCGTAGTGCGCGCATGCTCCTCGCACATGCTCCAGTGGCTGCCCGGGACTTCGACGGTGTCGTACGGCGGCAGCCAGAAAGTGCGCCCGCCGCCCGCCTGCGCCTCGCGGCCTGTGTGGGTACGCAGGTGCGGCAGCGGTTCCGTGGCGCGGACCAGGAGCGTGCGAAGGTCCGTAGGTTCCGGGTGCCAGCCGCGGGCCAGGCGGGTGTACGCCCCGAGCGCGGCCATGGACATGTCCTCGACCGCCGCGTCGAAACGCTCCCCCATCTCCAGCGGGAGGCGGGCGGGCAGGGCGAGCAGCCAGGGCTCGTCCTCGCGGTCCGGGGTGACGTGGTAGGTGTCGACGATGACGAGCCCG
Organism: Streptomyces sp. UF-297; assembly: GCF_058245575.1. Classification (NCBI taxonomy): domain Bacteria; kingdom Bacillati; phylum Actinomycetota; class Actinomycetes; order Kitasatosporales; family Streptomycetaceae; genus Streptomyces; species Streptomyces sp. UF-297. Next base: position 323,659 of record NZ_JBSIBZ010000001.1, on the reverse strand, counting down.
GCCGGTGGAGTGCCGGTGGCCGCCAGCCGGGCGGCCACCGAGTGGGCGGGACAGCCGCCCATCGAGTAGCCGAGGACGGCGTACGGGCGCTCGCCGAAGTGCTCGCGCACGGTGGCGGCGTACAGGTCGACGAGGGTCTCCCAGTCGCGCGGGACGGCCTCACCGTGGTCGACGCCGGGGTGCTGGACTTCGAGAATGTCCCGGTCAGCGCCGAGGAACGGGGCCATCGCGGCGTACCAGGGCCTGCCGAGGTTGGGGGTGAAGCCGGGGAAACACACCAGCGCGGGGGCGGCGGCCTCGGCACGGCCCGTTGCCAGGCGGATCGGCGCGAGGGCGTGCCGTGCGCTGTCGGAGCGGGAGAACGAGGGCAGGGCGAGCGAGGCGTGGACGAGCAGGTGCATCGCCGAGACGACCTCGCCGGTCTCGCAGACGCGACGGTAGAGGGAGGCCAGGCTCTGCCGGGGGCGGGTCGCCCGCGAGGAGCGCGACGGTTGCGGGTCGGCGGCCGCCGCGCCGGGGAGTGCGCCGGCCAGCTCTCCGTAGAGGTGATCGGCCAGTTCCTGCGCGCTGGGCCGCTCGAACACGACGGTCGCGGGCAGGGGTGCGCCACTGAGCAGGCTCAGACGGTTGCGCAGCAGCACGGCCGTCAGGGAGTCGAAGCCCAGCTCGGTGAGGTGGCGGGCGGGGGGTACGGCGGACGCGTCGGGGTGGCCCAGCACCGCTGCGATCTCCGCGCGGATCAACTCCCCTAGCACGGGCGCCTGTTCGGGTACGGGCAGCGCCGCCAGACGCCGCCTCCAGGAACCCGCCTCCTCCCCGGCGCCGTCGCCCGTACCCTCCGGCGTACCGGTGGGCGATGTCGTGCGGGCCGGTGGCAGCAGGCCGCGCAGTGGCGGTGGGACCGGTCCGGCGGCGGTACCGGAGCGGTCCAGCGGCAGCGGGGCGAGGACCGGTTCGGGGCCGGCGAGGGCGGAGTCGAGCAGTGCCAGGCCCTGTTCCGGGGAGACGGCCCGTACGACGCCGCTCTGGGCCTGGCCGGTGCGCGCGGCCATCCCGTCGCCGTCCGCCCACGGCCCCCAGGCCAGCGAGAGCGCGGGCAGGCCGAGGGCGGCGCGGTGGTAAGCGAGCGCGTCCAGGAAGGAGTTGGCGGCGGCGTACGTGGTCTGTCCCGGGTTGCCGAGCAGGCCGGCCGCCGAGGAGAACAGCACGAAGTGCGCCAGCGGCAGCCGCTTCGTCAGGTCGTGCAGGTGCCAGGCCGCGTCCACCTTGGGCCGCAGCACCGCCGACAGCCGCTCGGGGGTCTGCGCCTCCAGGATGCCGTCGTCCAGGACTCCGGCAACATGCACGACGGCGGTCAGCCCGGGGGCGTACCGCTCGATGACGGGGGCCAGTTGGGCGCGATCGGCGGTGTCGCAGGCGATGACGTCGACGCGCGCCCCCAACGCCTCTATCTCTTTGGACAGTTGCTGCGCACCAGGCGCCTGCGGGCCGCGGCGGCCGACGAGGACGAGGTGCCGTGCGCCGTGCCGGGCGACCAGGTGGCGGGCCAGCAGTGCGCCGAGCGCTCCGGTGCCGCCGGTGATCAGTACCGCGCCTGCCGCCCAGCCGTCCCCGCCCGCAGAGGGGAGGCCGGTGTGCGCCAGCCGCGGAACCCGCACCACGCCCTCGTACAGCGCGAGTTGCGGTTCGCCGGTGGCGAGTGCGGCGGGCAGCAGTCGCAGTGACTCCGTCCGCCCGTCGGTGTCGACGGCGGTCAGGCGGCCGGGGTACTCCGACTGTGCGCTGCGCAGCAGGCCCCACGCGGCAGCGGCGGCGAGGTCCGGTTCGCGGGCGGTCGCGCCCCGGGTCGTCACGACCAGGCGCGGCCCGGTGACGGCAGGGCCGGTCAGGTGCTCCCGCAGGAGGTGCAGGGTGCGCGCCGTCAGGGTGTGGGTGGCCGCGACCGGGTCGGCGTCCGAGGGAGAGGGGGCCAGGGAGACCACGAGCGCCTCGGGCGCGGTCCGCGTGCCGGGGAGTGCCGCACCGAGGTCCAGGTCGTCGGGCGCCACGACCTCAAGGGCCGGCCCGTCACCCGCCGCGGAGACGGCGGTCCACCGCGGATGGTAGACGCCCACCGGCACGCCAGGGCCGTCGACCGCATGCGGTGCCGGCCGGGTCGCCATCGACTCCACCCTGGCGACCAACTCGCCTGTGAGATCCGTGATTTCGAGGGTGATGGCGCCTTCCCCCGCCGGGCCGATGCGTACGCGCAGGGCCGTGGCCCCGGCGGCGTGAAGGGTGACGTTGCGCCAGGCGAAGGGCAGCCGGGCGGGGCCGGCATCCGGTGCGGCGAGCAGCGGGGCGTGCAGAGCGGCGTCCAGCAGCGCGGGGTGGATGCCGTACCGTCGCGCGTCGGCTTGTGCCGCTCCCGCCGAGCGGACCTCGGCGAAGAGTTCCTCGCCCCGCCGCCACGCGGCCGTCACGCCCTGGAAGGCGGGCCCGTATGCGTGACCGGCCTCGGCCAGCCGCGCGTAGGCACCGGCAAGGTCGACGGGTACGGAGCCCGGCGGCGGCCAACCACCGGCATCCGCGACTCGTTCCAACCCTGCGACGGTGAGGGCGAGTTGACCTGTCGCATGATGAGTCCACGCACCCAGCGCATCGGCCTCACCAGGGCGGGAGTGGATGTCCACGCTGCGCCGCCCTGCGTCGTCCGGCTCGCCGAGGGCGATGTGCAGGTGTACGCGGCCGGCGGCGTCGGGCAGGACCAGCGGGGCCAGCAGGGCAAAGTCCGCGAGGGTGCCGAACCCGCAGGCGCCGCCCGCGTGGATCGCCATTTCGGCGAGCGCGGCGCCGGGTACCAGCGGAAGGCCGCCGATGACGTGGTCGTACAGCCAGGGCTGGTCGCGGGCGCAGAGGGAGCCGGTGCACAGGACGCGGCCGGTTCCGGGTACCGAGGTCGGCGGCGTCAGCAGCGGGTGGCCGTCCCCGCCCCGGTCCGTCGCGGGGGCGGCAGGCACCCCGTCCAGCCAGTACCGCTGCCGCTGGAAGGGGTAGGTCGGCAGGTCCACGCGCCGGGCGTCGGTGTCCGCGTACACCCGGCGCCAGTCGACCGGCAGCCCGTGCACCTGCAGCCGGGCCAGCGCGCTCAGAGCCGTCCCCGCCTCGTCGGCACCGGCCCGCGCGGCGGCGGCGACCACCACGCCTTCCCCCTCCCCCGCCAGCGCTGCCGCGGCCAGCGCGGCGAGGTGGGCCTCGGGTCCGACCTCGACAAGAGCCGTCATCCGCTCCCCGCGCACCAGCCGGTGGACGACGTCCCCGAAGCGGACGGCTTCGCGTGCGTGCCGTACCCAGTACACGGCCGAGCGCAGCTCCTCGCCTTCGGCCGGAGAACCGGTCAGCGCCGACAGCACCGGGACGTCCGGCGCCCGGTACGTCAACTGCTCGGCCACGCGGCCGAATTCGGCCAGCATCGACTCCATCAGCGGGGAGTGGAAGGCGTGGCTGACCCGCAGTCGTGTGGTGCGGCGGCCGCGCGCGGCGAAGCGGGCCGCGACGGCGAGGACGGCGTCCTCCACCCCGGAGATCACCACCGAGCGCGGCCCGTTCACCGCCGCGATCGCGACCCGGCCCGCCTGATCCGCGAGCGCTTCGGCGGCCTCCTCCTCGGAGGCGTCGAGCGCCAACATGGCGCCGTTCGGAGGTAGTTGGCTCATCAGCCGTCCTCGGGCGGCGACCAGCTCCACCGCGTCCCGCTCCGTGAGGATGCCCGCGGCGTGGGCGGCCGCCAGCTCTCCGATGGAGTGTCCGGCGACCGCCTCGGGGCGTACGCCCCATGACTCCAGCAGCCGCAGCAGTGCCACCTCGAAGGCGAACAGACCGGCCTGGGCGAAGTCCGTCCGGTTCAGCAGCGCGGCGTCCGGGCTCCCCTCGTCGGCCCACAGCACGCTACGCAGCGGCCGTTCCCAGCCGTGCGCGTCGAACCGTTCGCACAGCGCGTCGAAGGCGGTCGCGAAAACGGGGAAGGCGGCGTGCAGTTGGCGTCCCATGCCCGGCCGCTGTGCGCCCTGCCCGGTGAACAGGACGGCCGCTCGTGCCGTCTTCTTCCTCGCCTCGGCGGTGCCGCTGATCTCGGCGGCTCCGGTCGCCGCGAGGGCGTCGAGTGCGCGCAGCAGCGCCTCCCGGTCACCGGCGGGCAAGGCGGCCCGATGCGCGTGCATGGTGCGGGTGGTGGCCAGGGAGAACGCGACGTCCAGCGGGGCGAGCCGGGGCCGCGCACGCAGCAGTGCCGCGATGGTGCGGCTCTGCGCGCGCAGCGCCTGCGGGGACGCGCCGGACAGCAGCAGCGGTGGCACGGCCGTCGGGCGTACGCGGCCACCGGAAGCCGGGGCCGGGACGGCGCCCGGACCGTGGGCCCGGACATCGCCCTGCCCAGCGCCCTGCCCGTCATCCCGGCCCTCGGCCTGCCCCAAGGCCTGCCCAAGGGCCTGCTCATCGCCCTGCTCGACGATGACATGCGCATTGGTCCCGCCGATCCCGAACGCGGAGACCCCGGCCCGCCGCGGGCGCCCCGGCACCGGCCGCCACTCCCGCTCCCGTGTCAGCGGCCGTACCGTACCCGTCGTCCAGTCCACGCGCGGTGAGACCTCCGCGCAGTGCAGGATGCGCGGCAGCCGTCCGTGGCGCATGGCCATGACGGTCTTGATGACGCCGCCGACGCCGGCCGCCGCCTGGGTGTGCCCGATGTTGGACTTCAGCGCGCCCAGCCACAGCGGGCGGTCGGCGGGCCGGCCGCGCCCGTACGTGGCCAGCAGCGCCTGCGCTTCGATGGGGTCGCCCAGGGCCGTACCGGTGCCGTGCGCCTCGACCGTGTCGATGTCGGCGGCCGCCAGTCCGGCGTCGGCCAGGGCCTGCTCGATCACCTGCTGCTGGGCGGGGCCGTGGGGCGCGGTGAGCCCGTTGGAGGCGCCGTCGGAGTTGACGGCCGAGCCCCGCAGCAGCGCCAGTACCGGGTGTCCGTTGCGCCGGGCGTCGGACAGCCTCTCCAGCAGGATCACTCCGGCGCCCTCGGCCCAGGCGGTGCCGTCCGCCGCGGCGGAGAAGGGTTTGCACCGGCCGTCCGGTGCCAGCGCGCGCAGCCTGCTGAACGCGGTGAACGGCACCGGCGATGCCATCACGGTCGCTCCCCCGGCCACGGCCAGCGCACACCTGCCGGACCGCAGCGCGCGTACCGCGGCGTCGACGGCCACCAGCGACGAGGAGCACGCGGTGTCCACCGTCACGGCGGGCCCGCGCAGGCCCAGGGTGTAGGCGATACGGCCGGAGGCCACGCTGCCCGCCGAGCCCAGTGCGAGGTGGGCCTCCAGTTCCTGCGGGCCGTGGTGGAGCAGGCGGCCCGCGTAGTCGCTGTGCATCAGGCCGACGAAGACGCCGGTGTCGCTGCCCCGCAGGGTGGCGGGGTCGATGCCTGCGCGTTCCCACAGCTCCCAGGTGGTCTCCAGGAGCAGCCGCTGCTGCGGGTCGGTGGCCAGCGCCTCCCTGGGTGACATGCCGAAGAAGGCCGCGTCGAAGTCGGCCGCCCCGCGCAGGAATCCGCCCCGGTGGGTGACGGAGGCGCCGGTCCGGTCCGGGTCGGGGTCGACGACGAGCCCGGTCCGCTCCCAGCCGCGATCGGCCGGGAAGTGCGAGGTCGCGTCCGTGCCGTCGGCCACCAGGCGCCACAGGTCCTCGGGCGAGGCGACATCGTGCGGCCGTCCCGGGTACCGGCAGGCCATCGCCACGATGGCCACCGGGTCGCCTTCGGCAACCGGCGGGCCGGTCCGCGCCCCGGCTCCCGTCGCCCCGGCCTCCGGGGCAGGCCCCGGGTCCAGCGCCGCGATCACCAGCTCCGTCACCGCCGCCGGAGTCGGGTGGTCGAACACCAGCGTCGCGGGCAGTTCCACGCCGGTGGCAGCGCCGATCCGGTCGCGCAGCAGTACGCCGCCCAGGGAGGTCAACCCCCAGTCGGTGAAGGGGCGGCCCGCTTCCCCTTCGGCCACGGGCGCCTCGCACGTACGCGCGGTCTGCTCCCGTACGAGCGCCAGGACCGCGTCGTACCGCCGGGTCGGGGACAGCCTCGACAGCCGCCCGCGGAGCGCCGACGCGGCGCTCTCCCGCTCCTCCGCCAGCCGCCTGCCCAGCTCCCTGACCAGTTCCGCCCGGTCCGTCTTGCCGGAGGCGGTACGGGGCACGGCATCGGTCGCGTACACCTCGTCCGGCACCTTGAATCCGGACAGCTGCTCCCGGCAGACGGCGCGCACCCGTTCGGTGTCCAGGCCGTGCGGGCCGGGGACCACGAAGGCGACGGGCACCTCTCCCAGTACGTCGTGCGGCCGGGGTACGACGGCGGCGTCCGCGACGCCGTCACAGGCGAGCAGGACGTGCTCGACCTCGGCCGGGTTGATGTTCTGGCCGCCCCGGATGATGAGTTCCTTGACGCGTCCGGTGACCCGCAGATGGCCGTGGCGGACCCGGCGGCCGAGGTCTCCCGTGCGGTACCAGCCGTCGTGGAACACCTCGGCGTCGGCGTCCGGCCGGTTGTGGTAGCCGAGCATCAGGCTCGGGCCGCTGACCCAGATCTCCCCCTCGTCCCCGTCGGCGACCTCCCCGCCACGGACGGGATCGACCAGCCGCACCCGGACTCCCGGCACCAGCGGGCCGCTCGACTCCTGCTCGCGCGGGCCGTCCAGCCGGTGGACCGCGACCTTCCCGCAGGTCTCGGTGGAGCCGTAGCCGTCCAGCAGCGGGGCGCCCAGCAGTTCCTCGACCCGCTGCCGCAGCGCCGCGGAGCACGGGGCGCCCGCGCTGACGCACAGGCGCAGCCCCGGCCGCGGGACCTGGCGGCTCTCGCCCGCCGCTCCGCCGCCGGAACTCTCGGCCACCTCGGCCACCAGCAGCCGGTAGCTCGCGGGCACCCCGGCCAGGACGCTGAACGGCTGCTCGGCCAGCGTGCGCGCGGCGCTCTCGCCCCGGCCGAGGAGGTACGCGCTCGCCCCCACGGAAACAACGCCCAGCAGGCACAGCGAATGCGCGTAGGCGTGGAACATCGGCAGCGGCCACAGAAGCCGGTCCTGCGGCCCGAGCCCGAACACGGGGACGTAGGCCGCCGCCACCGACCACAGTGCGGAACGCTGGCTGGAGACCACGCCCTTGCTCTGCCCGGTGGTGCCCGAGGTGTAGTGGATCCAAGCCGGGTCGTCCAGGCCGAGGCCGTCCCGAGGCCCCCGGCCGGGGTCCCTCCCGGCCAGCTCCTCCAGCAGCACCGTCCCCGCGGGCGCTCCCTCCGGCACGCTCCGCGCACCCGCCACCACGACCCGCACCGCCATCTGGCGTACGGGCACGGGCAGTTGTGTCTCCTCGGTGACCAGCGCCACGGCGCCGCTGTCGTCCAGGAAGTACGCCAACTCGGCGTCCGTGGCCCGTGGGTCGAGGAACACTCCCACCGCCCGGGCCCGCAGCACCGCCAGCCAACTCTCCGCCAGCTCCACCCGGTTGCTCAGATGCAGCGCCACCCGGTCCCCCGGCCGCACGCCCAGACCCGCCAGGTGTCCCGCCAACCGGCCCGTCCGTTCCTCCAGTTGCCGGTAGGTGACCGACCTCCGGGCATCCGAGAAGGCCTCCTTCTCCCCTCTCCGCGCCGCGTGCTCCCGCAGCACCTCCGGTACCGCGCGCACCAATTCGCCCCGGACCTGCTCCACTCCCACCCCTTCCTCCGCCGCCTCTCCCGTGTGCAGGCGCTCTCCCGCACACCACCGCGCATTTCGGGAGCGTCCGCGCACCCTCCTCCTCAGGGAGGATCGGACAGCCCCACCTCAGTAGGATCCGCGGCCGCGCCGGTTCCGCGTAATCTCGGACCCGCATGTTTCGCAGGGGGATCATCACCGGGGGAAATCCACCTTCAGAGCGATTCTGCTCAACGACCACATCCGAAGTGTCCTCGCCGTTCCGGCACCGTGCCGGAAACTCACACCCGGCCGCGGACACTCGTTTCACTGTGGCCTCATCGAGCGCGAAGAGCTGCCGGTGCGCTGGCCCGTACGCGGCCGACATCCGTCAACTTCCTTGTTCATCAGCGGCTTTGTGTCCAGAACACGCCGCTTTCGCTCGCTGAAAGAGAAACACGTGACCCTGAACACCGCCATCATCGGGTGCGGGAGCATCGCCCTGTCCGCTCACGCTCCCGCCTACACCCGCAATGCCGACTCCCGCCTGGTCGCGGTCGTGGACCCCGACCTCGACCGGGCGAGCGCGCTGGCCCACCGCTTCGACGTACCGCACGTCTTCACCTCCCTCCAGGACCTGTTCGCCACCGTGGACGTGGACGCCGTCAGCATCTGCACACCGCCGCATCTGCACGCCCGGCAGACGGTGACGGCGCTGGAAGCCGGCTGCCACGTCCTGTGCGAGAAACCGGCCGCGCTCAACGCCGGTGAGGTATCGCTCATGGCGGCCCGCGCCGCCGCCCACGACCGGGTGCTCACCTTCGGCTTCCACTACCGCCACCTCGCCGAGGCACGGATCGCCGCCGAGCTGGCCGGGCGCGGCGATCTCGGGGAGATCTACGCCGTGGAGGCAACGGCCATGCGGCGCTGCGGCATTCCGCACTGGGGCGTCCATCTGGACCGTACGAAGGCGGGCGGTGGGCCGCTGATCGACATCGGGGTGCACGTCCTGGACCTCGCCCTGTGGCTGACCGGCTTCCCGGAGGTGGACAAGGTGCTGGGAGTGACGCACGACCAGCTGCTGCGCGGCAGAGGCCGAGCCACGGACTCCGTCGAGGAGCCGCCCTCCGTGGAGGACATGGCCACCGGGCTGATCCGCTGCGCCAACGGCATGTCGCTGCAGATCCGCACCTCCTTCGCCGCCCATATGGCCCAAGCCGAGAGCACCCAGGTGCGTATGCTGGGGTCGGCCGCCGGGCTGGAGGCCTTTCCCCTGCGGCTGTACGGGCGGGAGGGCTCACTGCCGGTACGCACGGCCTCGGCGCCGCCGCACCGCCCGTGGGACCACCAGGCCGCCTATCAGCAGCAGGCCGACTCCTTCGTCGACGCCTGTCTGGGCCGCGGGCCGCTGGCCGTGACTCCCGAGCAGGCCGTGCACGTCCAGGATGTCGTCGACCGGCTCTACCGCTCGGCCTTCGAGAACAGCGCCCAGAGCACCCTCGCGGCCCAGGCGCGCCGGCACGACCCCGACCGATCCCTAGTGGCTCAGTGAAGGTCTGTGATGTACCTCAACGATGAACTCGCCCTGCTGGGCGGCGAATCCGTCGTCGCCCAGCCGTCGACCTGGCCCGAGCGCGGGACCGAGGAGGCTCGGCTGCTGCAGGAAGTCCTCGCGGACGGGCAGTGGTCCGCGCACGGCGGCACCCGCATCGCCCGGTGCGAGGAGCGCTTCGCCCGCCTCCAGGGCCTGACCCACGTCCGCTGCGTCACCAACGGCACGATCGCTCTGCAACTCGCCTGTGAGGCACTGGATCTGGCGCCCGGTGACGAGGTGATCGTGCCGGGTCTGACCTGGCAGGCGACGGCCGGTGCCGTACTGGACGCCAACGCCGTGCCGGTGCTCGCCGACGTCGATCCGCGCACCTGGTGCCTGGATCCGGCCGCGGTGGCCGCCGCGATCACCCCGCGCACCCGCGCCGTGATCGCGGTCCATCTGTACGGCATGATGGCCGACCTGACGGCACTGTCCGACCTGACGGACCGCCACCGCCTGACCCTGATCGAGGACTGCGCGCATGCGCACGGCGCCCGCTGGGAGGAGCGCGGCGCGGGCGCCATCGGCGCGCTGTCCTGCTTCAGCTTCCAGAAGAGCAAGACGCTGACCGCCGGTGAGGGCGGATGTGTGGCCACCGCCGACCCGGCGCTCGCCGACCGGCTGGCCACGCTGCGGGACTGCGGGCGGCCGCCGTGCGATCCGCCGCCGCCCGGGTGGCGGCCCGTCCAGGGCGGCAATCACCGGATGACCGAGTGGCAGGCCGCGGTGCTGCTCGGCCAGTGCGACCGGTTCCCCGGCCAGCGCGCTCGCCGCGAGAAGGTGACCGAACTGTGGCGCGGCGCCGCCGAGGACAGCGGCTTGGTGCGCCCCGGCGCCCTGCTGCCGTCGGTACGCCGCCCTCCGGGGTACGGGTTCGCGCTGGCCTATGACCCGACGGCGCTGGAGGGCGTACCGGTGGAGGTCTTCCGGCAGGCGCTCTCCGCGGAGCTGGCCGTGCCCGTCGAGGGCACCTACCGGCCGCTGGACGACTCGCCGCTCTACACCCCGCTCAGCAAGCGCCGGTACCACCTGTCCGAGGAGTACCGGCGGGCCATCGACCCCGGTCGCAGCGCTCTGCCCAACTGCCATGCGGTGTATGGCACGTCCGTGGTCGTGCCGCATCCGGCGATGCTCCGGGCGGGTGCGGCGGAGCATCTGCCGCGCGCGCTGGACAAGATCCGCCGCCACGCCGGGCGGCTGCGCTCCGCCGCGCGTGACACGGAGGGCAGCCGGTCATGAAGGGTCGTACGCACCGGCGGGCGCTGGGTGGGTATTTCGCCCTCAACGGCCTGGGGCTGGCCTGCTGGGTTCCCCGCATCCCGCAGATCCGTACCGAACTGGGTCTCAATGAGGCGGAGTTGGGTGCGATCCTGCTGTGCGTGGCCGTCGGTGCGCTGATCGCCATGCCGACCGCCGGGGTGCTCGTGGACCGGTGGGGTGCGCGGGTGCTCACCCCGGCGGCGGCCGCCGGGTACGTCGCGGCGATCGGGTGCATCGCTCTGGCCGGTTCCGGGCCCGCCCTGGCGGTGGTGCTCTTCTTCACCGGGCTGTGCAACGGGGCGCTGGATGTCGCCATGAACACCCTCGCGGAGGCGGAGGAGCGCAGCTGCGGGCGGCCCGTACTGGCCACGTTCCACGGGCTGTTCAGCCTGGGCACGCTGGCCGGTGCCGCCGTGGGGACGCTGGCCGCCGCGGCCGGTGTCAGCCCCGGCCGGCAGCTGCTCGCGGTCGGCGCCTGCTGTCTGCCGGCCGTGGCCGCCCTCGCCCCGCTCACCCCGCACCACCGCGCCGCGGCCACCGGCGGTCCACGGCCGGACGCTACGCCTTCCGGCCGCCCGCACCTGCTGTGGCGACTGCTGCCCTTCGGTGTCATGGCGTTCTGCGTGCTGCTCGCCGAAGGGGCGGTGGCCGACTGGACGGCGGTGCTGCTGACCGACACCCGCAGCGCCTCTCCGGGTGCCGCGGCCGGCGGCTATCTGGCCTTCACCGCCACCATGGCCGCCGGGCGTCTGGCCGGTGACCGGGTGGTGGCGCGGCTGGGAGCGGCTGCCGCCCTGCGCGGCGGCGCGGTGGCCACCGCCGCGGGTCTGATGCTGCTGCTCCTCACCCCCGGCCTGTTCGGCGCGATTGCCGGCTGTGTGCTGCTGGGGGCCGGAATCTCCTGCCAGTTCCCGCTGCTCATCCGCCACGCCGCCCTGGCGGGCCGGCGCGCTCCCGGCCGTTCGGTGGCCGCCGTCTCCACCGTGGGCTACCTCGGTTTCCTGGCCGGCCCGCCCCTGATCGGGTTCCTGGCCGAGGCCACGGCCCTGCGCACGGCTCTCGTCGCGCTGGCCCTGGCCCCCGTCGCCGTACTGCTGCTGGCCCAGCACACCCGCGGCGCGACCACGGCCAGGTACGGCGCGGCTCAGCGGGCAGAGGCGCCGGCGGAGGTGTCCACGGGGCGGCGGTAGAAGTCGAACTGGGTCACTCCGTTGTAGCCGTAGCTCTCGGGGTGGAGTTCGTGGAGGGCTGTGCCGCAGCGGGGAAGGGGGCCGAGGACGTCCGTCAGGAGTTCTCCGGCCTTGGCGATGAAGGCGGACTTCTCGGCGGCGCTGTTCGTGCCCAGGGTGATGCTCGCCTCGATGTGCGCGTCGCGGCCGCCGGCCAGGGGGCGGCCGTCGATGTAGTAGCTGCCGGGCTCGACCAGGTTGATCTGGACGATGGTCCGGGCGCTGGACTTGTTCAGCTCCGAGACCGCCAGCCGGGTCAGCCCCTCGGCGAGGGCGCGCTGAAGGTCGGCGGGGAGGTGGGGGTCGGTGACGGTGACGCGGAGGTAGGGCATGGCTCCTCTTCCTGTGGGCCGGCTGCGCAGGCTCGTACGCCGGGCGTTCGCGGCCGCCGGGGTCGACGGCACGGAGCAACCCTCACCGAGCTGGCACGATAGATCCAACGCATAGTCGTCATGGATGTATGAGGCCGCCGCATGACCGTGAATCTTCCCCAGCTGAGGGCCTTCCTCGCCGTCGTCGACGCGGGCGGTTTCAGTGCGGCCGCCGCCGAGCTGGGCATGAGCCAGTCCGCGGTGTCGCACGCCGTCGCCTCCCTGGAACGCGAGCTGGCCGGCCCGCTGTTGGTCCGTGCCAGCCCGGCGCGGACCACGGCGCTCGGGGAGCGGGTGCTGCCGCACGCCCGGCTCGCGGTGTCGGCGGCCCGGTCCGTGGAGCAGATCGCGGCCGATGCCGCCGAGTCGATGACCGGCACCGTACGGCTGGCCGCCACTCCGACGGTCTGCCAGGGGCTGGTACCCGGTCTGCTCCGGCACTGGAGCGAGGATCAACCGCGCGTCACGGTGCGGGTGTTCGAGGGCGACAGCGCGGAGGTCGCGACCTGGCTGGAGGACGGTACGGCGGATGCCGCGATCCTCATCGACCCGCCGCCCGGCCCCGGCGTCCAGCTAGCCCTGGACGGCTACCGGGCCCTGCTGCCCCGGGACCACCCCCTGGCCAACGAGCCCGTCGTCGACATCCGCGACCTGGAGGACGACCAGTTCCTGATCTCGCCCAACGGCTGCGAGGCCCGCATCCGTAAGATCCACAGCCTTGCCGGGCTGCGCTTCTCCCCCACCCATCGGGTACGGGACCTGGCGACCCTGATCAGCATGGTGCAGGCGGGTATCGGCGTGACGGTCCTCTCCGAGGTGTCCCGCTCGCTGCTCCCCGCCGACATGGTCCTGCTGCCGCTGGAGCCGCGGACCTCGCGCCGCCTCGTACTGACCGGACCGAGCGCCCTCCCCTGGCACCCGGCGGTCCGCACCCTGGCGGAGTCGGCCGCCGCCCATCTGGCACGGACGGCATCAAATCCGGTACGCGGCTGAGCTGTTGGGTACGGCCCGAGCCCGCCCCCAGCCCCGGACCGGCGCGAGTGATCCGCACCACAAACCCTAGTTTCAATACAGAGCTGCACCGTATTTTATTCATCCATGAAGCCTGGTAACGACGGCGGCGAACACACCGTCAGCACTGCTCCCCCACCGGCACGTCAGCCGGGCCGGCCGCGCAGCCGGGAGGCGGACGAGGCGATCCTCGCGGCGGCGCTCGACCTGCTGATCGAGCGCGGCATCGGCTCGGCGAGCATCGAGCAGATCGCGCGCCGAGCCGGGGTCACCCGCGCCACCGTGTACCGGCGGTTCCCGACCCTGACCGACTTGCTGGTGCGGGCGATCGAATGGGAGTACCGCGATGTGTCCCCCGGCCCGCAGAACCAGCAGGGCGGGCCGGACGCCACCGGCTGGCCCGACATGGAGGCCATGGTCAAGGACTGGGCCGGGCATCTGAGCCAGCCCCGCGCCCGCCGGCTGATCCGCCGCCTCTACGGCTCGGTGGACGACCTTCCCGAACTGCTGCAGGCCTACGACAGCGCCTATGGCCACCACCGCGGCCGGGCCGTACGCGCCACCCTCGAACGGGCCCGCGCGGCAGGCCGACTCCCGCCGGACAGCGACCTGGAGATCCTGCAGCTGCTGCTCAGCGGCGCGGCACTGCAGCACCTCGCCGCCCCCGACACCACCTCGCAGGACGACGTCGAGGCCTACTTCCTCGCCGTCCTGCGGCAGGCGGGCTACCGGCGGCCCCCCTCACACGAAGGAGCGCAGCACGATGAGTGAGAACGAGATCTCGCTGGGGCGGGACATACGCAGCGCCCGCAGGCAGGGCCTGGCCGCGATCGAGCGGCGGCAGCGCGCCCGGCTGGCCGCGAGCGTCGCCCACGCCCGCGCGACATCGCCGTATTACCACGAGCTCTACCGCGGTCTGCCCGCGCGGGTGGAGGACCCGACACTGCTGCCGGTCACCGACAAGAAGCAGCTGATGGACCGCTTCGACGACTGGGTGACCGACCTCGACATCAGCCTGGAGAAGGTACGCGCCTTCGTCGACGACCCGGACCGGATCGGACAGCGGTTCCTGGGGAAATACCTGGTCGCCACCACCTCGGGCACCAGCGGCAGGCGCGGACTGTTCATCCTGGACGACCGGTACATGGCCGTGGGCTCCGCGCTGACCTCGCGCGCGCTGACTTCCTGGCTGGGCCCCTCCGGCACCCTGAAGGCCACCGCCCGCGGCGGGCGCTTCGCCCAACTGGTCGCGGCCGACGGGCACTACGCCAGCTTCGCCGGGTACTCCCGGCTGATGCGCGAGGGCGGCTGGCGCAGCAAGCTGCTGCGCGCGTTCTCGGTGCACACCCCGATGCCGCAGCTGGTCGCCCAGCTCAACGCCTACCGCCCCGCCATCATCATCGGCTACGCCAGCACGGTCATGCTGCTCACCGCCGAGCGGGAGGCCGGGCGCCTGCGCATCGACCCGCTGCTGATCCAGCCCGCCGGGGAGACGATGACCACGGGCGATACGGACCGCATCGCGCGCGCCTTCCGCTCCACGGTCCGCACGATCTACGGCGCGACCGAGTGCACCTACCTCAGCCACAGCTGCGCCGAGGGCTGGTACCACGTCAACAGCGACTGGGCCGTGCTGGAGCCGGTCGACGCCGACTACCGGCCCACCCCGCCGGGCGAGTTCTCGCACACCGTCCTGATCAGCAACCTCGCCAACCGCGTACAGCCGTTCCTGCGCTACGACTTGGGCGACAGCGTCATGCTCCGGCCCGACCCCTGCCCGTGCGGCAGCCCGCTGCCCGCGATCCGTGTGCAGGGCAGGGCCGGGGACATCCTCACCTTCCCCACCGAACACGGCGACCGGGTCAGCCTCTCCCCGCTGGCCTTCGGCACCCTCTTCGACCGCACTCCCGGCATCGAGCTGTTCCAGATCGAGCAGACCACGCCGTCCACCCTGCGGGTACGGATGCTCCCGGCCGGCGACGCCGACCCCGACCGCGTGTGGCAGGCCGCCCACCGGGAGCTGACCGGGCTGCTCACGGGCAACGGGCTCGGTCACGTCGGCATCGAGCGGGCCGAGGAGCCACCGCAGCAGACGGCCGGCGGCAAGTACCGGACGGTGATCCCACTCGCCTGACTTCCGCACAGGTGTCGGCACCGAACTGTCGATCTGCGCACCCCGCCGGACATCCGCACAGGCAAGATCGATCCGGCCTCCCCTTACGGGTGACGCGCCACATACCGGCACGCGCCATGGGCAGCCTCGGTGCGGATCAACTTCCCTTACCTGGAAAGGCTGTTCATGCGTCGTATCGCCGCCGTGGCCGTCGGAGCTCTCGCGTTCCTCGGATTCCTCGCCTCACCGGCCAGTGCCGTACCGGACCCCGTCGCGGCCGTCACCTGTCTCACCCAGTCCGTCGGTGACGTGACCACTCTTGTCGACCCCAGCGCCCCCGGAGTGCCCTCCGAGGTCCCGGGCGTGAGCTGCCTCTCGGCGCCCTGACCCTGGCCTGACCGGGGCAAGATCGGTGGGAGTGGCGGACCAGGTCCGCCGCTCCCCCGCGCGCTGCCCCGCGAGAAGCCGGCCGGTGTCCCCGTACCTCAAGTGGCACATCCCAGGGTTTCCCCCGTAGTGCCCGGCCCAGGGGGACGGCATGCTCCTGGCATGCGATCAGTACGCGGGACAGCCAGCGGAAAGCCGACGGTGCTGGTCACCGGCGCATCCGGCGTCATCGGCAGCGCTCTGCTGCCGAAGCTCGCCGGCCACCGGGTCATCTGCCTGTCCCACACCGCGGCGGTGCACGGCCCCGGTGTACGCACCCTGCGCGGCGACATCCGCGCGCCGCGGCTCGGGCTCTCCCGGGCCGCGTACCGGGACCTGGCGGCGGCCGTGGAGGTCGTCGTCCACGCCGCGGCCGCCACCGGGTACGGCACCATGACACAGCTCAGGGACACCAACATCGTGGGCACGGGCCGCATCCTGGACCTCGTCGCCGAGGCCGACGCCCGGCTGATCCACGTCAGCACCGCGTTCGTCGCGACCGGGGACTCCGGTTCCCCGGCCCTGGCCCACGCGCGGTCCAAGGCGGAGGCCGAGGACCTGGTGCGCACCGGCGGTCTGCCGGCGACGATCGTGCGCCCCTCGACCGTCGTCGGAGACTCGCGCACCGGACGCATCGCCCGGCACCAGGCCTTTCACGAGGCCCTGGGCGCCGTCATGCGTGGGCTGTTCCCCCTGGCGCCACTCGCCCCGGCACGGCTGCTCGACTTCGTGCCGCAGGACGTAGTGGCCGACGCCCTGGCCGGTCTGCTCTACGGGGGAGAGCAGACCGGCCAGGTGCGACCATGCCGGGAGCTGTGGCTGACCGCGGGCCCCCAAGCCCTCACGCTGGGCGAGGTGGTAAGCGAAGTGGTCGCGCTGAGCCGGGAGTTGGGGCATTCGGTCCCACCGGTCCGGTTCGTCGCCCCCGAGCAGTACGAGCGGCTCGCCCTGTCGGTGGCCCTCGGCTCCCTGCCCGCCCCGGCCCGGCTGACGCTGGTCGGCCTGGTCGAGCGGCTCTCCGCGCACATGGCGGTCCGCCACCCGTTCCCGAGCGACCTCACCGGCCCCGGAGGGCTCCCGGCGCTGCCCGACCAGCGACTGACCCTGCGCCGCTCGATGCGCAACTGGGCCGCCTCAACGGGCTTCGCACGGCAGCCCGTTGGAGTACGGGCATGACGGAACCGGGCCGAGGGGCCACGGGCCGTTCGGCGGCACCCGGCCGACGCGACCGGCCGCGCCCGCTCCCCGTTCGCACCACCGCTCAGCAAGCGGGCGCCGTCCTCGCCCGGACTGCTGCGGGAGCGGGCGCCGGCCTCGCGCACGCCCCACTCCGGCACCGTCATCCACCTCACTCCACCGGCGCCCCTCACTCCCGACGCGTCCGACCGGCCACTGGACACTGTGCGACAGACAGCGTCGAACATTACCTGACTCAACGTCATATCCCTTATCTACAGGGCCCGTTCGGTACATCGCGTGCCACCGCGCAGGCGAGTGCGCCCCCAGACGTGCACGGCACCTTGTACAGCTCCCCTCCCCCGGCGGATAAACTCGGCCGGGTGTTGCTGGGGCGAGCAGCGGAATCACGTCGGTTGCTGGAGCTGCTGGGCGGGGCCCGGCGGGGGTGCAGCGGGGTCCTGGTCCTGTCGGGGGAGCCGGGGGTGGGCAAGACCGCGCTGGTGGAGTTCGCCGTCGCCCATGCGAGCGGGATGCAGATCTGTCAGGTCAGGGCGGCCGAGACCGAGCGCGAACTGCCCTTCGCCGGGCTGTCGTCGGTCCTGCGCCCGTGGGAGGCGGACATCGACGGACTGCCGCCGGTGCAGGCGGCCGCGCTCAAGGGCGCGCTCGCGCTGGGGCCGCCGGTGGGCGGTGACCGGTTCGCCGTCGCCGCGGCGACCCTGGGCCTGCTGACGGCGGGCGCCGAGCGGCGGCCGATCCTGCTCGCGCTCGACGACTTCCACTGGATGGACGAGGCGTCCAAGGAAGCCGTCCTGTTCGCCGCGCGCCGGATGGGCTGCGAGGGCATCGCCGTCGTCATCGGCACCCGGGACCCGCCCGAGGACCGCGACAGCGGGGACTGGACGACGCTGCCGCTGCCCGGTCTGGCGGTCGACGCCGCAAGGGCGCTGGTGACCGGGCTGCGCGGGGAGCCGGTCGCCGCAGCGGTGATCGAGCAGCTGGTCCGCGACACCGGCGGCAACCCCCTCGCCCTGATCGAGCTCGCGCGCCTGCTGGACACCGAGGAACTCTGCGGCCGGGCCGCGCTGCCGGTGCCGCTGCGGGTCGGGCGCGCGACGACCGCACTGTTCGCCCCCCGGCTCTCGGCGGGCGGCCCCCAGGAACGCACCGCGCTGCTGCTGGCGGCCCTGACCGACACCGACGTGGAGGTGGTGGTCAGGGCGGCCGACCGGCTGGGGCTGCCCGCCGAGGCGATGACGGCCCTGGAGTCCGAGGGGCTGGTCACGGTGGAGAAGGGGCGGCTGGTGTTCGCCCACCCGCTGGTGCGCTCGGCCATCGTCGAGGCCGCCACCGCGCCCCAGCGGCGGGCCGCCCACGCCGCGCTGGCCGGCGCGCTGACCGGCCCCGCGCACGCCGACCACCGGGCCTGGCACCTGGCCAAGTCCGTCGTCGGCCATGACGAGGAGGTCGCAGCGGAGCTGGAGCTGATGGCCGACCGGATGCGCGACAAGCGTGCCTACCAGGCCGCTTCGCTCGGCTACGAGCGGGCCGCCGAGCTGACCACCGACCCGGTGCGCAGCGCCCGCTGCCGGTTCCAGGCCGCCGCGGCCGCCTGGTTCGCCGGGCGGTTCGCGCAGGCGCGCGATCTGATCGCCGGGGTGACGGTGGATGAGCTGGAGAGCGTCTGGAAGGCCGAGGCGCAGTACGTGCTCGGCAGTATCGAGCTGTTCAACGGGCGCCCGGCGCGGGCCCGGCGGCTGCTGTCCGCCTCCGCCGAGCGCTACCGCGCCACCGCCGTCGAGGTCGCGGTGCAGCGCCAGCTCGACGCCGTCCTGGCCGCGTACGTCGACAACGACTTCCCCTCGGCGGCCGACCTGGCGCTGCGGGCCGTCGGCTGGGGCGGCGCCAGCCGGGCGCTGACGGGGCTGGCCCGGCTGCTGGCGGGGGTCAGCGTCATGGCGCAGGGCGATCCGCGCCAGGGCGCGGAGCTGATCGTCGATGCCGTCAACACCCCGGAGCTGGTCCGCGGCCAGGGGCTGCACGACCAGCACACCCTGCACGCCGCGCACGAACTCGTACGGGTCGGGCTGCCGTTGGTGGCCAAGCGGATCCTCGACCCGCTGGTGGAACGGCTGCGGGCCAACGCCGAGCTGGGCCTGCTGCCGTACGCGCTGCACGTCAGCGCCGTGGCCGAGGTGCGCTGCGGCCAGCTCAACACCGCCTACGCGGCCGCCGCCGAGTCGGCCAGGCTGGGCCGCGAGACGGGCAACCCGCTGTGGCACTACCGCGGCACCGCGGTGCTCTCCTACGTCCAGGCGACCCGCGGCGAGGTGGCCGAGTGCCGGCGCAGTGCCGCCGAGGCGCGCAGCCTGGGCGAGCGGATGGGCACCACCTCCGCCCGCTACATCGACGAGGCGCTGGCGGCCCTGGAGTTCGCGCTGGGCAACACCGGCACGGCACTTGAGCACGTCGCCCGGGTAGGCTATTTCCGCCGCTGCACCTCGGCGGTGCTGCTGACCTGGCCGGGGGCGATGGACCCGGCCGAGGTGCACGTCCGGGGCACCAAGCGGCTCCCGCACGCCCTCGCCGACGCCCTGGAGAGGACCCTCGCCAAGGACATCGCGGCCGCCCTGCCCGGGCAGGCCGCGGGCCTGGCCCGGCTGCGCGCCGTCGCCGGCCCCGACCCCGAGGAGGCCGAGGGCCTGTTCGCCCGCTCCCTGGCCGGCTATCTGGCCGCGCATCTCCATCTGGACGCCGCCCGCACCCAGCTCGCCTGGGGCGAACGCCTGCGCCGGCACGGCAAACTCACCGCGGCCCGCACCCACTTGCGCGCCGCGCACACCAGCCTGGAGGCCATGGGCGCGCGGCTGTGGGCCGGGCGGGCGCTGGCCGAACTCCGCGCGACGGGAGTGAAGGATCTCCCCCGCCCCCACCAGCCCGCCCAGCCGCTGACCCCTCAGGAAATGCAGGTCGCCCTGGCGGTGGTGAACGGCGCCACCAACCGCGAGGTCGCCGACTCCCTCTTCCTGAGCACCAAGACCGTCGAGATGCACCTCACCCACGTCTACCGCAAACTCGGCATCCGCTCCCGCACGGAATTGGTCCGCCGCCTGGAGGTTTAGTACGGGGGCGGGCATTCCGTGTCTAGACTCGGCGAATGGCGAAGTACTTCGACGTGCACCCCGACAATCCGCAGCGGCGCACCATCAGCGGTGTGGCCGACAGCATCCGCTCCGGCGCGCTCATCGCGTACCCGACGGACTCCTGCTACGCGCTGGGGTGCCAGCTGGGCAATCGCGACGGCATCGACCGGATCCGTACGATCCGCAACCTCGACGACCGTCACCACTTCACTCTTGTGTGTGAGAACTTCTCGCAGCTGGGGCAGTTCGTGCACATCGACAACGATGTGTTCCGCGCCATCAAAGCGGCGACACCCGGCAGTTACACCTTCATTCTCCCCGCGACCAAAGAAGTGCCGCGTCAGTTGCTGCACCCGAAGAAGAAGACCGTCGGCGTGCGGATTCCCGATCACGCCATCGCCCAGGCGCTGCTCGCCGAGCTCGGTGAGCCGCTGCTGTCCAGCACGCTGCTGCTGCCCGACGAGGACGAGCCGATGACACAGGGCTGGGAGATCAAGGAGCGGCTCGACCATGTGCTGGACGCCGTGATCGACTCGGGTGACTGCGGTACGGAACCGACCACGGTGATCGACTTCTCCGGCGGCGACGTCGAGATCGTACGGCGAGGGGCGGGCGACACCGCGCAGTTCGAGTAGCCGCGGGCGCCGGGCGCCGCACCCGCGCCTCAGCCCGTGGTGCGGCGGAAGGCGGCGCGGTAGGCCTGCGGAGTGGTGCCCACGACGCGGCGGAAGCGGTCGCGGAAGGCCGTGGGTGAGCCGAAACCGACGTGTGTGGCGATGCGTTCCACGGGCTGGGTGGTGGTCTCCAGCAGGTGCTGGGCGCGGCGGATGCGGGCGCGGTGGAGCCATCGCAGCGGTGTGGTGCCGGTCTGTTCGCGAAAGCGGCGGTTGAGGGTGCGGGTGCTGGTCGCGGCCTGCGCGGCGATGGCGTCGAGGGTGAGTTCGCGGTGGGAGTTGTCCTCCAGCCAGCGCAGCAGGGGTTCCATGGTGGCTCCGGCGGGCGCCGGGGGCTGGTGGTGGACGATGAACTGGGCCTGCCCGCCTTCGCGTTCCAGGGGCATGACGGACAGCCGGGCGGCGTCGGCGGCGACGGCGGAGCCGTGGTCCTTGCGGATCATGTGCAGACAGAGGTCGAAGGCCGCGGCGGCGCCCGCGGAGGTGAGGATCTGCCCGTTGTCGATGTAGAGCACGTCGGGATCGACGGTGATCTGCGGGTACAGCGCCGCCAGCGCCGGTGCGCCGATCCAGTGCGTGGTGGCGCGCAGCCCGTCGAGCAGGCCCGTGGCGGCGAGGACGAACGCACCGGCGCACACCGAGGCGATGCGGGTGCCGTTCGCGGCGGCGGCGCGCAGGGCGTCCAGGACCGCCTCGGGCACGGCGGCGGTGGCGTCGCAGTCGACGCCGGGGACGATGACGGTGTCGGCCTCGGCGAGGTCGTCGAGGCCGTAGGGGGCGCGGAGGGTGAACGGGCCCGCGTCGACTTCTTCGGCGGCGGCGCAGATCCGTACCCGGTACGCGGCGCGGCCGTCGGGCAGCCGCGTCCGCGCGAAGACCTCGATCGGGGCGGCCAGGTCGAAGGGAATGACATGGTCGAACGCGAGTACCGCCACCGTGTGCATGGCCACAGGCTAGGCGTTCCCCGGATTGCGGCCAAGGCCCGTGCGACCTCCTGACCAGTGACTTCGGCGCTGTCGGTAGGGCATTGCCGCAGGTGGCGAGAATCCGTTGAGGTATGGCAACAGTGCCACTTCTTCGCGCCGTACGGGCCTCCTACCGTCGGTCTCGGCTCTCCGCACCGGGGGAGCCGAAGACCCTGTGGAGGCCGTGGGGATGCGTGCTCAGTTCGTGCTGTTCGACGGGTTCGACCCGCTCGATGTCATCGCGCCGTTCGAGGCGATGGGCGCGGGTGGGATCGAGGGGGAGCTGGTGTCGGCGCAGGGGCCGCGCGAGGTGCCCAGCGGCATCGGGTCGCTGTCGCTGCGGGCCACGGCGCGGCTGGACCCGGAGCGGGCCGACCTCGTCGTCGTACCGGGAGCGGCGGGACGCATCCCGGTGGACGCGGACGACGACGGTACGGACACGATCCCGGCCATCCTCGGCCGCAGCCTGCGAACGGAGCTGCCCGCGCTGCTCAAGGCGGCGCTGGAGCGGCCGGGAGTGACCCTGGCCACGGTGTGCGGCGGGTCCCTCCTCCTCGCCATGGCGGGCCTGATCGCCGGACGGCCCGCCACCACGCACCACGCGGGGCTGGACGCGCTGGCCGCCGCGGGCGCCGTGGTGGTGGACGCCCGGGTCGTCGACGACGGGAACCTGGTGACCGGCGCGGGCGTCACCTCCGGGCTCGACCTCGCACTGCACCTGCTGGAGCGCGAGGTCGGCCCGCGAGTCGCCCACGCGGTGGAGCAGTTGCTCGCCCATGAGCGGCGCGGGGTCGTCTGGCGGGCGGCGGGTCCGGCGCCGGTGGCCGCGTGAGCCGCGCCCTGCCTCCAGCCCCCTCCGCACACACGAAAGAACACGCCTGCCCGTGACGAAACTTCTGCTCACCCTCCATGTCCTGGCCGCGATCGTGGCCATCGGCCCGGTCACCGTGGCCGCCAGCATGTTCCCGCCCGGCGCCAGACGCGCGATGGCGCACCCCGGCGATCCCCAGGCTCAGGCCTCGGTGCGGCTGCTGCACCGGATCTGCCGGGTGTACGCGGGCGTCGGCATCGTGGTGCCCGTCTTCGGCTTCGCCACCGCCAGCAGCATGGGGGTGCTGGGGGACGCCTGGCTCATCGTGTCGATCGTCCTGACCGCGCTCGCCGCCCTCGTACTGATCGCACTCGTACTGCCGCGTCAGGACGCGCTGCTGGCGGGCATCGACGCACCGTCGGAGAGCGCGGCGGACGCCGCCCCACAGGTCCGGGCGACGGCCCAACTGGCCATGTACACCGGCGTGTTCAACCTGTT
Source organism: Streptomyces sp. UF-297 (assembly GCF_058245575.1). NCBI lineage: Bacteria > Bacillati > Actinomycetota > Actinomycetes > Kitasatosporales > Streptomycetaceae > Streptomyces > Streptomyces sp. UF-297. The sequence continues at coordinate 300,706 of NZ_JBSIBZ010000001.1, read as the reverse complement.
GTGGGCCGTCGTCACCGTCCTGATGATCGTCCGCCCCGGCTCCACGACGGGAGCGTGACCCGTGCCCTCGCCCCGCCGCGCCCTGAGAACCGCCGCCGCCGTAGAGCTCGTCTCGATTCTCGTCCTCCTGACCAATCTCCTCACCGTGCACTGGCCGCCACTCTCCTCCCTGATGGGCCCCACGCACGGCTGCGCCTACCTGTTCGTCGTCATCGCCACCGCGCGCGAGGCCGCGGCTGCGCCCCGGACCAAGGCTCTGGCCGTGATCCCCGGCATCGGCGGCCTGCTGGCCCTGCGCCAACTGGACACCGCCGCCGAGCCGGTAGACCGCTGAGGCCTCAGGCCGACGCCGCCACCACGTCGCGCAGCTGGGACCGCGCCGTGATGCCCAGCTTCGGGAACGACCGGTACAGGTGCGAGCCGACGGTGCGCGGCGAGAGGAACAGCTTCTCGCCGATCTCACGGTTCGTCAGTCCCCGCGCGGCGAGCCGGACGATCTGCTGCTGTTGCGGGGTGAGCCGGGTGAGCGCGTCGGGGGCCGCCTCGGTGGTCTCCGCGCCGGCGGCCCGCAGTTCGGCGCGCGCCCGCTCCGTCCAGGGCCGCGCGCCGAGCCGCTGGAAGACCTCCAGCGCCTCGCTCAGCAGCGGCCGCGCCTGTGCGATGTGCCGCTGCCGCCGCAGCCACTCGGCGTGGGACAGCAGGAACCGCGCCCGCTCGAAGGGGCGTTGGCCGTCCGTGATCCCCGCTCGTACGGCATCGCGGAAGAACGGCTCCGCGGCGTCCGGCGCCGCCAGCAGCGCCCGGCTGAACTGAACGAGCGCGCCCAGCCGCGGCGATCCGCACGCGGCCGCGGGCAGCGCTGCCATCCGCTCCACCACCGCGCTCGCCTCGGCCTGCCGGCCACTGCGGGCGGCGGCCTCGGCCAGCTCCGGGAGCGCGGCCCAGGACGCGTGGTAGTGCACCGGATCGCCCTCGGGGCCGAAGGCCGCCCGCAGTTGCGTGCAGGCCCGCTCGTAGTCGCCCTCGGCGGCGGCCGCACCGCCCAGCGCTCTTCGCGCGTATACGGCGATCGAGCGGCTCTCGGCCGGGTCGATCAGCGACAGCGAGCGGTCCACCAGCGCCCTGGCCGACTCAAGATTCCCGCGGTGCGCCGCGATCATGCCCTCGACAGCGGGCGCACAGGCCGAGGCGTGGTCGAGGCCGGCCGCCTGCGCCACGGCCGCGACCTCCCCGCACTCCAACTGGGCCCGGTCCCACCGCCCGTAGTCGAAGTACGCCAGCGCCGTGACGCCGCCCAGCCCGTCGGGCACCGGCCCACGGGCCCGCCACCGCTCGGCCGCCTCGTCGAAGGTGCGCACCGCCAGCGCGGTCTCGTCCAGCAGCCAGGCACCGATGGCCAGCGCGGCAAGCCGCTCCGGCTGCCGTACCCCGGGGCCGGACCCGGTCAGGGGCCGAGACTGCGCCCCGGTGTCCGGCCGGTCCTGCGGCTCGGTCCCCGGCTGCGGCCGCGGCCCGCCCCGCGGCCGGGCGATCAGGGTGCGGACCTCCCGCAGCAGCTCCGCCCGCTCCGTGTGCGGGTCGGCGATCACTCGTAGCCAGATGCGCGCCGTCTCGGCCTCGGGTGTCGTCGGCAGGCCGGGGAGGATGCGGTGGATCTCGTGGCGGTGGTGGTCCTCGCCGGAGTAGAAGCGGACCACGGCCGCGTAGGCGAGGGCTTCCGTGGCGAGGGCCGGGGCGCTGGCGGCGGCGGATTCCGCGGTGGTGGTCAGGGAGGTGAAGGCGGCGGTGTGCGAGCTGGTCAGTGCCGTCAACCGGCCTGCCTGGAAGGCTGCTTGGGCCCGTACCGTGCGGTCCTCGGTGAGGGTCGAGGCGCGGTCGGCGAGGTCCCGGACGCGGGCGAGGCGCCCGGTGCCGGTGGCCATGCCCGCGGCGCGCACCAGCAGTCGCGCGGCGCGCTCGCGCTCCGGGCTCAGTTCGGCGGCGCGTTCCAGCGCGCGGGAGGCCGCGTCGTAGCCGCCTCGGCGCCCCGCCCGGTCGGCCGTCACTTCCAGCGCGGCCGACACCTGCGCGTCGGGGCCCGGCGTGGCCGCCGCGCGGTGCCAGGCGGACCGGTCGGGCTCGCCGCGCAGCGCCTCCGCCAGCGCGAGGTGCGCCGTACGCCGCGCCTCGAAGGGCGCCGCTTGGTAGACGGCGGAACGCACCAGGGGATGACTGAAGGCGACCCCCGCGCCGGACCCGCGGATCAGCCCCGCGCGCTCGGCCTGTTCCCACAGGGGATCGCCGTGCGCGGGCAGCAGGGCCGGTACCGCGGCCCGGGGGTCGTCGGTATCGGCGGCGGCCAGGAGTGTGAGCGCCTGTTGGGCCCGTACGGGCAGCGCCTTGAGCCGGTGCGCGAAGAGGTGCTCCAGCCGTTCGGTGACCGGCAGCGGGCCGGGCGCGGTCGCCGGAATGTCCGTATCGGCTGCCGCTCGGGCCAGTTCGACCAGCGCGAGAGGGTTGCCCTCGGCCTGGTCGAGGATGCGCTCGCGCAGCCGGCCCGGAATCCGGTGGGCGCAGGCGTCCAGGAGCCGGGCGGACGCGGCGCGGTCCAGGGGGCCCAGGGGCAGCACGGGCCAGTGCGGGTCGAGGCCGGGCAGCGGGTGTTCCCCGCGTACGGCGAGCAGGACGGTGACCGGTTCGTTCTGCAGCCGCCGCGCGGCGAAGAAGAGCGCGTTGCGGGAGGCGGCGTCGATCCACTGCGCGTCGTCCACCACGAGCAGCAGCCGCCCGCGGCCCGCCTCGCCCAGGTCGGAGAGCAGCGTCAGCAGCGCCACGCCGAGGAGGAGGGGGGCGGGCGCGTCGTGCGCGGTGTCGGCGCCGAGCGCCGTCCGCAGGGCGCCGCGCTGACCGGCGGGCAGGGCGTCGATGAAGTCGGCGACGGGGTAAAGGAGTTGGTGGAGCCCGGCGTGCGCGAGGCCGGACTCGGTCTCGGTGCCGCGCGCCGTGAGCACCGTCCCGCGGCCGGCGGCACGGTCGACGGCGGCGTCCAGCAGCGTGCTCTTGCCCGTACCCGCCGCCCCGGTGAGGATCAGGACGCGGCTGGTACGGGCCGTCGGATCGGCCGCTTCGAGCAGCCGGCGGGTCTCGGCCTCGCGGCCCAGGACAAGGCCCCCGGGGTCCTGCGCGGCGCCGGCGGTGGCATCCGCGACGGGAACGCCGGGCGGTACGGGCACATCCACAGTCTCTCCAGCTCTCCAACTCACAACTGACCGGTCGGTGCGGGGTGCGGTCACCGAAGTGCAGTCACGTGACGGATACCCCCGGCCCTGGGGTGCGGCGCAGGATTTCTTCATCGGCACCAGCGATCGACGAGGAATCCATGGACACCATCACTTTGGGCGATGTCAGCGTGACACGGGTGCGGGAGTATTACGGACCGGTGGACATGACGCCGGACCAGTTCTTCCCGGGCAGCCCGCCCGAGGCGTGGGAATTGCACACCCCGTGGCTTTCGCCACATTTCCTCAACACCGATACGGGCATCGTCAATTCCGCGATCCAGACCTGGGTGCTGCGCAGCGAGGGCCGCACGATCCTCATCGACACCGGCGTCGGCAACCACAAGGAGCGGCCGAACGCCCCGCGCTGGGACCACCTGGACACCGGCTTCCTGTCCGACCTGGCCCGGGCCGGGGTCCGCCCCGAGGACGTGGACATCGTGGTCAACACCCACCTCCACGTCGACCACGTCGGCTGGAACACCCGCCTGGAGAACGGCGCATGGGTGCCCACGTTCCCCAATGCGACCTATCTCATGGCCAAGGACGAGTTCGCCTTCTGGGATCCGGAGGGCGGGCACGCGCCCCAGCACGGGCGCGGCAATCAGAATGTTTTCGAGGACAGCGTCGCGCCCGTGCATCGATCGGGCCAGACTCTGCTGTGGGACGAAAGCCACCGCATCGACCGCAATCTGCGGCTCGATCTCGCCCCCGGGCACACTCCGGGCTCCTGCGTGCTCACCCTCGAATCCGGCAGTGACCACGCGGTATTCGTCGGTGATCTGCTGCACACCCCGCTCCAGTTCGTCGAGCCGGACCACAACAGCTGCTTCTGCGAGGACCCGGCGGGCGCCCGGGCCACCCGGCGCACCGTCCTCGGCCGGGCCGCCGACCACAACGCGCTGGTCTTCCCTGCCCACCTCGGCGGCCACGGCGCCGCGGAAGTACGGCGCGAGGGCAGCACCTTCGCCATCGAGGCCTGGGCGCCCTTCACCCCGTACGCCCAGCCCTGACCCCCTTTGCCCGAGCTTGATCGCCGTACACCCAGAGCTGTTCGCCCGCGCCCCCAGAGCTGATCGCGCGTCCCCCGACAGCTGCCCCCCCCCGCACACCCAGAGCTGACTCCCCCGCTCCCCGAGGAACCCGCATGCCCTGCCTTATCGCCCCCGCCTCCCCCGCGTCTCCCGCCCCTCTCTCCCCCATCGTGCGCACCGCCCAGGGCGCCGTGCGCGGAGCGGCCTGCGGCGAGCCCGGCGTCTCGGTCTTCCTCGGCATCCCGTACGCGGCTCCCCCGTCGGGCGCCGACCGGTTCGCCGCACCGCGCCCGCACGCCCCCTGGGAGGGCGTCCGGGAGGCGACCGCCGCGGGCCCCAACTCCCCCCAGGTATCGCGTTCTCTGGGCACCTTGGACATGAGCGCCTACTTCGGCGAGGGCTGGGTCCGCGGCGAGGACTACCTCACCGCCAACGTCTGGACCCCGGCCGCCGCTCCCGCCGCACCCGAGCGGCTGCCGGTCATGGTGTTCGTCCACGGCGGCGGATTCGTCTCGGGCTCCACCGGCTCCGCGCTCTACGACGGCGCCCGCTTCGCCAGGGACGGCGTCGTCCTGGTGACGGTGAACTACCGCCTGGGCATCCACGGCTTCCTCGACCTGCCCGGAGCGCCCCGCAACCGAGGGCTGCTCGATGTCATCGCGGCGCTGCGCTGGGTGCGCGAGAACATCGGCGCCTTCGGCGGCGATCCGTCCAACGTCACCCTCTTCGGCCAGTCGGCCGGGGCGACCGTCGTCGGCGGCGTACTGGCGCACCCCGCGTCCGAGGGCCTGCTGCGGCGGGCGATCGTCCAGAGCGGCAGCGGGCGGGGGGCCTTCACCGGGGAGCAGGCGGCGCGGGTCACCCGGGCCACGGCCGGTCTCCTGGGCATCGAGCCGCACGCCGACGCGTTCACCGGCATCTCCGACGAACGCCTGGTGGAGATCATGCCGCGGCTGTGGGGCATCGATCTGCGCACGGCCACCCACACCGATCCGCTCCTCGGGCTCAGCCCCTTCAGCCTGGTCCTGGACCGGCAGCCCACCGACACCGTCGCGGCCGGCCGGAGCGCGGAGGTGGATCTGCTCATCGGCGCCAACTCCGAGGAGGGCAACCTCTATCTGGCGCCGTTCGGCCGACTGGCCACCTCGACGGCCGCCGACGTGGACGCCCTCGCCGCGCGTGCCCACCCCCGCCCCCGCGGACTCCTCGCCCTCTACCGCAGGACCCGCCCGCAGGCCTCCCCCGGTCAGCTGCGCTCCGCGATCCTGGGCGAGGCGCTCTTCGGCGCGGGCAACCGCAGCCTGGCCGACGCCCATGCGACACTGCCCGGCTCACGCACCTACCGGTACGAATTCGCCTGGCGCTCCGACGCCCTGGACGGCGAACTCGGCGCCGCGCACGGCGTGGAACTCCCCTTCGTCTTCGACACGGCCGGCCTCCCCGCACTGCACGGCCCCCACCGCGTCCTCGGCACCCGCACCCCGCCCCCGGACCTGGCCGCCCGCACCCACGCCGCCTGGATCACCTTCGCCACCACCGGCGACCCCGGCTGGGCCCCGTACGACCTCCAGCGACGCGCCACGCTGCGCATCGACAGCCGGTGGACACTGCTCGACGACCCACGGGGCGAGGAGCGCCGCGCCTGGCGCTGACGGGGCGGCGGGTCCGCTCACCTGCTCCCGGCCGCCGTCACCGGGTCCGCCACTGGTGGTCGGGCAGGAAACGGACGTCGTACCGCTCGGGGACGTCGGCGAACTTCTGCGGCTCCGGGACGACGGGCCGGTGCGGCAGGCCGAACTCCTCGGTGGGCACACCGAGGTTCTCGAAGAACCGCTCGAAGGTGCCGCCGGGCCCGGCGGGGACGCCGACGACCTGGCTGTGGTGGCGCTCCATGCGGTAGGCGTGCGGGCAGTTCTTGGGTACGAAGCCGAAGTCACCGGGGGTCAGCAGCTTCTCCTGCTGGTCGCCCCGGGTGTCCTCGACGAACAGCCGGACCGCGCCCTGGGTGACGTAGAAGACCTCGTGGGTGTCGGGGTGCAGATGCGCCGGAATGAGGTCCCCTTTGGGGCCTTCGACGGTGAAGAAGTTGAAGGTGTTCTCGGTCTGTTCGCCGCCCGCGTAGACGGTGATCAGATCGCCGAACAGGTGGGCGCGGTCTCCCTCGCCCTTCTCGATGAAGTAGGGCCGGCCCGGTTCCGCGGGTATGCGTGAGCGGCGCCGGTAGCGGGTGGCGTACTCGATGGTCATGCGGTCTCCTCGGATTGACCTCCGACACGAATGTCAGGCAGCCTGACATGACAGAGTGTCGGTGAGCAAACCGCGGCGGTGAGCCCGGTACCCGCCCGCCCACACCGTCGCGAGGAACAGATGCAGTCCACCCGCCGCAACCTCCCCCAACTGCTCGGTGACGCCCGGCGCTGGTTCGAAGAAGGGCTGCTGGCGGCCCTGGAGGCAGCCGGTGCCACGCCGGTGTCCCCGACCCAGGCCCAGCTCTTCGCCGTCCTGGACGATCAGGGCACGACCGTCTCGGAGCTGGCCCGGCGCATGGGCGTCACCCGGCAGACCGCGCACCAGGCCGTGCACGGCCTGGTCGCCGCCGGACTGCTCGAACAGGCCCCCGACCCCGCCTCCGCCCGTCGGCGGCTGATCCGCCGCACCCCGGAAGGCGAACGCGCCCACCTCCGGGCCACCGCCATCCTCGAACGCCTGGAAGAACAACTCGCCGCACGCATCGGCCAGGACAGCCTCCACGCCCTGCGCACAGCCCTGGAGGCCCAGTGGGGCGATCCGCCGTCCACCGACACCTCACCGACGACCCCTTGACCTGCCCCGCGAGGCGTTCGAGGTGGGGCACGGTGCGCCGTGGCCCCCGCTCAGGGCCGGGGCGCGCGCGGTACCGCCAGGTCGGTGAGCAGGGCGGTTCCCGGGGTCAGGGACTGCCAGGTGCCGTGCCAGGTCAGTACGGCGATGGCCGCGGTGGGGAACTTGGCGTGCGCGCGGGTGACGAGGTCGCCGAAGCCGTCGCCGGCGAGGTGCTGGATCAGCTCCTGGAGGCTGGGGTTGTGGCCGATCAGGACCACGGTGTGGGTGTGGCGGGGGACCGCGCGCACGGCCGCGAGGAGGTCTTGGGGCGGCGGGTGGTAGAGGCGCGGTTCATGGCGTACGGGAGGCGGGGTGCCCAGTACCGCGGAGGCCAGGTCCCAGGTCTCGCGGGCGCGGCGGGCCGTGGAGCACAGGGCGAGGTCGGGCAGCCAGTCCGCCTCGCTCAGCCACTGGCCCACCGCGCGCGCATCGCGCCGGCCGCGCGGGGAGAGCGGGCGGTCGTGGTCGCCAACGCCCGCCGGGCGGGCCGACTTGGCATGCCGCAGGACCATCAGGCGCCGCAAGGGGGGCATGCCCACGCTCCATGGACGTAGGGACGGCTGACGGTGCCGCCGGGCGGTCGCCGGTGTGCGGCACAGCGCGGACACTATGCGAACGCGCCTGCCAGGACACGCGGCTGGTGTCCGTTTCGGACAGACCGCCCGGTCGGGCGGTTGCCCTGCAGGACGCCGGTGCGTAACGCGAACGCCCGCGCAAGTACGTCCGCCCTGCCGCGCAGCCGTGTGGCCCGGGGAACGCCGGCCCCGGCAGCACGGGACTCCCCCGGGCCCTTCCTGAAGGAAAACTGAAGGTCCTGAATTCCTTTTCAGAAATCGCGGCAGAACGGCCCGCAGCACCGCTCCTGAAAGAATGCTGAAAGGAAAACGGGGTTCTCCACGGTGTGGTTTGACCGGGGAAGCCGGGCGTGCCATGGTCATTTTGTTGCCGGACCGGCCGTATCGCATCACGCGGGCCGAAGTCCGCGCCTATTGCGGTGGAGTGCCGTAGAGCTTCTTCAGCTCGCGGACCGAGGAGATGAGGAGGTGGTCGTTGTGATGTACGGCGAGCCTCCCAGTTCTGCCTCTCGCCGCTCCCGTTAGGGCCGGCCAGCGCAGCCCCGGCTGCCCGCTGCCCGATGTGTGCCGCTCGGCGGCCCGTCGCGCTGCGCTTTCACGTTCTTGAAACGACTTCCCGTCCCGGGCCGTGCGTCCGGCGGCGCTCTGCCGCCCTGCCGCAGCGCCCGCAATACCTCTCGGGTATCCCCATGCCGAAACTCCGTCAGTTTCCCTCCCGTGGCGCCGTACGCGCCACCCGCCTGCGCCCCGTCGACGTACTCGTCCTGCTCGGCGTCGTCGCGGTCTTCTACCTCGTGGCCCGCATCGGCGCCACGGCCGACCAGCCGCTGCACGCCGACCAGCCGCCCGCCGTCTGCACCGACCCGGGCGAACTGCCCTACTACGCGGCGCGCTCCCTGCTGCGGATGTTCGCCGGGCTGGTGCCCGCGGTGCTCTTCACCTTCGTCTTCGGCACCTGGGCGGCCCGCTCGCGGCGCGCGGCCAAGGTGATCGTGCCGGTCATCGACATTCTCCAGTCCGTGCCGGTACTGACATTCCTCAGCATCACCGTCACCGGCTTCATCGCGATGTTCCCGCACTCCACTCTCGGACTTGAATTCGCCTCGATTTTCGCCGTGTTCACCGCCCTGGTCTGGAACATGGCGATGGCCTTCTACCAGTCGCTGCTCACCCAGTCCAAGGAGCTGGACGAGGCGGCCCGGCTGATGCGCCTCACCCGCTGGCAGCGGTTCTGGAAGCTGGACGTACCCAGCGGAATGATCGCCCAGGTCTGGAACGGAATGATCAGCTTCGGCGCGGCGTGGTTCGCGCTGTCCGCCTCCGAGACCATCAGCGTCAACGGCAACGACAACGCCCTTCCCGGCGTGGGCTCGTACGTCGCGCAGGCACTGGACAACGGGGAGGGCCGACGGGTGGCCCTGGCCATCGCCGTCATGATCGCGATGGTCGTGTCCGTCAACTTCTTCTTCTGGCGCCCCGTCACGGCCTGGGCCGAGCGGTTCCGCACCGAGGACTGCGAGATCGCCGAGCAGCCCCGCAGCTGGTTCCTCCAACTGCTGCGCCGCTGCACCCTGCCCGCCCTGCTGGGCCGCGCCCTGCGCCCGGCGGGCGAGCGCCTGGACCGCGCGATGCGCGTGCTGGGCACCAGCCCGGGGCGGCTGCACCACGACCCGGCCCGCCGCAGGCGCGGTGACATCGCCTTCTACGTGCTCTACACGGCCGCCGTGGTGGCGATCGCGTGGAAGGCCTGCGCGTACGTCCTGGACAACGTGCCCGTCGGCGAAGTCGGGCACGCGGCCTGGCTCGCGCTGATCACCTACGGGCGGGTCATGGTCCTGGTGGTCCTCTCCACCCTGCTGTGGGTGCCCATCGGCGCCTGGATCGGGATGAACCCCAAGGTCAACCGGATCGCGCAGCCGATCGTGCAGGTGCTGGCCAGCTTCCCCTCCAACTTCCTCTTCCCGCTGGCCGTCATCGTGCTGGGCGCCTCCGGCATCTCCCTGAACTGGGGCTCCATCGCCCTGATGGCGCTGGGCGCGCAGTGGTACGTGCTGTTCAACGTCATCGCCGGCGCCAGCGCCATCCCCGGTGACCTGCGCGAGGCCGCCGACAACCTCCAACTGCGCGGCTGGCTGCGCTGGAAGAAGCTGATCCTGCCGGCCGTCTTCCCCTCCTACACCACCGGTGCGCTCACCGCCTCCGGCGGCGCCTGGAACGCCTCCATCCCCGGCGAGCTGGTCACCTACGGCACCACCACGCTCACCGCGGTGGGCATCGGCGCGTACATCACCCAGGCCACCGACGCCAATGACTTCGCCCGCAACTTCCTGGGCGCGGTCCTCATGAGCGTCTACGTCGTGATCATCAACCGGCTGCTCTGGCGCCGCCTGTACCGCTTCGCCCAGAAGCGCTGCGCGCTGTGACCCGCCCCCTGCACCCCCGTCCGACCGCATCCCCCAGGAGCACTCCCATGAACACCCCCGTCATCACCGTCAGCAACCTCCACAAGGACTTCACCGGCCCCGGCGGCGGCGTGCTGACCGTCCTGAAGGACATCGACTTCACCCTGTACGAGGGCCAGGTCGTCGCCCTCCTGGGCCGGTCGGGCTCGGGCAAGTCCACGCTGCTGCGCCATGTCGCGGGGCTGCTGGCGCCCACCGGCGGCACCGTCCACTACCGCGGGCGGCCCGTGACCGGGCCCAACCCGGGCACCGCCATGCTCTTCCAGTCCTTCGCCCTGATGCCCTGGCTGACCGTCCAGCAGAACGTCGAACTCGGCCTGCAGGCCAGGGGAGTTCACGCCGCCGAGCGCCGCGGCCGCGCCCTGCGGGCCATCGGCATGGTCGGTCTGGACGGCTTCGAGAACGCCTACCCCAAGGAGCTGTCCGGCGGGATGCGCCAGCGGGTCGGCTTCGCCCGCGCCCTGGTCGTGGAGCCGGACGTGCTGCTGATGGACGAGCCGTTCTCCGCGCTGGACGTGCTGACCGCACAGACCCTGCGCAACGAACTCCTCGAACTGCTCGCCCACCCCGACACCCCCACCCGCACCGTCCTGCTGGTCACCCACTCCATCGAGGAGGCCGTCCAGCTCGCCGACCGCATCCTGGTCCTGGACTCCGCGCCCGGCACCCTCAGGACCGAGCTGACCGTGGACCTGCCGCGCCCGCGCGACCGCCGCTCCCCCGGCTTCGCCGCCCTGGTCGAGGACGCCTACGAGGCACTGACCGGCGAGCGCGAGCAGGCCCCGGCCCCGGCCTCCCTCGCCGAGCACGCCACGCTGCGCACCTCCCTGCCGCTGCCGCGCGCCAACGTCGAGTCCCTCACGGGCCTGCTGGAGATGCTGGACACCCGCGGCGGCGCCGTGGACCTGGCGGCGCTCGCCGACGCGCTGTCCTACGAGATCGACGACCTGATGCCGCTGGTCGAGGCGGCCACCGTGCTGCGCTACGCCAGGGTCGTCTCCGGCAGGCTGCACCTCTCCCCCGCGGGCCGCGGCTTCGCGCGCGCCGACATCCTGCTGCGCAAGCGCCTCTTCGCCGCCGCGGCACTGGCCAACATCCCCCTCATCGCCACGGTCCGCACGCTCCTGATGGCCTCCGACAGCGGCCGGCTGCGCGCGCCCTATCTGATCGAGCGGCTGTGCGGGAACGCCTCGGAGCGGGCCGCGCACCAGCAGCTGGACACCGCGATCACCTGGGGCCGGTACGCCGAGCTCTTCGAGTACGACGCGGACGACCGCGTCCTGCTGCTGCCCGCCGAGCACCGCCCCGCGAGCGCCGCGTGACCGGCGCCGGACCCCACCTCACCGCGAAGGGCGCATCCCATGAACACCCAGCACATCCCCCGCCCGCACGCCGCTGCGGACCGCCTCCCGGCGCGGTCCGTGATGCGCATCGCCGGCGCCGCCTTCCTGCGCCGCCTGGCCGACTCCTCTCCCGTGGCCTGCCGCATGTCCTCCGCCCCCGAGCCGCCCTGCCACCGCCCCCGTCAGGAGAACCCCGATGACCCCGCGTGAGAACGTCCACGCCATCGTCGTACTGACCGGACTCCCGGCCGTCCTGCCGGCGGCCGTCGCCCTCGCCCCGCCGCACGCGGCCCCCTTCCTGTGCGCCGCCCTTATGGGGGCCTCGGTGACGGCGGTCGCCTTCGCCCTGACCGGCTGGAACCTCCTCCCCCGGCGTACGGACGGCAGGGACCGCACGGGCGGCACGGACCGTACGGACCGCAGGCGCACGGACGCGGACGACAACGACGGCGGCGGTGTGCTGTGCGCCAACTGACCCCTACGGCAAGGGAATCGGCGGCGTCCGGGAGCACCCGTGCGGGGCGCCCGGCAGGCGGCCCCCGGTACGGCCTGCGTATCGCCGCCGTCTCCGTGCCCCTCACCGCGCTGCTGGCCTTCCCCGGCCTGGTGCCCGACGCCCCCGGCCACCTCGGGAGCCTGGTGGAGACCGCGCTGCCGTGGTGCGGCGTGCTCGTTCCCCTCCTTGTCGCGTGGGCGGCGCTGCGCCACTCGCGCGCGGGCACGGCCGCCGCCCTGCTGCCGGCGGTGGTCTGGTGCTGCCTCTTCCTGCCCCCCTTCACCCCGGGCGACAGCGGCGGCCGGGCCGACTTCCACGCCCTGACCCTCAACGTCGGCGGCGATCGCACCACTCCGGAGGAGGTGGCCCGCAAGGTGATCGCCACCGGGGCCGACGTGGTGGCCCTGGAGAAGGTGCCCCGGTCCGCCCTGCCCGCGTACGAAAAGGCCCTGGGCGACACCTACACCCACCACATCGCCCGCAACACCCTTGGCCTGTGGTCCCGTTACCCGCTGCGCGAGACCGAGGTACTGGATCTGGACGGCGCCTGGCCGCACGCGATACGGGCGGTCGTGAGCACCCCCGGCGGCGACACGGCGTTCTACGCGGTGCGGCTGCCCTCCGTCCGCGTACGCCCCGACCAGGGCTTCACCGTCGGCGCCCGCAACGCCAGCGCGGCCGCGCTGGCAGAACGGATCGGCCGGGACCGGGCCGCCCGCGTGGTCCTGCTCGGCGATCTCAACGGCAGCCTGCGCGACCGGAATCTCGCCCCGCTGGCCCGGCAGCTGACCTCCGCCCAGGACACGGCGGGCCACGGCCTCGGCTTCACCTGGCCCGCCGCCTTCCCGCTGGTCCGCATCGACCACGTCCTGCTGCGCGGCCTGACCCCGACCTCGACCACCGTGCTCGCCGACCTCGGCAGCGACCACCGCCCGGTCCTGACCGGCCTGAAAGGACAGCCTTGAGAGACCCAACACCCCAGCGCGCCACGGGAAATGGCACGCTGGAGGACGTCCGGCGGTACGGGCACCGCGCCGCGCCGCCGTGACCGCCGTATCCGCTGTATCCGATCTTTCCGGTCGACGAAGGGGTGGCCCATGTGCCGAGTCCAGTCCGCGAGCCCGCCGGTGAGCCGTCCGGTGCGAGGGGGCGAGCAGTGGTGAGGGACGTGCGCGGCGCCGGGGCGGCGCGGATCGCGCTGACGCCGGCCGCCGCGGAGCTGATCCGCAAGCTGCACGGCGATCATGGGCCGTTGATGTTCCACCAGTCCGGCGGGTGCTGCGACGGCAGTGCGCCGATGTGCTACCCGGCGGGCGAGTTCCGTACGGGCGCATCCGATGTGCTGCTGGGGCGGCTGGAGGTCGAGCAGGTCCCGGAAGCGGTGGACTTCTGGATGTCGGCGGACCAGTTCGAGCGGTGGCGGCACACCCATCTGACGGTGGACGTGGTGCCGGGGCGGGGCGGCGGCTTCTCGCTGGAGGCTCCCGAAGGGGTGCGCTTCCTGATCCGCTCGCGGCTGTTCACCGAGGAGGAACGGGCGCTGCTGGGGCAGTGACCCGGCGCCCCGGGGCCGCTCGATGCCTGGTCCGGGCATTGGTGAGGCCCCGCGCACGGGGGATGACGCGGGGCCTCACCGTGATAGACGAGCGAATTGGGGAGGGAGTTCCCCCGTGGTGAAGATTTTTTCAAGATTCTGCGGGGAACCTTCCCGCGGGCCCCGCGATCAGGCCTCGTCCTGTACAAGCCGCTCCAGCATGTCCTGGAATTCGCTGTCCACCACGACCCGCAGCCCGTCGCCGTCCGGCTCGCTCAGCCGCGTCATCGCGCCGCGCCGCCACCAGTACACATGGGGGCTGATCGCGCCCGCCGCGTCCTCGTACCCGGCGGCGGCGAACTGCGCCATGGCCTGGAGCGCCGGGATCACCTGCGCGTCGTGGATGGCGTGGAAGGCCAGCTGGTGGCGGAAGGGCAGCGCCACCAGGGCGCCGTCGGCGGTCAGCGCGGTCCCCATCAGGCGCCGCACCAGCTCCTCCAGGACCAGCACCCGGCTGGCGGTGAAGAACGAGTCGCCCAGCACCACCTCGAAGGTGCTGCCGTCGCCGCGCCGGACCGTCTCGTGGCCCTCCACCGGCAGGGCCCGCAGGTTGTTCAGGGCCCTGATGCGCAGTTCGGCGAGGTCGCCGAGGTCGGTCAGCGAGTCCTCGCCGAGCATCTGTACGGCGTCGGGCAGGTCGAGTGCGAGCACCTCGCGCAGGCCGGGCCCGGGGGTGTGCCCGTAGCGGAAGGAGTCCGAGGCCGGCAGCGCGTCCTCGGCGACCAGCCGCGGGTACAGCCGGGCCCTGATCTCGTCCTCGGTCAGGGTCTCCAGCGGCTGCGGCCCGTCCATCGTGCGCAGCACCTTGCCGACGTGGTCGCGGATCAGCGCGGGCCACACCCGCTCGCCCCGGCGGTCGCGGTGGCAGACGGCGGCGAGGTTTCCCAGGCCGAACTGCCGTCCTCCGGAGTCGGTGACCACGCCCGCGTAGACGGTGACCTCCAGGCCCTGTTCGGCGAAGGCCTGCCGTACCTGCGACCTGAAGACGCGCCCCTCCCGCTCGGAGAGGAAGGAGAACTCCCCGTCGCGCGGGGCTTCGCGCGGATCCCGCTTAGGTCCACGACGGAACAGACCCATCTCTTCCTCCCGGCGACGGCCACGAATGCGCCGATCGTAACGGGTACGTCACGCTCGCTCGACCGGGTCCCGGCCAGTACAGGAGGGGTACGCGTGCGTGCCCCCATCATCCGCAAGGTCACCGGGAGTTACCGATTGCGGCGATCCCGGAGATCACCACCCACCTGCGACGGATCCCCTCGGACCGGGGCAATCACCTACGGTCGCCCCGGGTCCCCGCGCCCCGCAAGGGGCGCGGGGCCCCCCGCCGGTATGCGGCTCCGCCGCGTGGACGCGACCGGCCCGCGCTTCCCAGCGGGGGCGCCTAGACCGCCACCGGCCGCGGCTTTGGCACGGCGGCCAGCCGCCCCGTACGGTGCAGTGCCAGCAGCGCCACCGCGCACGCCAGCCCGAGCCCGAGCAGCGCGATCCACGGCAGCGCCGCCAGCCCCGCCGCGCGGGCGGCGTCCAGTGCCACCCCGGTCAGCAGATTTCCCAGCGTGATGCCGATACCGCAGATCGTGTTGTACAGGCCGTAATGGGTGGCCACGAGGCGGTCGCCCGACAGCCGCACGATGGTGTCCATCTCGAAGGGGTAGGCGATCATCGTGCCCAGGGCGAGCAGCAGCGCACACACCGCGGGCGGGACGGCTGCCACCAGCCACGCCGCCGCTCCCCCGCCGCCCACGGGAGGTACGGCGGTCGCGGCCAGCGGCGGCAGGAACGCGACTCCCATCACCAACAGCCCCAGCGCCAGGGCCTGTCCGCCCTCCAGGCGCCGTCTGCACCACGCGGTGATCCTGGACTGGAACAGGATCGTGCTCAGCCCGGACACGGCGAACAGCAGCGCCACGGCCAGGGTCCCGCCGCTCCCGTCACCGGCCAGCCGCCGCACTTCCAGCGGCAGCGCCAGATAGACCTGGAAGGACAGCACATACGAGCCGATCATGGCGGCGGAGAACAGCAGGAACGGCCGGTTGGCCAGCACCCCGCGCCACTGCCTCAGCACGCCTTCCCGCTTGTCCGCCGCCCTGCGGTCCGGCAGGGCCCGGATCTGCACCACGCTCAGCAGCGCGAAGACCGCGGCCGCCACCAGGCAGGTGAGGCGGAAGTCCACGCCGGTCAGCACCATGCCCACCAGCGGACCGAGCAGGATGCCCGCCTGGTAGAAGACGTTGAACAGCGCGAAGGCCTCCACGCGGCGGTCGCCCGCGTCGGCGGCCAGGTAGGCGCGTACCGCCGGGTTGAACAGCGCGCCGGCCAGCCCGGTCGCCGCGGAGGCCGCGATCAGCGCGGGCAGCGAGTCGACCAGGCCGAGGGTGGCGAAGCCCGCGGTGCGCAGCACACATCCGGCCACGATCAGCGGCTTGTAGCCGAAGCGGTCGGCGAGCGTGCCGCCGACCAGGAACATGCCCTGCTGGCTGAAGTTGCGCATGCCCAGCACCAGTCCGACCACCCAGCCGGCCAGGCCGAGCGTCCCGGACAGATGCGCCGCCAGGTAGGGCATCAGCATGTAGAAGCCGAGGTTGATGGTGAACTGGTTGACCAGCAGCAGCTGGACGCTGCGCTCGTAGGTGCGGATACGGGCCGGCGGTGAGGTCACCGGTCCCCCTTTGCACCGGCCGGGACGCTCACCCGTGCGCAGCGCGTCCAGCGGGTGACCTCCCGTTCGTCGGGCCGGGCCACCGCGTCCGGCGCGTCGGCGGGCGGCCTGCCCAACAGGCCGTGCGCGGCGCAGTATTCGTCGTCGAAGACCGTCTCCAGGTAGCGCTGCGGCCCGTCGGGGAAGACCGCGGCGATACGGGCGGCCTTGGGGAGGGTACGGGCCAGCCAGCCGGCGACCAGGGCGACCGCGCCCACGCTCCAGCCGCCGGTGGCGTGGTGCGAGGTGGCCAGGGTGCGGCAGGTCCACACGGCTTCGGCGGGGGCCACCCAGTGCACTTCGTCGAAGCGGTCGTAGGCGACGTTGCGCGGGTAGATGCTGGATCCCAGGCCGCGCATCAGGCGGGGGCGGGCGGGCTGGCCGAAGATGGTGGAGCCGATGGTGTCGACGCCGACCAGGCGCAGACGGGGGTAGAGGGTGCGCAGCACCCGTGAGACGCCGTTGGAGTGGCCGCCGGTGCCGACGCTGCACACCAGGACGTCGATGTGGCCGAGCTGGGAGGCGAGTTCGAGGGCGAGGGGGGCGTAGGCGGCGACGTTGTCGGGGTTGGTGTACTGGTCCGGGCACCAGGAGCCGGGGTGTTCGCGCAGCAGGTGGGCGACGCGGTCGCGGCGGGACTGCTGCCAGCCGCCGGTGGGGTGCGGGCTCTGCACGGTGTCCACCCGCGATCCGTACGCCGCCAGCAGGCGCTTCATGGAGGGTTCCAGGCCGGGGTCGGTGACGAGCGTGACGGGGTACCCGTAGACCGTTCCGGCCAGGGAGAGGCCGAGGCCGAGGGTGCCGCTGGTGGACTCGATGATCATGTTGCCGGGGCGCAGATCGCCGCGGGCGCGGGCCCGTTCGACCATGTAGAGGCCGGGCCGGTCCTTGATGCCGCCGGGGTTGCTGCCCTCCAGCTTCGCCCAGAATCCGCGCCCCGCGGGGGCCAGGGGGCGGGAGATGCGCAGGACGGGGGTGTTGCCCACGAGGCCGGGGAGGGTGGCGGGGGCGAGGGGGCCGGGGGCGACGAGGTCCTCGGGAGTGGGCGGTGTGGCATCGGTGAGCGCGCTGGGCTCGGTGAATTCAGGGATCGCTGACACGCCGGAAGGGTTCATGGTCCGCTCTCGTTAAGGGAGTTGATACGTACGACAGGCGCGAGGGGCCGGTCCGCCCAAGGGCGGCGCACCCGGGGCGGCCTAAATCAGCAGCACGGCCGGTCGTACGGAACGAGGCGGTGAACAGGGGGCCTGGTGGTCCTCGGACACACCGGGGCAGCGCTCGCCGCACGCCAGGAGCGGTGCGGCGTGGCACAGCGGGACGCAGGGCGGCGCGGGCAGCGGGTCGCCGTGCTCGGGCTGGAGGGAGAGACAGTTGTCCGACGGGTGCCGGCACTCGCCGGTGCCGTGCGGATCGGCACTGCCCTCGCCCAGCGCGCCGCGCACGCCGGACGCTCCGCTTTCGCCGTGGTCGTGTCCGGGCCCTGCGGCATATCCGCAATGGGGGGCGGTCTGGGCCCGTTCGGCGCTCAGGACGACGCCCTGGCCCCCGCCGAGGTGGTCGATGGTGCTCTCGGCGCTCACCGCGTGGGTGTAGAGCAGGCCCAACAGCAGCGTGGTGAGCCACAGCAGCCGCAGCGGGCCCGCGCCTGGGCGGGTCCGAGGGATGCGGGAGCGCAACCAGGCCGTGACCATGGCGTGATCGTAGCGGCTGCCGGGCCCCCTCGCGCCGGTGCGCCCGCCAGGTGGCCGGACTTCGCCGTTCCGGCTTCCGCTTTGCCCCCGTACGGGCGAGCTGCGGCCAACCTCTTGGCGCGGAAAGGAAGTTGGCCGGGACCTTTCGCCCCGGAGCCGCCCGCCCGCCACCCCCCGGGGCCCGCTCCTCCCCCGCACCGCGACGGAGGAGGATCCTCCACCTGCCGGACCAAGGCAGTACCGGAGGCGGACGGGGCACGAACACGACGGACACCCGCGCGCCGTACACCACAACGCGCGGGACAGGAGTGACAAACAAGCCCGACACTCCAGGCGCAAATAGCGCAACAAAAACGCCTAATCCGGGCGATCCGCATCTACCGGCACAATGGAGTTTCCGCAGGTCAGGGGGGTTCAAGTATCTGGCTGGTCAGCAAAACGCCGGCATGAGCCCCGAGAGAGTCCCTTGGCCAGCGACAGCACCACCCTCGTCAGAGGCATGGGCAGCTTCTTCAAGAGCTGCGACTGCGCCCGTCCCACGCGGTGCCCGCACGACTACACGATCCGCTACCGGGATGCCGCCGGCAAGCAGCGCGAAGAGAGCGGCTACGCGAACCAGGACAAGGCCAAGGCCCGCCTGATCGCCCTGTACGACGAGAAGCGTGGCTATAGCGCCGCCGTTCCACTGGTCGCGGGTGAGGTACTTCTTGTCCTCGCCGCCAATGGTGCAGGCCACCTTGCTGCCGTCGACGCCGTTCCTTGGGCGTTCCCAGTGGGGGGCAACCATCTCCACTGGGCGGGCTGGAGTCCCGGTACATTACGGCCAGAGTGCACAGCGAGGAGATGAGCGTCCAGACACTACGGCGGAAGTACTGGAAGCCTAGGCATGCACAGGCTCGGTCGAGGCGTTGGCACGCTTCTTCGTGAGACTTCCCATTACCGCGTTCCAAGGGGCCGGGGAAGAGAGCCACCAGTCCCGCTCCGCCGGACAGGTTCTGCAAGAGGCGTCCGGCGAAGTGGATTCCCAGCCCGTGGCCGCGCAGGCCATGTAGCCAATTCGATCAGGCTCGCCCAAGTGAGGACAACCATGCGTCATCGCTGCGGCCCTGCCGAGGAATCGTTGCTTTCTATGCCCCCCCCCCCCCGCTGATTTCGGAGTTCGGAGAGCTGCGGGACCAAGAGGTCAGTGGTTTCAGCGGCTTCGGCCAGGACTTGCGCGAGGGCTGCGAGCGCCTTACGCGTTCGGTGAAGCTCCTCACGGAGCTCCTCCTCGTGTGCCCATGTCCGCTCGTGTTGCCCAGCCGCCACTCCGGCTGGCCGGGCGGCCTCGTGCTCCGCGAGAGCCGGGTGCCATCGGGTGAGCATGGGGCGCACCACCGCGTTGAGGGTAGTGACCGCCAGGGAGCCGAAGGTGATCTGGTCCGGGTCTCGGCGTGGTGCGGCCTCCGGGCCGTGGTGTCGCAGGATGTCGCGTGTCGTACCGAAGAGGGTGTAGTAAGAGGTCAGGGCCTCACGCAGCACGCCTAGGTGCGGATCGAGGCCGATCGCGCTCACGCGGGTGCTCAGCTCGACGTGCAGTTCCCATGCGGCTCTGCGCTCCGTAGCATTCGGGCGCCATAGGCCGCTGATCTCGTCGCCGGACGGCACCGGGAGGCAAATCGCCACCTCGGTGGCCGGCTCCTGCCGTTTCTTCCTGGGCACACCAGCCCCCACGTCGTATCAGCCGTGTAGCGCAGCCACGATACTGGACGAGATCAGCGTTCGGGCAGACTGAATCCGGGCGCGCACGCAGTGAAAGAGGAAGGATCGGAATGGATCGGCACCAGAGCGAGGAGGACTGGGATGTCTTCATCAGCTACAGCCGGTCCGACGCCAGCCAGCTGAAACTGTTGGTGCCCCCCCTACAGCGTCGCGGGCTGCGCGTGTTCGTGGACGACACCGCAGTGGAGGACTTCGGTGCCATCACCGCGACCATCGCCCACGCGCTGGCCCGATCGAAGGCGCTGCTGGCCCTGTACTCGCACGACTATCCGCGGCGCCGCGCCTGCCAGTGGGAACTGACATACGCCTTCTTGGCCGGGCAGCGGGAGGGAGACCCGCGCCGCCGCATTCTGATTGTCAATCCCGAGCTGTCGGCGCATCATGTCCAGCCGCTCGAACTGCGCGACACCCGCCACTGGCCCGGCATCTCCACCCCAGGCCCGGCCGAGCACCTGGCCGATCGGGTGGCGGCTTACGTCAAAGACCTGGATGGCCCGCTGGGGCGCGCCTCAGGAGTCACCGACCTGCGGTGGCTGCCAGCGCCGATGCCCTCCGGATCGCGCCGGTTCACCGGGCGACTGGCGGAGCAGTGGCAGATCCACACCGCGCTGCACCAGCACCGCGCTCCCCTGGTGTCCCAGACCGGCCGGGGACGCACCGCCGTGGTGCGCGGAATGCCGGGCATCGGCAAATCGCTGCTGGCCCAGGAGTACGCTCTGCAGTTCGCCCCGGCCTTCCCCGGCGGGGTCTTCTGGTTCGATCTCCATGCGTGCGATTCGGCCTCGCCCGACGACGCCCAGGACACCTACCTCACTCAAGTCCGCACCGTGGCCTCCGCCCTCGGCATCGAACACCGCGGCCTGGCCCTGCCCGAACTGCTCAGCCATCTCGCAGTGGCCCTGGGGGAACGCAATCACCCATGTCTGTGGGTCGTGGACGGTGTCCCTGACGGGCTCTCCCAGGAGCACTTTTCGCTACTGCACGGCCCGCACTTGCTGGCGGCGACCCTGCTTACCACCCGATCCCGCCGATACGGCTCCGCATACGAGCCCTTCGACCTGGGCCCTCTCCCCGACGACGACGCGTACAGCCTCCTGACCTCTCGGCGCAGCCCGGCGAGCCCGGAGGAACGTTTGACCGCCCGGGAAGTCCTACGCGACCTCGGCGGACATCCCCTGGCGCTGGAATTGGTCGCCGAACGCATGGCACACGAGGACCTGCAGCGCCTGCGCCGCCGGCTGCACAGCACCACAACCGATGCGCTGCTGCGCTGGGAACGGGCCAGCACACCGGATCGATCCACACCGCACTCACCGCTTCCCTCAGCGCTTCTGCCACGCCGTCTGAAGAACGCTGATCCGGCGAACGATGTGCTGCGGATGCTGGCCATCATGCACCCGGCCCCTTTGAGCGAGAGTCACATGGAGCATGCCCTGACGCTGGTCGACAGGCTCCGGCCGGCTGATGCTGCACACCGGGTGACCGACGGCACCGACGCCCTCATCGGGGATGGGACCGCCCATCCTTCCTCCCCCGGCGCTCGCTCATGGAGCGTCCATCCGCTGGTCGCGCGGGCAGTACGGCGACATGACGAGGATTTCGCCCGGCAAGAGGACCTGCGGCAGACACTGCTCCAGACGCTGATGGACGCACGGCCAGCCCCTGTACCGGAAAGCCGCAACACTCCCCTTCCTTCGTCGGCGCCTCTCGGGCACCCCGCGCCGCCCGTCCCCAGCGAAGTGGAACGGGCCGTCGCCTTCGATCTCCAGGTGGAGCTCTCACTCCGCGTCGGTGTCCAGCCCCTCGTCGAAGGACAGGGATCACTTCGCGAAGCGCTCACTTCGCTCCACTCGCTCTTCACTACGGCCCGCAACGGGCTCCGTCGTCTGGGGCCACAGGCCCCCGCCTCCACGCTGCCCGCTGTGGTGGCAAGGCTGATCAATACACAACTGCGCCCGTTCCTCAGCACCTGGCACCCGGCACTGGAGATCCACGAAGCCCGACGAAGAGAAGGCGCCAGCCGAGTCGAGCATGAGCAGACGTGGGAACGCGCTGCCGAAATGCGGGCCGCCCTGGCCGAGTTGAGAGCACCACTGACCGCCACCGCCCACGCACTGGGCGCAGTGTCAGGAGCGGACCTGCTGACAGCCGCGGCCACAGGGTAGATCTGGGGAAACGTATCAGCCGTTTCACCCGACCCAGCACACTCGTGCCGCCCCAACTCCCTCACTGTGCAAAAGAGTCGGGGTGAGGCAACCTACAGCCACATCCGGCCATCCCCTGACGGGTATCAGCAGTCGCTTCAGTTGCAGACCACTAGAGTTCGGCCACATACGGACGCTGAAGTTGCACTGGTAGACACGACATGAGGACTGACTTGCTTCGCAGGATCGGGAAACTGGCCGTTGTGGTCATAGCCGCCCTCGCAGTGGGCGCCACCATCGGCCTCGCCGCGTACAGCATCAGCGAGGCCGGCGGACGCGCACAGTATGCCGCCACCGGCGCCGCAGGGGCAGCGGTGGCCACCCTGGCCATACTGCTCTTCCGTCGTTCCCTGACCCTCACCTCACTCACCCTCGCCCTCCCCAGCGTCACTGAACTGACCTTCACAGTGAACCCGGACTCCCGGCGCCTGGCCTGGCGGCTCTTTCACCATGCTGCCCGCCGGTCCATCGTGCAGCCGCTGGACGATGGCGCTGGCTATCTGCGCGAAGTGCTGTCGTCCATCTACGCCTGGACACAGTTCATGGGCGACGTGCTGGACCAGGCCGGCCCCTCCAATTCCGCCAAACCGGGCGCCCGCTCAGTGGAACACCTCGCCTACATGATCCTCAACGAAGTGCTACGCCCCTTCCTGAGCAAGTGGCACACCGAACTGGGCAACTTCGAGAAGAATAATCCGGACTCCCTGGAATCCGACTGGCCGCTCCAGGAAGAGTTCCGCCACGAACTGCGCGAACTCCAACGCACCGCCCACCCGTACCTGGTGGGCTTGGCCGAACTCGCCGGGATCACCGAACCCGAGCGCTTCATCGGAGACGTACCCGAAGTAGTGCCCTAAAGGGCATGTTCGTAATTCACGCTTCCTCGCCCAAATTTTGATGACCTGCGTTCAACTGCCGTGGGCGGGGGCTGTCCGAGGAATTCAGCAAACTTCGAGGCTATCTCCACGACTGCAGGGAGCAGGGCCTACCTACAGACCTCGAAGTTCACTGAAGTTGTTGGGGTTCTACCTCCGACCCGGATTGGACATGGCCAGACTCTTAGGTGTGCAGAGGAGCGAGCCTCGCAGGCCGGTCGGACCCAATGCATGGAAAGTCTGCCGGGAGGCGGTCTCCAAGTGAAGCATGTTCGTATTCCTGACCGAGCACCCGGAAGCTCCATTTCCGGCGCGAATGTTTGCGGACATGCCCCCTTGACTAACGGTAGCCAAGCGATCCGCTGCCGAAGCTGGCCACCGTGGCCGTGTTCCAGATGCTGCACGTCCTGCCTGATGCACCACACACTTCGCAAAAGCCAGAGCCTCACGCCATGCAGATTTGAACTACAGTTTCAAAAGCCTCGCATCCTCTGAATGCCCCGTGGGCCCGATTGCAGCACAATTCGCCGCACCCCCAGCCACAGCACCACAACAGGTCACAGCCTCAAAGGCCACTCCCGTCCCACTCATCTACCGAAGTAACGCCGAACGGAGTCAATCCGTTCGTTCAAAGTCCCGAATCCAGGGTCCTGGAAGTGCGTTTGCGAAGGCCAGAGGGGGTTTCTGACCTGCGTGCTGTGGGGCAAGGAGACCCGAACCCACGGCCGACGGATTATGAGTCCTTTGAGGATCTTCCTCGGTTCTCTCGATCCTGCCGCGCCATTCCTGTTTTCGCAGGTCAGGGCGCCCTTCTTGGACCAGATAGGTCCCGGCCTGTCCCGGTCTTTCCTGGCCCTTCCGGCCCCTTGCGGGCCCCTAGGCCCCGGGCGGGCCCCTGGACGGCCCCTCGCATGGGGCCATCGGGGCACAGCAAGAGTGAGTAAATCGAGTCCGAACTCAACGGCACAGGTCACCGCGATGAGCCGAAGGACTTCCGGACTGGAGCGCAGCGGAGTGCCATACCGGCGAGTGGGCTCCCACGGCCTTGCCGCCGAATGGACCAGCTGGGTGGTGGCGATGCGACGTTCTGTCCACCGTGGAGAGGCACACAGTCGTCCTCTGACAGGCGGTGAATCCCTGTGTCCGTCCCCAGTCGTTCGGCCACGCTCTCTGCGGTCCTCTTCCTGGCGCTGGTCACAGCGGCCGCAGCACCGGCCAGCGCCGGGGCGGCGGACTGCGCTCTGGTCCAGGACAGCCTCACACCCGGC
Organism: Streptomyces sp. UF-297; assembly: GCF_058245575.1. Lineage (NCBI taxonomy): Bacteria > Bacillati > Actinomycetota > Actinomycetes > Kitasatosporales > Streptomycetaceae > Streptomyces > Streptomyces sp. UF-297. The sequence goes on along the minus strand of NZ_JBSIBZ010000001.1, from coordinate 276,586 downwards.
GGCACGGTCGCCGCCAAGACTGATGTCCGGGCGACGCTCAGCGTGCACCTCCCCAAGAAAGCGAATGGGAAAGACCACTGCATCAAAGTGCAGGAGCTGGGGGTGGCGGTGCGCGACGCTGACGGCAAGGCGTTCGACTACCCCGGCGCGCTCATCGGCACCCCGGACTTCAAGATCTGCTCCAACTCCTACACGGTCTTCACCACCGAACCCCGTACGTTCGACAAGGGAAGATACGTGCAGTACGGCTACTACAAGGATGACACCGGGGCGTACCACGACCTGCCAGAGGCCACCTTGCATGTGTCCCCCGTGGGCGGGCATGCAGACACCGACCCGAGTCCGAGGGATTCCCGCAGGCTCGAATCGGGATGGCAGGAGGATTTCGCACGCCCGATCGCCGCGACGAATTGGCGCAACGATGAGAGCGGCTCCTACGACTACGCCACAGATCTTCCGCCGCGGGACCGCGGCACCACCAATCTGAAGGACAACAAGCTGGACCGGATCACTGCCGGTCAGGTGAGCGTGAAGGGCGGGTGGGCGACGTTCAGCGCCGACCGGGACAACGCGCCCCTGAAGGTGACCAAGAGAACCCTGGACGAGTTCAAGCGCAACGGATGCGAGTGGCAGAAGAAGGATGGTGAATTTCTGCAGGCGGGAGACAATGTCTCGGCCTGGAAGACTGGGCTGCTGACGACGCAGCATCTCGCGAACGGCAAGGGTTTCAAGGTCAAGACCGGCGACTACGTGGAGACCCGCGTCAGACTGCCCGCCAAGACAGGTGCCTGGCCAGCTCTGTGGACATGGGGTGCTCGCGGGCAGCAGGGTGAGAGCACGCTGTGGGAAGGCCCCTATGGTGAGGTCGATTCCTTCGAGTACCACCCGAGCCCGGTCCCAGGCCCGGGCAACCCGCACCTGCTGGAGCTCACCAATCGCACCAAGAGTCCCATCATGCCGGCGCACTACATCAACAAGCGGGACATCGCCCCGGACAAGGACCCGAACAAGCCGGTGAAAATCGGCACGGTCTATGGCAGGGATTCGGTCGACTGGTACGTCAACGACACGAAGGTCTTCTCCGACCGTAAAGGCGTGCCGCACGGTTGGGAGGCGTACCTGATCCTGAACCTGTCCGTGAGCGGTAACTGCTACGGCCGGCAGCCCACCGGACCTGGCCCGATTACCTTCGACGCCGACTACGTGCACGTCTACCGCTGAGTTTTAGCCAGCGTCACAAGGGTCCGGCCCTGGTGTGTGTGCCATCAGGCATTGGGCCCGCGTGGTAGGCCCGCAGGATGGGGCCGGTGCCGTCGAGGATGTGGCAGAGGCTATCGCTTTCCATCCCGCGGTGCGCCGGGTGGGCCTGCCGACCTGAGTGTTGCGGGAGTCGTGTGTCTTTGTCCCAGAGCTTCGGGAGGTAGGCGGTGTGCCGGGTGATGGCACCGCGGGGTTCATCAGGCGAGGTAGTCATGCGGCGGCCCCGGCGAAGCTGCCGGAGCCGCTGCAGGGGATCAGAGGTTGTCGAGGTCGGCCCGGCTGGCAGCGAACCGCTGTGCTGCCGCGCGAAGGGTCACCAGAAGCGGGGTCAGGTCGTATTCGGTGCGGACGCCGTCGAGCAGCGACTCGGCGAGCCTGTAGCCGGGGTCGATGTCGAGCGCGTCCTCGAGGGCGTGGCTGGCGGTGACGGTGTCGCCTTGTCGCCAGGCAACCCAGCCGAGGAGCGTGAGGAGCGGCGGGGCCTTGTCGGTGTGTGGCGGCACGCAGCGCCGGGCGAGGTAGCCCCACAGTCGCCGCTCGACGGGGAGATCGCTCTCGTCGCCGGAGGACAGGGCGGCGTCTCGGGTCTCGCGGTCCTGGAGGCCGAGGATGATGCGGGCGGCGGTCTCATCGATGAGCTGAGGTGGCCCGTTGCGGAAGTCGGCCAGGGCTGCGCCGACGATGTCGATCGTTGCGTAGCGGACGCGGAGCCGTCCGTTGTCGGTGCTGGCCTGGGTGGTGTGGTCGGCGGTGGCCGCGTCGAGGGCTTCGCGGTAGCGATCCGCTGTGCTGTCGGTGACGGGACGGTACTCGCTGGCGATCTGGACGGCGTGCTGGACGTGCGCCATCTTGCACTCCGCCGTGCTCCCCGCCGACGCCGGGGTGGTTCGAACACGGTGAGCGCCATCGCGGAGCGGGTCTAGGTGTTCTGTCCATGGAGGTTGGTGACGGATTCCACGGTTGGTGGATCTTGAACGAGTGAGGGCCTTCCGGGTTCGGTGTGGATTGCGACGTCTACACACGAACGATCAGAAGGCCCTCATGCCCCACCGTAATGCACCGTTGACCGAGACCGGCCGCCTGCGCCTGGCCCGCTGCGTCGTCGAGGACGGCTGGCCGCTGCGGCGGGCGGCCGAACGCTTCCAGGTCTCCCCGATGACCGCGAAGCGGTGGGCGGACCGCTATCGCCAGTGCGGCGAGGCGGGGATGTGCGACCGCTCCTCGCGTCCGCATCACAGTCCGCGTCGGACCCCCACCCGCACCGAGCGGCGGATCATCAAGGTCCGCCTACTGCGCCGCTGGGGACCAGCCCGCATCGCCTACCTGCTGCGGCTGAACCCCGCGACCGTGCACCGCGTCCTCACCCGTTTCCAGCTCGCCCGCCTGGCCCACCTGGACCGCACCACCGGCCGCGTGATCCGCCGCCACGAACACGCCGACCCCGGCGACCTGGTCCACGTCGACATCAAGAAACTCGGGAACATTCCCGACGGTGGCGGCCACAAGGTCCTCGGCCGGGCCGCCGGCCGCAAGAACCGTGCCAAGGCCGGTGTGAGCTTCTTGCACAACGCCGTCGACGACCACTCCCGCCTCGCCTACAGCGAGATCCTCGCCGACGAGAAGAAGGAAACCGCCGTCGGATTCTGGCAGCGGGCCCACGCCTACTTCACCACCGCCGGAATCACCGTCCGGCGGGTCCTGACCGACAACGGCGCCTGCTACAAGTCGCACCTCTGGCGCAACTCCCTTACAGAACAAGGCATTTCACACAAGCACACCCGGCCCTACCGGCCCCAGACCAACGGGAAGGCGGAGCGGTTCAACCGCACCCTGCTCGACGAACGGGCCTACGCAAAGCCCTACGCCAGCGAGCAGGAACGACGCGACGCCTACCCCGCCTGGCTTCATACCTACAATCACCACCGCGGACACACCGCACTCAAGGGCCAACCACCCGCCAGCCGCGTCCCCAACCTCACAGGGCAATACATCAGTCGGGCCGGGACGCGGCCCGCGCGTCGGGAAACGTCGTCAGCCGCCGCCGTCTGCGGTGCCGGCCCCGCAGCCCGGCGCCTCGCATCAGCCGGGCGATCCGGCGCCGTCCGCGCTTCTCGCCCTGTCGTTGCAGGACGGCGTGGATGCGCGGGGCTCCGTAAGTCCCGCGGGAGTGCTCGTGCACCTCGGCGATCTTCTCGGTCAGCTCGGCATCACGGACCGCCCGCGGGCCGGGCCTGCCACTGCGGCGGGCGTAGCAGGCGGCTCGGGAGACCTGTAGCAGTTCACACGCACGCTTGACGTTGTGACCGTCTCGCTTCTCCGCCTCGATGAACGGGTGCACCGTCACCGGGTCTCCTTCGCGAAGAAAGCCGTGGCCCGCTTGAGGACCTCCACATCCTCCCGCAGCCGGCGGTTCTCCCGCCGCAGCGCGGCCAGCTCCTCCCGTTCGCTACTGGTCAGGCCGTCCCTCTCGCCCGCATCGGTCTCGGCCTGGCTGACCCACAGCCGCACCGCGGTCTCGGTCAGGTCGAAGTCCTTGGCGACCTGGCCCACCGAGCGGTCACCGCGACGGCACAGCTCGACGATCTCGGCCTTGAACTCCGGCGTGAACGAACGACGAGGCCGAGGCTTCTTCTTCCCCATGCTCTCCATGATGGACATCCTCCCGGGGCAGAACCCCTGATCTCGGATGTCCGCCAAAGCGGATCAAGCCCAGCCACCTCCGGCGATAGCGCAGATTATCGCGAGACGAGCAGAGATTTAGCAGCAGCCAACCCGTCGCCGGCCGGACCAAGAGGCGACGCCAGAGTGCTGCTCGCCCAGCAAGCCTGACACCATCACTGGCGCTCCAGCCTCCACGCTGCCAGCCATCCAACCCCCTGGAGACCGGCACATCCGACACCCCTCAGATCTGACGCAGCGCCAGCAGTGCCAGCGCGAGTCCTGTCGGAGCTGGCCACAGTCAACGAAACCCGCGAAGCGCCGAACACCCGCAATCCGGGACCTGATCCGGGAAAAAGTACGCCACGTGGCTGCCTGCGAAGCGCGCTCCCTTGGCGGAGCGAAGAACCATCATCTTGGGATGAGCTGGGCTCGTTGGCGTTCGGCCACGGGTGCCAACGGTGTCGCAGAGATCGCTGGCTACACACTCCGGCGTAGGAGAACCCATCGGTCTGACCTAACCAACCGCCCACGGACCGCGAGGCGCCAGTTACTGATGATCCGTCAGTGAAGTCAGCAAAGGGTCAGCGTGAGTCCTGCCAGAGGTCCCCGAACGCTGCCACACGTGGTTATAGTTGAATAATGCACACACCCCCTCTGACCAGCAAATATGCCGGTTAGAGGGGGTGTCCCCCGCTGCGGCCGCGCCTAATCCGGACGATCCCCCGCGTCGCCCGGATTAGGCAGCTTGACCGGATCCCTTGTCCTTACGACACGGACATCCGGAGACAGGCTGAGTATATTGGCTCCCAGCCAGTCAACGCAGGAGTTACAGCATGTCCCCCCGGAGCGCATCGGTCAATGAAGAGTTGCGGCGGCGTTCTCGCGAGCGGCTGTTGCAGGCGACCGTCGAGCTCGTGGACGAGCGCGGATACGAAGCGACCACGCTCGGGGACATCGCCTGCCGCGCCGGGTCCGCCCGCGGCCTGGTCTCGTACTACTTCCCCGGCAAGCGCCAGCTGCTGCAGTCCGCGGTGCACCGGCTGATGCATCTGACCCTCCAGGAAGCCCTGGAGCGCGAGCCCGTCCCGTCCGGGCCGGGCTCGGGCCGGGAGCTGCTGGCCAGAGCCATCGACGCGATCCTGGGCCTGGCACGGGACCGCCCGCTGCTGATGCGCACGCACATGGCGGGCATCCTCACGGCGGAAGGTTTCATCCAGTGCCCCGAGCAGCAGCGGCTGGCCCAGCTGCTGCGCGAGACGGTCGAGCACTACGGCTCCCAGGAATCCGAGACGGACTACCGGCTACTGCGCGCGCTGCTGATGGGCGCGGTGGTCGCCGTCCTTCTTCCAGGAGCGCCGATGCCCATGCCGCGGCTGCGGGCCGAACTCTTCCAGCGCTACGGCCTGGACTGGGAGTCCGGACACCCGCCACGGGAGGACGCATCGGCGCCAGGAGCGCCCGAAGCGGCGGCCGGGGGCCAGGGGGCCCCATAGACCCCCTGGCGCGCCGTCAGCGGCGGTTGTGGCGGGGCGGGAGGTAGCCCTCGTCGCGGGCGCCGGCGATGAGCCTGAGCGACTTCCTGCGGCTGCGCCCGGTGGCTCCCATGACGGCGAGAACGGGGTCCAGACCGTCGCGCTGCGCCTGCCGGTACACCTCCGCCGCCGCCCTGCGCCCGGCGCTCCCACGCGCCGGAACGGGGCGGCGGCCGCGGACCTCCGGCCGCTGGGCGCAGCACGTACAGCCGTGTGCGGACGATGGCCCCGCAGGCTCTTCCCCACCGTCCCAACCGTCATCGTCCCCGGCCGCGCAGCGCTCCTCCGCGCCCCTGGCGAACCAGTCGGCGAGCGTGGCCAGGCCGCCCGCCGGCAGGCCCGGATCGGCCGGTACGCCCTCGATGCGGATGTGGTCCTCGGCGATCTCGGCCAGCAGGTCGATACGGACCCCGTCGGCGAGGGTCAGCCGCACATCGATCCGGGACGGCAGCGCGCCGCCCGGCGCTCCCGGTCCGCCGTGGCCATGGGTTTCCCAGGCCCCGGGGGTGTGCTCCTGCTGGTCCGGGAGGGGGCGCAGCGGGGCCACGTCACGTAGTTCATATGGGTCGTTAACTGCAAAAAAGGTACTTTCCGACACGGCCGCAACGTAACTGCCGGACCGCCCCGCCCGCAGGCGCGGCACGCTCTTCGCACCGCCACGCAACCCCGATAGCGCACCCTCCCGCCCGTCGCGCACCGGTGCGATCCTGGAAGCCTCCCTCCGGAAGGGGCCCGCCGTGCTTCGCGTCGCAGTGATCGGTTCGGGACCGAGCGGCGTCTACACCGCTCAGGCGCTCGTGCAGCAGCAGACCGTGCCGGACATCGAGGTGTACGTCCTGGACCGGCTGCCGTGTCCGTACGGGCTGGTGCGCTACGGCGTGGCACCGGACCACGAGAAGATCAAGTCGCTGCAGAACAACCTGCGCGCCGTACTGGAGCACCCCCGGGTGCACTTCCTGGGCAATGCCCACGTGGGAGGGGCGGGGCTCGGCCCGCAGGAGCTGCGGCGGATCTTCCACGCGGTCGTCTACTGCGTCGGGGCCGCCACCGACCGCCACCTCGGCATCCCCGGGGAGAACCTGCCGGGCAGCCGCTCGGCCACCGAGTTCGTGTCCTGGTACAGCGCGCACCCGGACGCCCCCGTCGACGCCTTCACCCTCAGCGCGCGCTCCGCAGTGGTCATCGGGGTGGGCAACGTGGCCGTGGACGTAGCCCGCATCCTGGCCCGCGGGGCGCAGGAGCTGGCCCCCACCGATGTCCCCCAGGCCGCGCTCGGCGCGCTCGCCGACAGCCGGGTGACGGACGTGTGGATGGTCGGGCGCCGCGGCCCCTCACAGGCGAAGTTCACCACCAAGGAACTGCGTGAGCTGGGGGCGCTGCCGGGCGCCGAGATCCTCGTACGGAAACAGGAGCTGGCACTGGACCCGGCCTTCGGCGACCCGTCCGGGCTGCCCGCCGTGGCCAGACGCAACGTCGAGGTGCTGCGCGGATGGGCCGAGCAGGCCCCGGGAAGCGGCACGCGCCGCCCGCGCCGGGTCCATCTGCGCTTCTTCCTGCGGCCTGCCGAGCTGATCGGCGACGCGCGGGGGGTGCGCGGGGTGCGGTTCGAGCGGACGGCGCCGGACGGGCGGGGCGGCGTGCGGGGAACGGGCCGGTACGAGGACATCGAGGCGCAGTTGGTGCTGCGCTCGGTGGGCTACCGGGGTCTGCCGCAGACGGGGCTGCCGTTCGACGCGGCGAGCGGGACGGTGCCGCACGAGGAGGGGCGGGTGCTGCGCGCGGGCGTGGTCAGCCCGGGAGAGTACGTCGCGGGGTGGATCAAGCGCGGCCCCACGGGCGTCATCGGCACCAACCGGCCCTGCGCCAAGCAGACCGCGACCTGCGTACTGGCCGACGCCGACGCACTGGCGCAGCGAGAGCTGCCCGCCGACCCGGTGGCCGCGCTGCGCGAGGCGGGCCTGCGGCCGGTCCTGTGGCCGGGCTGGCTGGGCATCGAGGCCGCGGAGGCTGCGCTGGGGCGGGAGTTGGGGCGCATGGTCGTCAAGATCCCTGACTGGGAGGGGCTGTTGGCGGCCGCCCGCGCGGAGGGCTGAGGCAGAAAATTCCCGAAGGGGACGACTTTCGGCCGAAGTAGGCGACCCGCACTCCGCCGTCAGCCGGCCGCCGGGGCCTCGGCGCCGAGGCGCTCGGACTGGCGGTCGGCGGCTTCCAGTACGCGGTCGAGCAGTCCGGGGAAGAGGGCTTCGAGGTCGTCCCCGCGCAGCGCGTTCATCTTGGCGGTGCCCCGGTAGATCTGGTTGATGACGCCGTTCTCGCGCAGCACCCGGAAGTGGTGCGTACAGGTCGACTTGGTCACCGGCAGCTCGAAGTACGAACAGGACAGCTCCGCTTCGGCCGCCGCCAGCGCGCGCACCACCCGCAGGCGCATGGGGTCGGCCAGCGCGTGCAGCACGCCCTCCAGGCGGATCTCGCCCCGGGCGGGGTGCTCCAGGGCGCGGGCGGCGGTGCGTGCGCGCGGTGTCGACGTAGGCATGGCTGCTCCTGGCTCGGGGTCCCGGTGCGCGGCGCCCGGCCGTCGTCTCGGTGACCGGCGGCCGGGCTGCCGCTGGACTCCCATTGTACGAGGGCCTTCGTAGTTTGACACTCACCGTAGTACGAGGTCTATCGTACGAGTGTCATCAGCCGAGTTCCTCGACGCGGGAGTCCTCCGTGAGCGCACTTTTCGAGCCCATCACCCTCCGGCAGCTGACCATTGCGCACCGCGTGTGGATGGCGCCGATGGACCAGTACTCCGCCGAACCCTCCGGCCCCGACGCGGGAGTTGCGGGCGACTGGCACTTCGCCCACTACGCCGCACGGGCCGCCGGCGGCACGGCACTGATCCTCACCGAGGCCACCGCCGTCAGCCCCGAAGGCCGCATCAGCCTCTACGACCTGGGCATCTGGAACGACCGGCAGGTCACGGCGCTGCGCCGGATCACCGACTTCCTCAAGAGCCAGGGCACGGTACCCGGCATCCAGATCGGCCACTCCGGCCGCAAGGGATCCACCGACGCGACCTGGCGCGGCGGCGGCCCGGTCGCCCCCGCGGACGGCGGCTGGCAGACGGTGGCGCCCAGCCCGCTCCCGTACGACGAGGGCTTCCCGGCGCCCCGGGAGCTGACGACCGAGGAGATACGGGAGATCGTCGGCCAGTTCGCGGACGCCGCCCGGCGCGCGCTGGACGCGGGCTTCCAGGTCCTCGAACTCCACGGCGCGCACGGCTACTTGATCGGCCAGTTCCTCTCGCCGCACAGCAACCGCCGCACCGACGAGTACGGCGGCTCGTACGAGAACCGCACCCGCTTCGCGCTGGAGGTGGTCGACGCGGTCCGCGCGGTGTGGCCCGAGGAACTCCCCGTCCTCTTTCGCATCTCGGCGACCGACTGGCTGACCGAGAACCCCGAGGACGAGCGCGAGGGCTGGACGGCGGACGACACGGTGCGCTTCGCCCGCGACCTGCTGGCCCACGGGGTGGACCTGCTGGACACCTCCACCGGAGGCAACGCACCGCGGGCCCGCATCGTCAGCGAGCCCGGCTACCAGGTGCCCTTCGCGGAGCGCGTGAAGCAGGAGACGGAGCTCGCCGTCGGCGCGGTCGGTCTGATCACGGAGGCCCGCCAGGCCGAGAAGATCGTCTCCGACGGCCAGGCCGACGTCGTACTGATCGGCCGCGAACTCCTGCGCAACCCCTCCTTCGCCCGCCACGCCGCCCACGAGCTCGGCGCCTCGGTACACGTACCCCAGCCCTACCACCGATCCGTCTGACCTCCACGAACACCCCGAAGGCCCTGCCCGGAGCACCCCTCCGACCAGGGCCTTCGCCATGGGCACACCACAGCCCACCGGCTATCACCACGGCGATCCCAACCGGGCCCCCGCACGGGGACAGCAACGGCACACGGCGCTTCGGAGTGCCCGCTTGGGCGATGTCCCTGATCGTCCGTGGTGCCACCGTGGTGGCGATGCTGGCGTACACGTTTGCATTGCGCTGACGCCCCGTCACAGTGTGGCTGTGTACCGAGCGGCGGGACACTCGTAGCGGGTGGGCCGCCACCCGGTTAGGCGTCACCACACAATCGCCACTCGGACAGGGGACCGGCCGCGTTCATGTGCACATCGACAGGGGGGATCTTCTCCGCCTCGGTGAACGCGTACAACTCGTTCACCGATCGCTCTCCCTCGCGAAGAAGACCGCGGCTTTTCGCAGCACCTAGATTGTCTTCTCCTGTTCGGCGTTCTGCCGGTCCTTGAGCCGGTCGCGGCCCGGGATGAGCATGGTCAGCTCGGCGAGGTAGTCGCCGGTGAGAACCCCAGTTCGCCACCGGTGGGCAACTCGCGCCTCGGGGCGGAGCGGTCACGTGCAAGCGCGGGCGTTGCCGATCTGGAGGGGGGTCAATCGGTCGCTTCCCTGGGCGGACGACCGCTGCCGGGCGGGCCCGCGAAGGCCTGAGCGATGTCGAGCCAGCGGTCGGCGTCGCTGCCCTCGGCGCGTACGGCGAGGTCAGCGCGGTGGGCTCGCTGGGTGACGAGGAGACAGAAGTCGAGGGCGGGGCCGGTGACGCGCTGCGGGGCATCTTCGGGACCGTAGGTCCACAACTCGCCGGCCGGGCTGGTGACTTCCACCCGGAACACCTCGGTGGGCGCGGCGAGCCCATGCACCATGAAGGCGAGGTCCCTTGCGCGCACACCGAGTCCGACCACATGTTTGAGGCGGTCCGTAGGGGTGCGGACCACACCCAGGGCATCGGCGACGTCCTGGCCGTGGGCCCAGGTCTCCATCAGCCGGCCGGTGGCCATGTAGCCGGCGGACAGATGCAGCCCGAACCAGAGAAAGCGGCTGCCGGGCGCCGCGTCCCGAAGCGCCCGATCGAGCGCGGACCGCCCCTCGCGCCACCTGGACAGCAGCTCACCGGGCGGGAGTTGAGCGCCCTCTTCGGCTCCTTCGTCGGCAAAGGAGCCGGGAGCCGCAAGCACCTTCTCGCTCAGCGCGTGGGCACCGTCCTTGTCCGTGACGGCGATCAGCGCCGCATGGTCGGTCCAGTGCAGATGGGCGATCTGATGGGCGATCGTCCAGCGGGGCGCGGGGGTGGCGAGGGCCCATTGTTCGGCCCCCAACTCGGCTACCAGCCGGTCGAGTTCCTCGCCCTCGTCACGAAGGTCGTCGATGACGGGCGTCGGATCGAACATGGGGAGGAGTATGGCAGCGGCCCCAGAAAGCATCAAGCACGCCTACGCGCTTTCCTGGCAGGGCCCAGCGGAGCCCGTCAGGCCTCCGGAACCGCCGCCCTCCCCCGTCCCACCCGTGTCCGCACAGCCCCGTGCTCACCGCGATGACCTGGGCGATGGCCATGAACTCGATGGCGGACAGGGCCTGGTTCAGGACGAGGAAACCGGGGGTCGCGGCGATGGCCGGTTCCAGGCTGATCGTGATCGTGGAGGCGGGCCGGCGGCGCAAGGCGACGGGCGGGGAGAGGACCGCCAGGGCCGAGCCCAGCACGAGTGCCGTCGGGCCGAAGAGCCTGGCGCCCGACTCGGCGATCCCGAGCGGCAGGAACAGCCGCGCCACGACCGCCGCGGGGAGGGCGAGCCAGTCGGTCTGCGAGAAGCGGTGCCCGGTGCGGGAACCGAAGACGATGTGCGCCGCCCGCATGGCATCACCACCCAAGGCTCAGACGACACCGACGAGTTGAGACAGCCGAAGCCCCCGCCACCGAAGGAGAGGACGCCCACGAGTGCCGGCCGCCCGGCCCAGACGGGCTTGACCGCCCGTCGGGAGGCGAGGGCCGAGAGTGTTAGGGGCCCAGGACTTCGAGGACGACTGCCGGGCCCAGCGGGATTCGGGCGATGGACTGGCAGAAGAGCCCGTTCACCCCGGCCATCATGAGGCCGAGGACGACGACGGTGCCCCACTCCGCACGCGAGTACCCACGTATCCGCGGCCTGCGGACGACCGGCAGGACAACCGCGGCCGACACCAGCCGCAGGGTCGCCACGCCGAGCACCCCGGCCTCACGCCGTCGGGCCCGCGGCGAGGGCCCCGTCAAACTGCACCGCGAGCCCGCGCCCAGCACTGGACGCATGAGCCCGAGGGAAACCCGGCTGTGCGGGGCGCCTGCCGGGGTCCGGGAAACGGGGCTGTCCTGGACGACTCGTATGGCCTCGGATCACCCGCAGTGCAAACCCCAGAAGTACGGCCGGACGGTCGTCGTCAGTCGGCGGCCGAGTTGTATTGACCGGTCGGTCCCGGCCCCCGGCCCGTCTCGTCCGGCAGGCCGAGGGGGTTCGGGAAAGGGAGCAGGTTCGCCCGCAGCACGTGCCAGGCCGGTTCCTTCAGGGCCGCGAGCAGGGCGTCCGCCCGAGAGGTGGCGAGTGGGCGCAGCAGCCGGGCGGCCAGGCGGTCGGTGGCGTGCTCGATCCGGTCACGGTCCGCGCGGCCCCGGTCGGTGGCGTTCCCCTCGGCGTCCAACAGTCCGCGGGAGCGCAGCCGGTCCACGGCCCCTGCCCATTCGGCCTCGCTCCAGCCCCGGTCCGCCCGCATGCTCTCGCGGGTCACCCTTCCCGTACCGGCGGTCAGGGCGAGCGCCTCCGGCGCGTCCAGGTCATGGTCGGCAAGGACTGCGGCGTGGGCGTCGCCACGGAACTCGCGCAAGGCCGTGGTGAGTTGCCACAGCCGCTCCACCGGGTCGGCCCGGTCGCACAGCGGACGGTTGGCCGCGAACAACGGCCGGGCAAGGACGGGGGCGTCTTCCACCATGGCCGTCAGCGGGTCAGCGAGGGAGGCCGCGTGCTCCTCGATGCCAGGGGCGACCCTGCGCAGAACCCGGGCGGCGGCGCGGGCGCGGGCTTCCACGGCCTGTTCAGGGGTGACGGTCCGCCACGCCGAAGGCAGGGCGCGGCCGACCATGCCCGGGGCGAACACGGCAAGGGCGGCGGTGGCCGCGCCCTGCCCGACCGCCCCCATGGGAGCGGTACGGATCGCGAAGTAGCCCATCCAGAAGCCTTTGAGCCCCAGCGACCTGCCCAGCGCGCGACACTGCTCGTCGAAGTAGATGACGGCGTGGAGAGGTTCGGTGCGCAACCAGAGAGTGCGAGATCTCGGCTCCATGGGACCGCAAGTTACCAGCCGGGCGCGCCGGCACCGCGGCCGTCGACTGTGTTGTGTGGCCCTCGGCAGTGGGACGTGGTGGGTCACGGCCAACGTCAGTCGCCGTCGGCGCAGGAGGCCCTGCGGTCGCGGGCGGTGGCCGTGTTGGCGGCGGGGCGGGACCGTGAGAACGTGGCGGCAGTGTTCGGGGGGCACTGACGGCGGTTGACAGGTGCTCAAGGAGACGGAGCAAGCCGCGGTGCGTCATGCGGTGCTCGGTCACCGGCCCTGTGATGTGGGGCCGTACGGGCCGTTGCGGACGCGGTGGCTGGTGGGTGAGCTGATCGCGAAGCTGTACCGGGTGCGGCTGACCGGACCGGGGGCGGGCACGTATCTGAAGGCGGTGGGGGCTGTTTTTTCAGAGCCCGGACAAGGGGGCCGTCGAGCAGGACCCACAGGCCGTGGCGCGCCGGCAGCAGGAGATCTGGCCGAAGGTCCGCGCGAAGGCGAGGACGGACGGCGGCGAGATCCTCTTCGCCGGCCAGGGCGGCATCCGCTTCGACCAGGTCGCCGGCCGTACCTGGGGCGAGAAGGGCAGGCCCCCGTGGTGCGGCGGAGCGGGAACCGGTTCTCGGCGAACGCGATGTCGACGATCAGCACCAAGGGCGGGATGCCCTTCATGCTGTTCATCGAGAGCTTCACCACCGAGGCGATGCGCCGCTTCCTGGGCCGGCTCACCGGCCACTTCGACCGCAAGGTGCATCTCGTGGTCGACGGGCGCTGCGCCCACCGGTCCCGGAAGGTCCGCGACTGGCTCGCTGCCCGATCTTGACGATGTCGAGCTGCGCTTTCCTGCCACCGTACTCCCCCCGGTACTCACCCGAGTTGAACCCCGACGAGTTGGTCAACGCCGACCTCAAGCACAGCCTGCCCCCAACAGCACCGAGCCCGCGAACCAGGCCGAACTCTCCATGTGTCCCTGATCAGCGATCAGGCCATTTCAAGACATTTTAAAGTGGTCTCGAAAGGTAATTCTCAATATTCTTGGTTCGGCAGGGCAGAGCTGCGGATTGGGGCCAAAGGGGCGAGAAGTGCGGCCGTCCGGCACCCTCGCCTGTCCGGGCGCCCGACACGGTCCGGAGTCGTCTGTCCCTTGTGAGAGGCGTTCGATCAGCCGCAATCCGAGATCGCTTTCACTCCAGGCGTACGGCCGGAACGCGCCGATTACTTGCCGCTCGCAACTTGACGCTCGAGTAACCGTTTCAGCACAATTACGAGGATCAGTTCGGCCCGCGCTCTCCGAGTTCCCGCCAGACCCACGAATCTCACAAGCAGTCCGGCGGATACACGAGAATCGACCGGCGCTGCCACTCGCTCGCTCATCACTCTTTCTCACCCTTCCTCCTCGGTACCGCACTGTCGTCGCGAGAGGGGCACTGATGGATCACAGCACCCAGGTCGGGATCATCCAGAAGCTGTTGGAATTCAACGAGCAGCGCACCACGGACATGGCGGGCCAGGAGAGCGAGTACTTCAATCCCGTCACCGTGTACACCGATCCCGAGCGCTTGTCCGCAGAGCTGAAGCAGATCTGGTACCGCAGGCCCCTGTCCGTCGGGCACGTCGCCGAATTCCCGAAGGCCGGAGATTTCAAGACCGTCCGGGTCGGCGAGGTACCCATCCTCGTCGTCCGCGGCAAGGACGACCGGATCCGCGCGTTCGTGAATGTCTGCCGGCACCGCGGCACGGTGCTCGAGGAGCGGGAAGCCGGGCACGCCAATGCGTTCGCCTGCCCCTACCACGCGTGGACCTACGGAGCGGACGGGGCGCTGCGCCATGTCCCGGACGACTTCGGCTTCCCCGAGGTGGCGTCCGACAAGGGGCGGTTCGGCCTTCGGGAACTCTGGTGCCAGGTGCACGCGGGGTTCGTCTATGTGCAGGCCGACGGCAACGCCCCCGAACGGGAGCTGGTGGACTGGCTCGCCGAGGTCGGTGAGGACCTCCAGGACCTGGGACTCGCGGAGTACGTGGCCCTCGAACCGTCGACGGTTCGTCATCCGGTGAACTGGAAGCTGCCGTTCGACATCTTCCTGGAGAACTACCACACCAAGTTCACCCACCGCACCACGATCTATCCGGTGTTCCTTTCGAACGTCGGAAAGTTCGACTCATTCGGCTCGCACATCCGCTGTGTGCTGCCCCGTCGTGAGATCACCGAACTGCGGCACATCGACGAAGCCAAATGGGATCTGGTGGAGCAGTCCACGCTGCTGTACGTCGTCTGGCCGAACACGATGATCGCCGTACTCCCCGAGCATGCGGCCGTGTGGCACGTATACCCCGACGACGTGGACCACTCGACGATGAACTTCTACGCGCTCCTCGCCCGCCGACTCTATGAGTCCGAGGCGGAGGAGGAGAAATGGCAAAAGAGCCTCAAGGTCATCCAGAAGGTCAAGCGGGAGGATGCCGCGCGGTTCCTCTCCATCCAGCAAGGCATGAAATCGGGCGGCAATTCCGCGCTCACCTTCGGCCGTTACGAGAAGGCCATCGCCTGGTTCCACCAGAGCATCGAGGAGGCGCTCGCCGATTCCGAAGGCGATACCCCGCAGGAAGTTCCGGCCGACGACCGGACGGGCACCGCTGCCCGCTGAGCGCCAAGGAGAGGACCGAACATGCCGCACGAGACGGCCGGACCCGTGCCGGTGGTGGAGACCCCCGAGGACTTCCGCCGGATGCCCGAGGAATACCAGGAGTTGGCCACCCACCAGATGATGGTCCACACCGAGGGCGAACTCTCTGGCGCGGACGACTACCTTCAGGTCTTCTTCCCGATCGCGCCCAACGCCTACGAACGCAAGGTGTGCTGCGAGCGGGCCGCGGAGGAGATCGACCACTACATGATCGGGGCGGAGGTGCTCGAGGGTCTTGGCATCGACACCTCGTACATGCTGCACCAGAAACTCCTGGAGCGCGGACTCTATGCCTCGCCCGCCATCCACAACATCAAGACCTGGCCCCAGCGCGCCCTGTTCTCGTACATCGGGGAAAACGCGGTCCTTGACCACATCGAGGAGATGGCCCACTCCAGTTACCGGCCCTGGGCGAACTCCTTCGGGAAGGTCATCAGGGACGAGCACGTCCACGTCGGACACGGCCGCCGGATCGTCCGCGAGCTGATCAAGGACGAGGCCGGGCGGGAGGAGGTACAACAGACGCTGACGCGCATGTGGCCCTTCGTGCTCAGCCTGTTCGGCAGCGAGAACTCCACGCGCACCCAGCAGTACCTGCGCTGGGGGTTGCGGCAGCGCACCAACGCCGAGGCCCGCGATGCGTTCGTGGCCCGGATCCGGCCCGAACTCGCGAAGATGGGGCTGACCATTCCCGACACCCCCGCCGCATCGGCGCCACCCGAGAACGCGGCGCCGGAAGACCCCGTGCAGTCGTGAAGCAGGACGTGACGATCGCCCTGCCCTCGGCGCGCAGGAACGCTGCCCCCGGACTGACCGGTTGGGGGCAGCGCCTGCGGGAGTCGCTCGCCGGGGATCCCGAACTGGAGGCCCGCTTCAACGCCGTACGCCGGTTCTCGGCCGGCATCCGCTCCTCCGAGTACCACCTGACGAACGCGTGCAACCTCCGCTGCAAGGGCTGCTGGTTCTTCACCTACGAGTTCGAGAAGTCCACGAAGGAGAACACCAGCCTCCACGACCTCAGGGCGTTCGTGAGAGCCGAGGTCGGCCGCGGGGTCAACACGGCGCTGCTCATCGGCGGCGAACCGACTCTCGTCATGGACCGGATCGCCGTCTACCGCGACGCCATGGACTACGTGACGATCTCCACCAACGGCCTCAAACCCCTGCCGCTGGAGGGGTTCGAGAACCTGACCGTGGCCATCTCGCTCTTCGGCGGCGGGCCCCTCGACGACGAACTGCGCGCCATCCGCCCGGGCGGCAGGCGTTTCACCGACCTGTTCGAGACCGCGCTGGAGAACTACCGCGACGACCCGCGGGCCGGTTACATCTACGCCCTCACCGAGAAGGGCATCGACTACATCGAGGACACCGTCCGCCGCATCCGCGCCCATGGCAACCGGGTCCATTTCAACTTCTACAGCAGCTACGACACCGACGATCCGCTCTACGCCGAACGCACCCGGGAACTGCTCATCGAGGCGCTGCGGGTGCAGGCCGCCTATCCGGAAACGGTGATCAGTCACCCGTACTCCATCGAGGTCATGATCACCGGCCGGAGCCACTGGGGGGAGTTCGGCTACGACGTCTGCCCCAGCATCAGTTCCGGCCTGCCGGCCCACCATGACCGCACGCGCAACGGAAACCCGGTGCTGCCGAAGTTCAACACCTGGGCGGCGGACCTGGAGACCGTCCAGTTCTGCTGTACCAGCGGACACTGCGACTCCTGCCGGGACAGCCAGGCGGTGTTCAGCTGGCTGATGGTCAGCCCGCACCGCTTCGCCGACTCCCCCGAACTCCTGTGGACGTGGGTGAAGATCGCCGAGAGCTACTGGAGCCAGTTCTACTGGTCCCCCTTCCACCCGGCCCGTGCGGGGCACCGGTGACACGGGCGGGCTGGAGCATCCCGGACCGCCCGGCTGACGGGCGTATCCCGGTGAACAGCCTGGTGGACATGGTGGGCGCACGTGCCCGCTCGGCTCCCACCGCCGTCGGCTTCCAGCTGCACCTGCCCGGGGCCGACGGCGGCGAGTCGATGCAGCAACTGACGTACGGCCGGCTCGATGCGCGGGCCCGCTGCGTGGCGGCGGCCCTGATCAGCGACAGCGGCCGCCCGCCGGGCAAGGACCGTGGGCACCGGGCCGCGGTCCTGCTGTATCCACCGCCGTCCGCCGAGTACATCGCCGCCTTCATCGGCTGTCTGTACGCCGGTGTACTGCCCGTACCGGCCTATCCCCCGCTCAGCGCCGACCAGTGGACCGGGCTGAGCGCCATCGCCCGCGACTGCCGCACGGAACTGGTCTGCACCACACGGGACTTGGCCCACGGCGTCGCGGAAGGGCTGGCGGCAGCGGGCGCCGGCCATCTGCGTGTGGTCGCCACCGACGTGTACACCGAGCCGGTGGCGCCGGAGGATGTCGCCCGGCCGGACGCCGGGGATCCGGCCTTCCTCCAGTACACCTCGGGCAGCACGGGACACCCCAAGGGGGTGATCGTCCGGCACGAGAACCTGCTGGCCAACCTGGAGGTGATCGAGTCGGCCTTCGGCCACACCGGCGACTCCACCGGCGTCATCTGGCTGCCGCCGTACCACGACATGGGGCTGATCGGCGGCATTCTGACCCCGCTGCACCAGGGGTTCCCGGTCCATCTCAGCTCACCGCTGGCCTTCCTGCAGAACCCGATGTCCTGGCTGCGGCTGGTCACCGCCGTGGGCGCCACCACCAGCGGCGGCCCCGACTTCGCCTACGCCCTGTGCGCGCGCAGGGCCCGGCCCGAAGACGTCGCGGAGCTGGACCTGAGCCGCTGGAACGTCGCGTTCAACGGCGCCGAGACGCTCCGCCCTCAGACCCTGGACGCGTTCACGGACACCTTCGCCCCGGCCGGTTTCCGCCGCAGCGCCTTCCTCGCCTGCTACGGAATGGCGGAATGCACCCTGATGGCCGCCGGAACGGCACTGCGCCGCGAGCCCCTGATCGTCACCGAGCGAAAGGCGGTGGCCAGCGGGGAGCCTCGCGGTCTGGAGCTGCGGATCGTCTCCCCCGGAGACCGGACGGTAGTGCCCGACGGCGAGGAGGGTGAGATCTGGCTCCGCGGACCGAGCGTGGCCACCGGCTACTGGGGACGGCCGCAGGAGAGCGAGGCCACCTTCGGTGCCCGGCTCGCGAACGGCGACGGTCCGTACCTGCGCACCGGCGACCTGGGCTGTCTGCGGGACGGGCAGGTAGTGGTGATCGGCCGGATCAAGGACCTGATCATCGTGCGCGGGCGCAATGTCGCGCCCGCCCAGATGGAGGAGGCAGCCTGGCACGCCGTTCCCGAACTCCGCCCCGGCTGCGCGGCGGCCTTCGCCCTCGACGGCGTGCACGGCGAGGAGGCGGCGCTGGTCGCGGAGGTCCGCGACCGGGAACTGCCTGCCGAACACCTCGCCTCGGTCGGCCGCCGGACACGGGCCGCGGTCACCGCGGCCTGCGGGGTGAGCCTGCGTCTCACCATCCTCGTGCCCGCGGGCACAGTGCCGAAGACCAGCAGCGGCAAGGTGCGCCGCTCGCTGTGCCGCGATCTGCTGCACCGCGCCGCGCTGGACGAACTGCACCGCACGGACGTCGCACCCGGACTCGCTGAGAACGGCCTCCGGGCCGAGGGCCGCGCGGCACCCGGCACCCTGGCAGGGACGATCCCGGCAGCCGCTGCCGTGGCGGCGGACGGCGCGGCAGCGGACGCGGCCTCGGCCGCTGTCATCGCCGAGACCGTGGCCGCGGTACTCGCCGTACCCGTGGACGAGGTGGACCGCCGGCGCGCCTGGTCCGAACTCGGTCTGGATTCGCTGGGTCTGGCGGAGGTCGCCGCGGCCCTCCACAGGCGGACCGGCCGGACCATCCCGATCGGAGTGTTCTTCGACCGTACGACGGTCGACGACCTCGCGAACGCCCTGCGGCACGACACGTCGGCCGCGCAGGTGGCCGCACCGGAGGACAAGGCCGCGGCCGAAGCCGTCGCCGTCGTGGGCATCTCCTGCCGTATGCCGGGCGGAGCCGACGACAGCGACGCCTTCTGGAACCTGGTACGGCGCGGCGACGACCTCACCGGCGCCCTGCCCGCCGAACGCCGCCGTCTGCTGGGACTTCCGTGCGACGACCATGCCTTCGGCCGCCTCGGCGTACTCGGTGGGATCGAGTACTTCGACGCGCCGTTGCTGGGCGTCAGCGCCCCGGACGCGAACGCCATGGATCCCCAGCACCGGCTGCTCCTGGAGACCACGTGGGCGGCGCTGGAGGAATCCGGGGTGGACCCGCGCTCGCTGCGTGACTCCCGTACCGGCGTCTTCGTGGGGATCTCCTCGGCGGACTACGCGCGCGTTTCCGAGGGCGGCAGGCTCTCCCGCTTCACTGGAGTCGGCGTCAGTCCCGCGTCCGCGGCCGGCCGTATCTCCTACCACCTGGGCCTGCGCGGCCCCAGTCTCTCCGTTGACACGGCGTGCTCGTCCTCGCTGACCGCGGTTCATCTCGCGGTTCAGGCGCTGCGCCACGGCGAGTGCGAACTGGCCGTGGCCGCAGGGGTGAACCTGGTCCTGGCGACCGAGCCCACCGAGGCACTGACCCGGCTCGGGGTGCTCTCCCCGAGCGGCCGCTGCCGCCCCTTCGACGAGAGCGCCGACGGCTATGTACGCGGTGAGGGGTGCGGGGTCGCGGTGCTCATGCCCCTGTCCACGGCCCGGCGCCGGGGCATGCCGGTCCGCGCGTTGATCCGGGGCAGTGCGATCAACCACAACGGGGCCGGCAACGGCATCACGGCACCCTTCGGATCCGCGCAGCGAGCGGTGATGGCCGAGGCGCTGCGCGATGCCGGACTGATGCCTCGTCAGATCGATTACGTGGAAGCACACGGCTCCGCCACACCGGTCGGCGACGCCATCGAACTCGACTCCATCGGCGCGGTCTACGGCCTCGACCGGTCCGCCGCAGAGGCGGAAGGCGAGCCGGTGCGGATCGGCTCGGTGAAGGCGTCCGTCGGGCACCTGGAAGCGGCGGCCGGTATCGCCGGACTGATCAGGACCGTGCTGGCGCTCGAACACGCCGAGTTCCCCGCCCTCCCGCTCAGGCACGGCCCCAACCGGAAGGCCGACTGGGCCAGCACCCGCCTGTCCACGGCCGCGGAGCCTGTGCCCTGGCCGGCTGCGGCCCGGCCCCGGAGGGCGGCCGTGAGTTCCTTCGGCTTCAGCGGTACGAACGTGCACGTCGTCCTGGAGGAGGCCGAGCGCCCCGCGCCGACGGCACCGTCGGGGCGCCGGGTGATCGTCCCGGTGTCCGCCAGGACCGAGTCCGCGTTGCGCGAGTCCGTCGCCAGGCTGGCTGCGGCCCTGACCGGCACCGAACCGGACCTGTGCGCTGTCGCGGCGACCCTCGGCGGGCATCGCACGCGCTTCCCCCGTCGCGCGGCCTTCCACAGTGCCACCCTGCCAGAACTGCTGGAAAAGCTCGGCAAGTGGCTCACCGCGCCGAGTTCGGCCGCCGCCCTGGTCCCGCCACCGCCCATGCGGCTCACCGCCTGCCCGGCTCCGGACGGCAAGCAGACGCTCGGCTTCCACACCGCCGCCTCGGCCCTGCGTTCCTGGGGTGTCCCCGTCCTGGAGGACCTGGAGGACCTGGAGGAGTTGGCGAAGGCAGCCGGCGGCCCCCCGGCCACGGCCGCCCGGGCCCACTTCCTCGCCGCCCGGGACGGCGAACGCCCGGTGCCGGTGGACCTGGTGGACCTCGAAGCGCTGTTCACCGCCGCGTGCACGCACTACGCACTCGGCGGCGACCTCGACCTCGCCGCGGTCAACGGCCCCGCGACCCGACGGGTCCGACTGCCCGCCTACCCCTTCGAGAAGCGCCGTTACTGGATCGACGGAGGACGACGGAGGACGCCATGACCGCCCCCAGGACACCGGACACCGCCCTGCAGGAACTCCTGGCCCAGTCCCGTACGCCGCAGAGCGGACCGGACAACGGGCCTGCCTCGCGTGCCGCTCTCGGCTATCTCGTCGCACTGATCCGCGAAGGCTTGGACCTCGACGAGCAGGAAAGCGTGCCGGACGACCTGCCCATCGGTGACCTCGGAGTGGACTCCCTGCTCGCCCTGGAGATCGGCGACCGCGTCCAGCAGGACACCGGGGTCGTCCTCACCGCTGAGACCCTCGCGGACCGGCCGACCCTCGTCCAGCTCGCCGAGCACATCGCCGCCGAACTTCCCTGCGCGCTTCCCGCGGAACGGGTATGACCACGGACGTCATCACCACGCTCTACTGCGTGCCCTACGCGGGCGGGACGGGCCAGGCCTACGCCCGCCTCAACCACCACGCCAAGGGCACACTGCGCCTGGCCGGACTCGACCTGCCGGGCCGGGGCACGCGGCGCGGCGTGCCGCCCGCCCACACGTCGGCCGAGGCAGTGGCCGCACTGGCCGGGCAGGTGCGGGCAGAGCTGAGGACGAATCCGCCCGCGTCGCGCTACGGCCTGTTCGGGCACAGCTTCGGGGCTCTTCTCGCGCACCTCCTCGCGGCCGAGCTGAGTGCGGGCCACGATGTTCCCCCGGCCGTACTGGTGGTCTCCAACTGCCCGCCTCCGCATCTGACCGGGCACCTGGACGGCAGTGCGGACGAACTGCTGGAGATGGCCGCCCGCGCCCTGCGGGACACGGTCCGCCCGGGTGCCGGACCCGGACCAGGGCGAATACGTGATGCCGGTGTCGAGTTCGGCCGAAGGGACTTGGCGCTGCTGCGGCACGGCCCGAAGCGGGAACCGCCCCTGCTCGACATCCCGGTCGCCGGCCTGTGCGGAACCGACGACCCTCTCCAGCCCGGCCGGACCATGGCGGCCTGGGCGCGCTGGACCCGCTCCCGCTTCGTCCTGCGAGCGGTACCGGGCGGCCACTTCTGCTTCCGCGACCACCCGGGCCCGTACCTCGACACCCTGCGCAGCCAGCTGATGACAACCACCGGAGCGAAGGCTGACGATGCACACGACGACCGACGCGAGCCCGCCCGACGCGGCGGACACGGCCCCTGCCCTGCAACTCGTGGACACCGGCACTGACCTGGGTCCCGACTTCCACGTACCGGCATCCGGCGATGCCCGGATGACCTGGGAGTACGACCTGAGTGACCAACGGCTGATGACGCTCTACCAGCGAGGCAAGGACCGGCAGTGGGACGCGGCCACCCGCATTCCCTGGGAACTCGAGGTCGACCGCGACAACCCCCTGGGCCAGCCCGAGGAACTGATCCCGATCCATGGCTCGCGGACCTGGGAGCGCTTCGGCCATGACCGGCGGTTCGTCGCCCAGCTCTTCCTGCACACCACCGCCTGGCAGTTCAGCCAGTTTCTGCACGGTGAGCAGGGTGCCCTGGTGTGCGCCGCGCGGATCGTGGAGACCGTCCCGGACCTGGAGTCGAAGTTCTACGCCAGCACCCAGGTCATCGACGAGGCCCGGCACCTGGAGGCATACGGCCGATTCGTCCGCGAGAAGCTGGGGCTCCTGTACCCGGTCAACGACGCCCTGCGCACCCTCCTGGAGCAGATCCTGGCGGACTCCCGGTGGGACCTGCCCTATCTCGGCATGCAGGTACTGATCGAAGGCCTGGGACTGGCGTCCTTCGGCCTCCTCCGCGACACCACCGCCAACGGCGTCGCGCCGCTGCCGCACGCCCTCCTGGCCTACGTCATGCAGGACGAGGCACGGCATGTCGCCTTCGGCCGACTGGCCCTGCGGCAGCTCTACTCGGAACTGTCCGACACGGAACGAAGGGACCGTCAGGAATTCATCATCGAGGGCTCCAGGCTGCTGTTCCGCAGGTTCCGTGGCGACGAGATGTGGCAGGCGCTGGGGCTCGACCATGCCGACTGCGTCGAGACCGTCGAGAAATCGCCGTCGATGAAGGCGTTCCGCAGCCTGCTGTTCACCCGTGTGGTGCCCACCTTGCGGGACATCGGGCTGTGGGACGAACGGGTGGCATCGGCCTACGAGAAGCTGGGTGTCATGCGGTACGCGAAACACAACCTGGACACGCTCATGGCCCGCGACGAGGATGTGGCACTCGCCGCCGACCGAGAACAACGCGAACTCGCCCTGCGCAGGGCCCAGGTGCACGAAACCATGGTCGCGGGGGCCGCCCCGCCCGCGGAGGACACG
This sequence comes from Streptomyces sp. UF-297, assembly GCF_058245575.1. NCBI lineage: Bacteria > Bacillati > Actinomycetota > Actinomycetes > Kitasatosporales > Streptomycetaceae > Streptomyces > Streptomyces sp. UF-297. The sequence goes on along the minus strand of NZ_JBSIBZ010000001.1, from coordinate 253,145 downwards.
GCCTCCGCCTGACCCATCCCGCCCCACGACGGAGGACGGCCTTGGCGCCAGACCCGAACAGCCCCGACCACTCACGCTTCCGCTGCGTGCAGCGCTTCGAAGTGCCCTTCCACGACGTGGACATGCTGGGTCACGTCAACAGTGTTGCCTATCTGCGCTGGGCGGAGAGCGCCCGTGCGGTCTATCAGGCAGATGTGCTCAAGGAGGACGTGGACGGCCCACGCGGATTCGTGGTGGGCCGGATCTCCTTTTCCTACGCGCAGCCACTGCATTTCCGCGATCCTGTCTGCGTGGGCGTCAGGATCTCCCGGATCGGGGGTAAGTCGTTCACCTTCGAGTACGCCATGTGGCATGAAGGAAGCGGAATTCCGGCCGCCGAGGGCGAGTCGTCCATGATCGCTTACAACGTCACCGAAGCGCACTCCATCGCCGTGCCCCAATCGTGGCGGACCGCGGTGGGAACCTACGAACCAGAACCGCCCGAAGGCCTCCGGCCGGAATTCCATCCACCCACCTCGGACCGCACCTCTCATACCTCGGCCCCATAGGCACCAAGCCCCCGGCAGATCAGGCCCTCCCGGAAGCTCAGCACCTCCGAGACCGCCTGGCCCCGCTCGTTACGGTAGTTGATGACCACCGTACCGACGGAGATCCGGACGTCCTCGACGGTGAAACGAAGCCCGGGCAGACAATTCAACGCGGCGGCCCAGTACGCGCGCAGGGCGTCCTTTCCGTGTACTTCTCCCGACGGATCGCCAAGCAATCGGACAATGCCGGGCGAGACGAAGACGACGTCATCGGTGTAGTGAGCCAGGATGCGCTCCAGATCATGGGAGTTCCACGCCTCGGCCCATTCCCTGGCGAACCGCTCAACGACGACAAGGTCCATGTCCAACGACGCTAGCACGCACACCAAATGATCGGTTCGTGGATTGACTTCACGTAATTCCAACCCACTTGGCGCCCCCGGGAGAGAAACATGGACGACAACGCGCCCAAGGCAGCGGGTACGGTGCACACGGTCGAGGTCGCCGTCGTGGGAGCGGGGTTCTCCGGCCTGGGCATGGGAATACGGCTCAAGCAAGCGGGAATCGACGACTTCGTGCTCCTGGAGCGGGCCACGGATGTCGGCGGGACCTGGCGGGACAACAGCTACCCCGGCGCCACGTGCGACATCCCCTCGCTCCTGTACTCCTTCTCGTTCTTCCCCAATCCCCGATGGAGCCGTTCCTTCTCCACCCAGCCGGAGATCCACGACTACCTGCGGCGCAGCGTCGACGTCTTCGGGCTCGGTCCGCATCTTAGGCTGCGTCACAAGGTGCGCGAAGCCGCCTGGGACGAGTCGGCGGCCCGCTGGAGGATACGGCTCACCTCGCCCCTCGGCGACACGTTCTACCGGGCGCGCTTCCTCGTCTCCGCCACCGGGCCGCTCAGCTTCCCGGCCGTGCCGGACCTCCCCGGCCTCGCCGAGTTCCGGGGACCGGTCTTCCACTCCTCGCGGTGGAACCACGAGTTCGACCTCGCGGGCCGGAGAGTCGCCGTGGTCGGCACCGGTGCCTCCGCGATCCAGGTCGTGCCCGCGATCCAGTCGCGGGTGGCCCGGCTCGACCTCTACCAGCGCACCCCGGCCTGGGTGATTCCGCGGCACGACCGTACGCTCACCCGGATCGAGCACGAGCTCTACTCCCGGCTTCCGGCACTCCAACAGCTGGTCCGGCAGGTCCTGTTCTGGAGCCGGGAGAGCTATGTCCTCGGCTTCGTCGGGGGGCATGCCCGCATCCGGAAGGCGCTTCAGGCGCTGGCCCTGCGGCATCTGAGCCGCAGCGTGGCCGATCCGCAGCTGCGCGAGCGACTCACTCCCGACTTCGCCTTCGGCTGCAAGCGGGTCCTGCTCTCCAACGACTACTACCCGGCGGTCGCCGCCGCCAATGTCAGCCTGATCACCGACGGCATCGCCGAGATCGGGCCGGACACCGTGGTCTGCCGGGACGGCACGGAACGCCGTACCGACGCCATCGTGCTGTGCACCGGTTTCCGCACCACCGACCTGCCCATGGCGCACGGCATCAGCGGGCGCGGCGGGCAGCGGCTCTCCGAGGCATGGGCCAAGGGCATGCGGGCCCACCAGGGGGTGATGGTCTCCGGCTTTCCCAACCTGTTCTTCACCATCGGCCCGAACAGCGGTCTGCCGCACTCCTCGATGACCCTCATCCTCGAGGCACAGATCCGCTATGCCGTCGACTGCATCGCCCAGATGCGTCACCACTCGATCGCCGACATCGAGGTACTGCCGCAGACCGAGGCGGCGTACAACGCGCGCCTGCAGCGGCGGATGTCCGACTCCGTGTGGACTACCGGCGGCTGCAGCAGCTGGTATCTGGACCCGCGCACCAACACCAACACCACCCTGTGGCCGGACTACACCTGGCGCTTCCAACGAATGAACCGCGCCTTCAGCCCTGCCGGACACCGCGCCCGCCCCCTCGGCCAGCTCCGGGTGTGATGCGGGGCTCTGCTGGCCGACGAGCGTAAGAGCATCCCCTGCCCTCACCCCCGGAGGACTTCCGGGAGCGGCCTCTCAGGTCTGGCCGGGCGGATCAGTCCGCTTGGTGGCGCGTCCCATCCTGGCGAGTGCCCGGCGCAGGATGGCGGGTGTGGTGGCGAAGTTGAGGCGTACGCAGCCGGCGCCGCCGGTGCCGAAGACGTGGCCTGAGCTGACGGCGACGCGGGCTTCGTCGAAGAACATCTTGGCCGGCCCCGCCAGGTCGCTGACGATGCCGGGGCCGCTGGAGGGGTTGTCGTCGTGCAGTCCGAGGCGGGTGCAGTCCAGCCAGGCGAGATAGGTTCCCTGGGGCGGGATGTACCGCACGTCCGGGAGGTGCTCCTCGATCAGTTTGCCCAGCAGGGCGCGATTGGCGTCGAGTCCGACGAGGAGTTCGTCGAGCCAGTCGGTGGCGTCACGGAACGCCACGGTGTGGGCGAGGACCCCCAGGTGGCTGGGGCCGTGGCTGACCTCTTCGGGCATACGCCGAAGATCCTCCGCGGCGTCGGTTCCGGCGATGGCCACGGCGGCCTTGAGACCGGCCAGGTTCCACGCCTTGGACGCGGAGGTGACGGTGAAGCCGTTCTCTGAGCCGGGAACGCTGAGGAATGGGGTGAAGTGGGCTCCATCCAGGGCCAGCGGGGCATGGATTTCGTCGGACACCACCCGGACGCCGTGGCTCAGAGCGAGCGCGGCGACCGCTTCGAGTTCGGTGCGCGTGTGGACGACGCCGGTCGGGTTGTGCGGGTTGCTCATCAGGAAGGCGGCGCGGCGGCCGTGGCGCCGGGCGCGTACGAAGGCGTCTTCGAGTGCACCGAGGTCGATTCGAAGGTCGGAGCCGAGGCCGGCCTCGATGATGTGCCGGCCGTCGTGGGAGACGAACGCGTAGAACGGGGGGTATACGGGGGAGCAGACGACGACCGCGTCGCCGGGGCTGGTGACGAGGCGGAGGATTTCGACGATGCCCATCATGACGTCGGGGACGATCGCGGTGTTCTCCACCCGCAGACCGTCCCACTGCCATCGCTCGGCGGCGAAGGAGGCAAGGGATTCGGCATAGGCGGTGCCGTAGGGGTATCCGGTGTCTCCGAGCGTGACGGCCCGCTGCAGGGTGTCGGCGATGGCGGGCGCGAGGGGGACGTCCATCTCCGCCACCCAGAGGGGGAGGACGTCTGCGGGGTGCGCCCGCCACTTCATGCTGGTGCGCTGGCGCAGCTGCGACAGGGACAGCTGGACGAGAGGATCGGTCCGGCCGCCGTCGGCGGGCTCAGCAGGCTCGGAGGGCGCCGGGTGTTCGGCTTCGCTCACGTGTGCTCCCTTTGCCTGGAAGTCCAGGGCCGTGTGGTGGTCGGTCCTGCTCAACGGCGCGCTGCGGGGGACGTGCACGCTGAGATTGTGAGCGAGGTGCACGGCACCGGCAACGCTGTCGAGCGGGTGAACAACCAACGACCCTCGACCGGATGGGTGGCGGTTGCCACCACACCGGACACCAAGACCACGTACTGGCGGCTCTGGGCTCACCTCGCACAGAGGACTCCGGCCGGGGCGTGACCGAGAGACGGAGCGGAGAGCGGGGTGAGCGGGGAGGTCGGTGGCGTCGATCCGGGGATCGGGTCAAAGGGAGCACGGCTGGGCCAGTAGGGTGACACCCGTGGCTGCACGACCTCTGCATGAAATCGTCGAACCGGGCTGGGCCAAGGCACTTGAGCCCGTCGCGGACCGTATCGCCGCGATGGGCGACTTCCTTCGGGCCGAGATCGCCGCGGGGCGTACTTACCTCCCGGCTGGCAGCAATGTGCTGCGCGCCTTCCAACAGCCCTTCGATGAGGTACGCGTCCTCATCGTCGGCCAGGACCCGTATCCGACACCGGGGCATGCGGTGGGGCTGAGCTTCTCGGTCGCGCCGGAGGTACGCCCGCTGCCGGGCAGCCTGGAGAACATCTACCGCGAGATGAACTCCGACCTCGGGCTGCCCCGGCCCTCCAACGGCGATCTGACGCCGTGGACCCGGCAGGGAGTGCTGCTGCTGAACAGGGCGCTGACCACCGCGCCCCGCAAGCCCGCGGCACACCGCGGCAAGGGCTGGGAAGAGGTCACCGAGCAGGCCATCCGCGCGCTGGTGGCGCGGGGCACCCCGCTGGTGTCGATCCTGTGGGGGCGCGACGCCCGCAATCTGCGGCCGCTGCTGGGCGACCTGCCGGCCGTGGAGTCCTCGCACCCCTCCCCCATGTCGGCCGACCGCGGCTTCTTCGGTTCGCGCCCCTTCAGCCGTACCAACGACCTCCTCGTACGCCAGGGGGCCCAGCCGGTGGACTGGCAGCTGCCGTAAGCCGGCCGCCGGGCGGTCGCGACCGCGGACGGTAGTGTTCCCGCATGACGAATGCGAACATCCCTGCGGGTTGGTACGCCGACCCTCAGGGCACGCCCGACCAGCTGCGCTGGTGGGACGGCTCCCGATGGACCGAGCACACGCACCCGGGCCGACAGCCCCAGCAGGCTGCGATGCCGGCACAGACTCCCCAGCAGCAGGCCCCCCAGCAGGCGTCCCCGCCGCAGATGGCCCCGCCGGGCGGACAGCCGTACGGGCAGCAGGGTCACCCGCAGCAGCAGATGCAGCTGCAGCAGGCCCCCGGCCAGCAGATGCAGCAGCAGTACGCGCCCCAGCCGGGCATGCCGGGCCGGCAGGCCGCCGATCCCGGGCGGGTGCAGCGCCAGGTGCAGCAGCAGGCCGGGGTCGGGCCGACCGGGCCGGGCGGCGGCACCCTGTTCACCGAGCCGATCCTGGTGGTGAACCAGAAGGCGAAGCTGATCGAGGTCACCAACGAGTACGGCGTCTTCGACCAGAACGGCAACACCCTCGGCACGGTGGTGCAGGTCGGCCAGAGCACGGCCAAGAAGGTGCTGCGGGTCGTCTCCAGCCTGGATCAGTACATGACCCACAAGCTGGAGATCCGGGACGCCTACGGGCAGCCGCAGATGGTGCTGACGCGGCCGGCGAAGTTCATCAAGTCCAAGGTGATCGTGCAGCGGCCCGACGGGCAGCCCGTCGGTGAGATCGTCCAGCAGAACGCCATCGGCAAGATCAACTTCGCGATGATGGCGAACGGCCAGCAGATCGGCGCCATCAAGGCCGAGAACTGGCGGGCCTGGAACTTCGCGATCGTCGACCACGCCGAGACCGAGGTCGCCCGGATCACCAAGACCTGGGAGGGCCTGGCCAAGACCATGTTCACCACCGCGGACAACTACGTCCTGCAGATTCACCACCAGCTCCCCGACCCGCTGCTGAGCCTGGTCGTGGCCACCGCGCTGACCGTCGACACGGCGCTGAAGCAGGACGCCCGCGGCTTTGGCTGAGCCCCCGGGCACGACGCACAGCACACCGCCGGGCACCACGCGGCGCACACCGCCGGGCACCACGCGGCGCACACCGCCGGGCGGGACGCCCTCGCGCGCCCCGGGCCCGGCGGCAAGCCGGGATGCCGGGTTCGTGCTCGGCGTGGACTCCGGCGGCTCCGGGCTGCGCATCGCCGTCGCCCACGCCAACGGCGAGGACGGCGACGCCCCCGGACCGCTCGCCTCACACGCCTGGTCGGAGCCGGTGCGTACGGGCCGGCGCGGCATCGACGCCGGACACCTGCTCGACCAACTCCTGCCGATGGCAAGCGAGTTGCTCGCCAAGGTCGGCGGCGAACGGTTCACGGCGGTGTGCGTGGGCGCGGCCGGCATGGCATCCCTCGGCGCCGACCTGCGCGCCCGGCTGCCCGCGGCGCTGGGCAGCTCCCTGGGCGTACGCCAACTCGCCCTGGCCGCCGACGCGGTGACCGCCTACGCCGGTGCGCTCGGCCAGCGCCCCGGGGTCGTGGTCGCCGCGGGCACCGGCCTGATCGCCACCGGTACGGACCTGACGGCAGCGGGCGGCTGGCGGCGGGCCGACGGCTGGGGCCACCTGCTGGGCGACTGCGGCAGCGGCGCGTGGATCGGCCGCGCCGGGCTGGAGGCCGCGCTGCGCGCGCACGACGGCAGGCCGGGCGGCTCGGCGGCGCTGCTGGCCCGTACCGAAGCCGTCTTCGGCGCCGTGGCCGAGCTGCCCGGCACCCTGTACCCGCGGGCCGACCGGCCCGCCGTACTGGCCTCCTTCGCCCCCGAGGTGGCCCGCTGCGCGGACCGGGACCCGGTGGCGGCCGGCATCCTGCGCGAGGCCGCCGGGCACATCGCCGACGCGGCCGCCGCCGTCTGCCCGCCCGGAGAGGACAGCGAAGTGGCGCTGACCGGAGGCCTTTTCCGCATGGGCGAGCCCCTGCTGGCACCGCTGCGCCGCGCCCTGGCCGCGCGGCTGCCCCGAGCACGTCCCGTCGAGCCCGCCGGAGACCCCCTGGACGGGGCCCTGCGCATCGCCGCCGCGCTCGCCACCGACCGGCTCCTGCTGCCTGCCGACCCCGCGTTGTTGCAGATCACCTCACCTGCCGCGCCTTACACGCCGTCAGCTCCGGTGTGACGTTTTCCCCACTTCCGACACACTGACGCGCGGGATAAATCGGGACGGATACCTCCCGACTCAACCCTCCCTCCGCGCAGGGGTGCACCGAGGCGTTAGCATGCGGCGCCATGAGTTCCCCCACTGGGCCCGCACCCGGCCTGCCTGTACGAATGCCGCGTCCCCGCCAGTCCGGACGCCACCGCCGCCCGGAGCCCGCCTCCGCGCCCGAGGGCGCACCCGCTCTGGTTCTGGCCGTTCCCGGCACCCCCACCGCCGTCTCCCGGAGCCTGGCGGATGAGGTCTCCTTCATCGCCCGCTCCGAGCTGCCCGGCCTCAACGCCCGGATCGGTTACGTCGACGGCGGCGACCCGGAGTTCCCCTCGCTCGAGGCCGTGCTTGCACAGACCGCCGCCGAGCACAAGGCCCGCGTCGGCGAGGGCGCCGCGGAGGGCCCCGCCGCGGTGGTCGTGCCGCTGCTGGCAGGCCCCGACAGCGCCCTGCTGCGCCGTATACGCCAGGCCATCATGAACAGCGGGTCCGGCGCCGAGCTGACCGACGTCCTGGGCCCGCACCCGCTGCTCGCCGAGGCCCTGCACGTACGGCTCTCCGAGGCGGGCCTGGCGCGCGCAGACCGGGCCCGGCTGTTCACGGTCGCGACGGCCGCGGACGGCATCGTGCTGGCCACCGTCGGCGGCGAGGAGGCCATCCAGGCCGCCGGGATCACCGGCATGCTGCTGGCCGCGCGCCTGGCCGTGCCGGTCCTGGCCGCCGCGCTGGACGAGGAGGGCGCCATCTCCCGTACGGCGGACCAGCTGCGCTCCTCCGGCTCCCAGCAGCTGGCCCTGGCCCCGTACCTGATCGGCCCGGAGATCGCCGACGGCGTGCTCACCGCGGCCGCCGCCGAGGCCGGCTGCGCCTCGGCCGAGCCGCTCGGCGCCTACACCGCCGTCGGCCGCCTGGTCCTCTCCAACTACGCGACCGCCCTGGGCATCGCCCTCCAGCCCGTCCCCCAGGCGGCGCCGGTCCGCTAGCCGCCCCGACGCCACGCTCTCGCCGGGCCGCTCGTGCGCACTGCGCGCGGGCGGCCCGGCGGGCTTTGCGGGCGCGTACGGCGCAGACGGGGTGGGACGGACGCGCGTACGGGGACGTGCGCGCCCGCGAGGGCCATCAGGCGCCCGGAGCCCGGAAGCGGCGCAGCGCGTACGCAGAGGCCGGCCCGCGAGGCTGCGTGGGGCCGCCGAGATCGGTCGACGAGCGCTGGCTTCCTCGGGCGGGATCGAGGCGGCTCGCCGCGTGTCCGCCGACGGCGACGGCGCGTGGGAGCCTCTTGACGTCACCGTGTGCGGCGGCTCGCCGGATGTCACGGGCACACCGGGCTCGGGGCGAAGGCCGTCAAAGTGGGCGGCGCGCCGGTGTCTTCGAAGGCTACGGCGGCGTTGTCGGCCCCATCCCGGGTCGGCTTGCCGTGGCTCCACTCGGAGGCTCAAGGGCGGCTTGCGCTGGCCCCACTGGAAGGCATCTCGACTAATGGGCGCCGGGGCCGCTCGAAGTCGCCACGGAGCATGTCCGTTTGGGGTAAGGCCGCCGCGAGTCGCCTCAAGGTGGGGCCAGCGGCACCGCCGTAGCCACTCTTCGAAGTCGGCGCCACGCGCGATTCGGCCGGTGCGGACGTGCGCCGACGCCGGACGGAAGGCCAGCGGCACCCCGGCCGATGAGCCGGGGCGCCCCGCCGCGACTCACCGACCGGATGCTTGTGGCGAGCCGAGGCGCCTCAGACGAAGACGACGCAGGAGGCGGCCGGGGCCTCGATGGAGCCGCCGGGTGCCGGGATGCCGGTACGGGGGTCAATGGTGAACCAAGTGACGTCGCCGGAGCGCTCGTTGGCGGCGTAGAGGTGTCGTCCGTCGGGGTGCAGTGCCAGGTCTCGGGGCCAGTGGCCGCCGCAGGGGACGGTGGTGACCAGGGTCAGCCGTTCGCCGGTCTCGTCGAGGGCGAGTACGGCGATGCTGTCGTGGCCGCGGTTGGCGGCCCAGGCGAACCGGCCGTCGGGCGAAATCACCAGCTCGGAGGGGTAGTTGGAGGTGGCGTCGGCGTCCTCCGGGAGGATGTCGGTCTCGGCGAGCGGGGTGAGGGCGCCCTCGGAGGCGTCCCAACGGCAGGCCGTGACCGTCGATTCGAGTTCGTTGATGATGTACGCGTGGTCGCCGCTCGGGTGGAAGGCCAGGTGGCGGGGGCCGCTGCCCGGGCGCAGCGGGATCTCCCTGTGCAGGCTCAACACGCCGTCAGTGGCGTCGAGTTGGCAGATCCGCACAGAGTCGGTACCCAGGTCGATGCTCAGCACCCAGCGGCCGGTGGGGTCCGCCTGTACGGCGTGCGCGTGCGGACCGCGCTGGCGGTCGGGGTGCGGGCCCTTGCCCTCGTGCCGCAGCACGGTGGCGGAACCGGCGAGCGCGCCGTCCGGGCGTACCGGGAGCGCGGTGACGCTGCCGGAGGAGTAGTTGGCGGTCAGCAGATGGCCCGCGCCCAGGGCGAGGTGGGTGGGGTCGGCGCCCTGGACCGAGGTGGGCGGGGCGAGGAGGCGGAGGCCATGGCCCTCGTCCGTACCCGTATCCGTCAGGGCGAAGGCGGCTGCCGCGCCGTCACCGGTCTCGCTGACCGCGTACAGGTGCCGCCCGTCGGGGGCCGGGACGAGGTAGGAGGGGTTGGCCACCTCGGCCGTGGAGTGCAGCGGAGTGAGCGCGCCGGTGTCGGGGTCGACAGCCGCGGTGGTGATGCCGGCGCCCCCCGCCGTCGTGAACGATCCGATGTACGCGCGCCGTCCGCTGTTCGTCGTGACCACGTGCCTGCCCCTCATCCGCTATTGGTATGTACCAGCCGTACGCGCCGACGCTAACAGTCCGTCCGCACCGGCCGTACACCGCGTGGCAGGGGCCGATGCCGCGCCTTGGAGAGTAGTGGCGAGCGGGCCGGTGGGTAGCGGGTGTGCGGGGAGGTGTGGTGACGGGCGGCCCGCGTGGTGGACAGCCCGCGTGGCGGTCGTTGCCAGGCCCCGGCCGGTGACGTCAGGTGACTGATGGCACCACACGTACCCGTACGCACCCCTATGCACCTGTACGCACCGGCAGCCGTACCGCCGTGGACCAGAGGAGAGCCGTGCTCGACATCACCGCCGAACAGACCGCCCGGTACCTGGAGTTCGACACCCTCGTCCCGGCCCTGGGCGACGCCTTCGCGCGCGGTGCGCACTCCCCCGACCGTCACCACCACACCATCGGCGGCGACCCGGGCGGCACCCTGCTGCTGATGCCGTCCTGGACGGAGGGCGGGTTCCTGGGTGTGAAGCTGGTCAACGTCTTTCCCGGCAACGCGGCAGCGGGCCGTCCCGCGCTGTCCTCGGCGTACATCCTGGCCGACGCGGAGACCGGCCGGCATCTGGCCGTCATCGACGGGGACGAGCTGACCCGGCGCCGTACGGTCGCCACCTCGGCGCTGGCCGCCGCCCACCTCGCGCGCCCGGACAGCGCCGTCCACCTGATCGTGGGGACCGGGCACATCGGCAGCCTGGCCGCGGCGGCCCACCGCAGCGTGCTCAAGACCCGGACGGTGCTGGTGCACGGGAGGTCCGCCGAGCGCGTGGCGCGGCTCGTACAGGACCTGCGGGCCGACGGCATGGACGCGCACCCCGTCGACGACCTCGCCGAAGCGGCCTCCCGGGCCGACCTGATCACCTGCGCCACCTTGGCCACCGAACCGGTCGTACGCGGCGAGTGGCTCCAACCCGGCACCCACCTCGATCTCATCGGCAGCTTCCGCCCCGACATGCGGGAGGCCGACGACGCCTGCCTGCGCCGGGGCACGGTCTTCATCGACACACCCGTCGCCGTACGCGAGTCCGGAGACCTCACCCAGCCCATCGCCGCCGGGGTGCTGGCCGAGTCCGACATCGCGGGCACGCTCGCCGAGCTGTGCCGGGGCACAGTCCCCGGCCGCAGCGACGCCGAACAGATCACCGTCTTCAAGTCCGTCGGCAGCGGCCTGGCCGACCTCGCGGCGGCGACGCTCGTGTACCGGGAGGCGACGCGGGTCGGGCGGTGACGGACTCGGGCCCCGGGTTCGACGCGGGAAGGGAACGCGCTAGCGCGAAAGCCTGTGCCCCCCGCCCAGGGCAGCGCGCGTCGTCCGACGCGTGCGAACACAAGGCACCGGGTTGCGCTGCCAGTTCCGCCACGAGGCAGTAACGCGGCGAGCATGCAGGGCAGGCAGCGGGCGCCCCGCTGGGGTCCACGCACAAGCTGAGGGCCCGCGTCTCGGCCAGGCCGCCTCCACCGTGCGTCCATCTCCGAGTCGTACGAGCACAAGACGGCCGAAGGCCCTCGTAGCTGTACTACGAGGGCCTTCCAGCAACGCGGGGCCGCGGCACCTTCAGCCGTGCCGGAGTCCGTCCCGTGCGACTCCATACGACGGACGCCCGGCCGAGGTCGCAACACCGGCCTCGAAGGACCGGATCAGGCTCCGACCAGGGGCGAGCGCCGAGTGCTGTGCAGCGGCGCGGCCAGCTCGGCCAAGGCACTCTCCAGACCGTGGAGGTGGACGAGCGCGGGCTCGGCGACGGGCGGCTGGGCCATCGCGGCAGTGGTGGCCGTCGCGTCCCGCGTCCGGCGCGGGGCGGTGAGGGCCTCGACGGCGGCCTCCACACGCTGGCAGGCCGCGGTCAGACGGGCGTCGTGCGAGGCCTCGGGGTCGGCGGCGATGGATGCCAGCCCCCGCACCTCACGGGCGCAGGTGTCGAGCAGCGCGAGCACCTGCCGCGCCCGGCCCTTGCGGGCCCGCATCGGATTCAGCGGATGCACCAGCGGCGCCAGCGAGAGCCGCACCTTGCCCAGCAGCATCTCCAGCTCAGCGACGCGCGGGGCGGGGTCAGCGGTCTCGGAGCCCGCGATACGGGCGGCGGCCACAGCGGTGCACTCATGCACACAGCTCAGGGCACGCCGGATCCAGGTGTCGTTCGTGACATGGGTCGTGACGGGCAGCACGAAGAGCACACTCAGCGCGGCACCCAGCGCCCCCACGCAGGTCTCCGCCAGGCGCAGCCCGAGCAGGCCGGTGTCCAGCACCCCCAGCAGGCCGTAGAGCAGTCCGGCCAGCAACGTCACTGCGCCCATCATCCAGCTGTACGAGGGGGCCGCGGTGTAGAAGATCCCGAAGACGCACACCGCCAGGAGCGCGGCCGTGGGAATCACCGCGCCGTGCAGCGGGACCGCGATCAGCAGTCCCGCCGCGATGCCGACGACGGTGCCCAGCACACGGCGGAAGCCTCGGACCAGGGTCTCGCCGCGCGAGGCGGTGTTGACGAAGATCCACCAGGCGGCGCCGACCGCCCAGTACCAGCGTTCGCCGGAGACGATCTGCCCGATGGCGAGCGCGAAACCGCAGGCGACGGTGGCCTGGACGGCCTGCCGGGTAGTGGGCCGGGCCAACCCGCGTACCTCGGGGAGCGCCGGCGCTGCGGGCGGCGGATTACGACGCTCGATGCACCACAGCCCGAAGCGGACCGTCGAGGTGGCCGCGAGCGCCAGCGCCACTGCGGCATAGAGCTGCGGGAGCCCGTCAACGCCGGCATGCAGGAACTGCGTGGCGAAGAACATCATGAAGCCGAAGATCCCCAGGGCGTGGCCGCGCGGCCCCCAGCGCCGGGCGTAGACCCCGCACAGCACCACCGCGAGGAAGGCGGCATCGCGTGCGAGGGGGATGTCATGGAGCACCGCCGCGAGGGCCAGCACGGGGAAGCCGACGGCGGGCAGCAGGGCGGTGGTCACCGCCTGGTCACGTACGGTCGAATCCTGGACGGTGAAGAGCGCCAGCAGAGCCGCGAGCCCACCGAGGATGGAAGCGGACAGCGGGAATCCGGCCAGTTCGGCGACGGCGACCGCCAAAGAACAGCCGATCACGGCACGCAACGACGTACGAAGGCGCAGCAGCCCTGGATCCGGTGCGACGAACATCCTCTTCACGTGCGGAAACCGCCCCCTTCTTACTCAACGTCCTCGATGCGTCTGCCGCCCGCCCCCAGCGGGCACGGCAAAGGCGCTGCGGTGGACCTAGCGGCTTCATTGCCGTCCGGCGCGGCCCAGCGCAACGCCATGGTTATTGCAGAGATCAACAAGCTAACCATCGTTCACACCACTGGCTCAACACCAACCCGAATCAATGGGCCAATGGCACAGCGCATTCCCTATTTCAGCGGCCAAGACCGGGCCGTTGGCTCACGGCGCTGCCGACGACCTCCAGCACCACCCACGCCGAGCCCGGACCTGGGGTCCGCTGCCGTGCGTTCCGGTCCTCTGGAGTGCACCGCCACCGGTACGTGCCGCCGTTTCGACGCACATGCCGTGCGTATGGCCAGGCGGGCGGTGCTCGCGCCGGTCCTTCCGGCCCTGTTCGGCGGCAGCATGGGTATCGAGAGGGTGGCGTGGAAGCTGATCAGCATCGTGGCCCGGCAGGCCGCCTATGCCTTCGTCGCCCGGTCGTAGGCGGCCACCGCCCGATCGAGGAACGCGGCCACCGTGGCCTGCTCCTGCTGTGTCATGGACCCGGTGATCTCGGCAATGCCGTCGACGAGGGGCTCGATGTGCTCAAAGGCGGCCGCCTCCCAGTGCTCCGCAGGCTTGACGATCACCTTGCGCCGGTCGGTGGGGTGCCGCTCCCTGCTGACGTGCCCGCCGTCCGCGAGGCGGTCGATCACCAGCGTCATCGCGGCAGTCGAGGTGGACAGTTCGCGGGCCAGTTCGCTCGGCGTCGCCGGTCCCACGTTGACCAGGTGGTCCATCACCGCGAGACCGGCGGGATCGACCTGCAGCTGCCTGCCCAGGAACCGCTCGAACCGCTGCTGTCGACGCGTCAGATGACGCAGTTGGTCGCGGATGGTGCCCTGCGCGGAAGCATCGGGCTGAGGCTCGGGGGACCGGTTGGCCGTCATGAGGATGAAGCTGCTTTCACTGTCACTGAAGGTATCGGTGTCCCATGATGCGTGAGAACTAGAAACTGTAGGAAGGCAGAGCGACGGTGTCGGCGGGCGGAACGAAGAAGCGGTTCAGCGCACCGGCGACGCTGGGCCGGGCGGCGGCCTTGAGGACGGTGTGCAGGGTGCGGATTCCGGCCCGGGTCAGGGGTGTGGCGGCGCGGGGTACGCCGGGCGGCAGATCCTGGGCCCGTTCGACGTAGGGCCGCAGTACCGCTTCGTAGCGGTTGAAGGCGTGCGTGTGATGAGCGTGGTGGGCGAGTTCGCCGGCCAGGACGTAGGCGCCGGTGAAGGCGAGACTGGTGCCCATCCCGCTCAGCGGGGACGCGCAGTACCCGGCGTCGCCGAGGACGGCGACCCGCCCCCGGGACCAGCGGGGCATACGGACCTGGGTGACACAGTCGAAGAAGAAGTCCGGCGCGGTGTCCATGGCGGCCAGGACACGGGGCGCTTCCCAGCCGGCGTCGTTGAACTTGCAATGCAGGAGCTGCTTCTGCGCGTCCGGGGCCAGCCGCTCGTGTCCGCGAGGTGGGGACAGGAAGGACAGCGAAGCGCGGGTGGTGCCCCGGTTGTCGGGGCGCAGGGTCACCGTGCGCCCTCCGGTGGCGTTGTACCAGCGTGCCCAGCGGCCGTCGGAAGGATGGCCGGGGATGGTGAAGTACGCGGTGGTCAGGCCCACGGGCCTGGTGTCCGTCGTGTCGCCGAAGACGAGGTCGCGGGTGCGTGAGCGGGCGCCGTCGGCGGCGACGACGAGGTCGAAGGCCCGGTCGTGGCCGCTGCGGAACGTCACGTGCACGTTCTCGTCGCGCTGCGACAGCTGCGTGATCTCGTCGGCGAACAGGTACTCGGTGTAGGGCCGCGTCTCCTCGTACAGGAGGCGGGAGAGGTCGGCGCGCAGGATTTCCAGCTCGGCGACGGGGCCCTGTCCGCCGAAGGCTCCGGTGGGCAGGGCGGCCTTGACCCGGCCTGCCTCGTCGACGAACCGGATGCCCTCCTCATGGGTGGAATGGGAGCGCAGGACGCGCTCCAGTCCCATCCTGCGGGCAACGTCCCGCCCGGCGCCCCGCAGGTCCACGGTCTGCCCGCCCTCCCGGACAGCGGGGGCGCGCTCGACGACGGTGGCCGCGATGCCGTGCCGGTGGAGCCAGTAGGCCAGGGCCGGGCCGGCGATGCCCGCCCCCGCGATCAGTACGTTCCGATGGGTCATGACGCTCCCCTTGTCCTCTTCTCACGTTCGCTGCGGATACGCCGGCCCGGGGCCGTCCCGCGAGCGGCCCCGGGCCGGGGATCACACGGTGATGTCCTGCTTCGCCCCGGAGCCGGGAGCACAGGCATCGGGGGTGATGCCGTGCTGCTCGTCCTCGGGACGGGCCTTCTTCGGCAGCAGGAAGGTGACGGCGAGGAACGCCGCCAGCAGACACGCCTGGACGATCAGCGCGTGGTGGAAGCCGGCGGTGAAGTCGCCGGTCTTGGCCTGTGCGAAGAACACCGAGCCGAAGACCGCCACCCCGATGGAGCCGCCGATGGACTGCACCGCGGTCAGCACCCCGGAGGCGGAGCCGATCTCGCTGTCGTCGACGGCCGCGAGGATGAAGCTGAACAGGGCGGCGATCACGATGCCCGCCCCGACACCCGCCACCGCCACGCCCGGGGCGATGTCCCAGATCGAGAACGAGGCCGCGTCGAGGCCGTCGAGCTCGAACCAGAGCAGAGCCGCACCGGCCAGCTGGACCAGCGGCCCGATCTGAAGGACCTTGCGGCCGATCCTGTCGGCGAGGACGGCGCCGCTGACCGCGCCGCCGATCGCCGTACCCACCGCGAGCGGGAGGTTGCCCAGGCCCGCGTCCCCGGCGGTGAAGTGCCGGCCGATCTGCAGGTACAGGGTCAGTACGAGCTGCGTACCGATCAGCCCGCCGAAGAACAGGGCGATGCCGCCGAGCCCGACGGTGAAGGCGGGCTTGCGCAGCAGGCCGGGGGTCACCAGCGGCTCACGGCCTGCCGCGGCCGTACGGCGCTGCTGCAGCGCGAACAGGGCGAAACCGATGGCCGAGGCGGCCATGCACAGCCACGTCCACAGCGGCCAGCCGTCCTCCTGCCCCTGGTTCAGCGGCAGCACCAGCAGCGCACAGGACACCGCGACCAGCGCCGCGCCGACCATGTCGACGCTCACCGTACGGTCGCCCGCCTTCTTCGGTACGAACTTCGCGGCGATGACCAGGGCCGCGATACCGATGGGCAGATTGACCAGGAACACCGAGCGCCAGCCCAGCCCGAAGAAGTCCCCCTCGATGAGGCCGCCGCCCAGTACCGGGCCGATGATGCCGCCCAGGCCGAGAGCGGGACCGAAGACCGCGAACACCTTGGTGAGTTCGGGCCCGGAGAAGTTCTCCCGCAGCAGGCCCAGTCCCTGCGGGAGGAGCATCGCCCCGGCGGTGCCCTGCATCAGCCGGAAGGCGATCAGCAACTCGATGTCCGGCGCCAGAGCGCACAGCAGCGAGCTCGCGGTGAACGCCGTCAGACCGATCAGGAACATACGGCGCCGCCCGTAGCGGTCGCCGAGCCTGCCGCCCAGCACCAGCCCGGCCCCCAGCGTGAGGGCATAACCGCCGATCACCCACTGCAGTCCGACGGAACTGGCGCCCAGGGACTCCTCCAGCGCCGGCCCGGCGACGTTGACGATCGACGCGTCCAGGAGATCCATGACCTCAGCGACGATCATCACCACCAGGATCAGCCATCGCCACCGGTACGGCTCGGTGGTCTCGTCGGCACCCATTCTACCTCAGTTCATTGATTACCAATATTCTTAGCAATATTGAGAGTAACTTGAACCCCAGCGATGTCAACCGCGGCAACGAGCCGCCCGGCAGAGGCGGCGCGCGGCGAGCGCCCCGGAGCAGACGCGGCGAAGAGCGTGCCGGTGAGCGGTCACCTGCCGATACGGGGTGGACGGCTGCCGACGGCGACCTGCCGCATCATGGTCATCACCACGTCGGGCGAAGGTCCCGCGCACGCTGTCGCAGGTATCAGCGGAGCACGTAGTTCCCGTCCCAGCGGCGACGTGCGCCCTCCCGTGCACGCAGCGTGAGCGGGATCGGGACGAAGTGGAGAGAGGTGGCCGCCGCGTCGTCCCCGGGGCTGCCGAAGACGACCCGGGGAACGCCGATTCCGAACGCCGAGAGGTCGATCCGGAACACGGAAGGGTCGTTCGCGTCGTCGGGGTGGAGCTCAAGCCCGCGGAGCAGGGCGGGCACCGGGGTCAGGATCCGCAGGGTGAGCCGACCTCGGCGGACGAGGACTTCGGCGGCGGTGCCGGCCATGGCCCTGGCGCGGACATCCGTGAGCCGACCGGGCAGGAGGTACCGGCCGCACAACTTGCCCCACGTATCAGGGCGGTGCGGGTTATCGGTGCGCAGCGCTTCCTGCGGGAGGCCGAGCAAGTGGCGGACGAGAGCGGCGGACTCGGCGGGCAGCCACAGCAGGGCGCGGTGCGCCGCGTTGGTGAAGGCCAGCACGCCGATGCCGTCATCCGGGGCCAGGAACATCTGCGAGGTGAAGCCGGGCAGGATGCCTTGGTGCTCGATGAGACGGTGGCCGCCCGCCTCGCCGCGGAAGAAACCCAGGCCCATGCCCGGCACTCTGGGGTCGGGCTGGTAGTGGGGCCGGAACATGGCGGCGAGCGTGGCGGATTCGAGAATGGATCCGTGCTCGTTGGCTCCGCCGTTGAGCAGGGCCGCAACGTAACGGGCCATGTCCCGCATCGTGGAGTAGACGGCGGACGCGCCGGGTGTCGCCCGCTCCCGGTCGGTGACCTTTGCCATTCCCCGCCTGGACAGCCGGTATCCCGTCGCGAGACGCCGGCGGATCCGCTCGGAGCGGACCAGGGAGGTGTCGGTCATGCCGAGGGGCGTGAAGACGTGATGATGCAGGTAGCGGTCGAAGGGCACCCCGCTGACGTCCTCGACGATCTGGCCGAGCGCGGCGAATCCGTGGTTGGCGTACGTCCATCGCGTCCCCGGTTCGGCGTCGATGCGCAGCCCGCGGCGGTAGTACCCGGCGAGCGGCGGCAGCGGACGGTCCGTGCGCATTCCTTCCCCGGCATTCGGCCTGAACAGGTCGGCAGGACCGCGCAGTTCGCCGATGCCCCCGGTGTGGGTCAGCAGGTGCCGCAAAGTCACCGGCCGGAAGGATGCGTCGGCCGGGACCAGCCGGAAGGCGTGCAGGTAGGTGTCGGCCGGCGCGTCCAGGTCCACCCGGCCCTGCTCCCACAGCTGCAGCACCGCGATCGCGGTGAAGGTCTTGCTGATCGAGGCCACACGGAAGACCGTGTCCTCGGTGATCGGAGTACGGGATGCCAGGTCTGCGAGGCCGTGCCCGCGGAAGTACTCCAGCGAGCCGTTACGGACCACGCCCAGCGCCAAGCCCCCCACGGGGCGGCGGTTGAGCAGCTCGGTGACCCAGGTTTCCGTCCCCGTTACCGTGTCGCGAAGCACCATGCCCCCTCCCCGCCGGCCGCGGGACGCTACGCCGCCGGCCCGGTACGGCCACTGTTGGAATCGAGACTGCTCCATGGGCCGTGCGGAGACGAGTTCCGAACGGGCCACGGTCGGGGCCTGACCTCCCGGGGCCGGTGCGAGGTTGTGATCAGCCGGGTTCCTCGGAGCCTTGTGCGCGCTCCGCCTCATGGCTTCGCGGGCAGTGCGGGGCCCTCCGTACGCCACGGGGGCCGTTCGGCCCCCTGTCCGCGGCGCCCGCGCAGGAGAGAGTGGCGCATACCGCCGTCGGTGCGGCACGGATGGCGGACGCCGTGAGGGAGGCAGGCCGGAATGACCGTACGTGTGGGCATCAATGGGTTCGGGCGGATCGGGCGCAACTATCTGCGCGCGGTCCTGGACCGGGCGGACAGGGCGGCGGGTACCCGGATCGATGTGGTGGCGGTCAACGACGTTGCGCCGACCGGGGTGTTGGCGCACCTGCTGGAGTACGACTCGACGTATGGCAGGCTCGGACACCACGTCGCGTACGACGAGGGCGCGATCAGCGTCGCCGGGCGCCGTATCGCCGTCTCCGCCCGGCCCGATCCCGCCGCGCTGGCCTGGGGTGAGCTCGGTGTGGACGTCGTGATCGAGTCCACCGGGCGGTTCCGGGCGCGGGAGGGGGCCGCGCTGCACCTGAAGGCGGGGGCGGCGAAGGTGCTCGTCTCCGCGCCGGGCAAGGACGCCGATGTCACCGTGGTCATGGGGGTCAACGAGGGCGCCTACGACCCGGCCCGTCACCATGTGGTCTCCTGCGCCTCGTGCACCACCAACTGCGTGGTGCCGATGGTCAAGGTCCTGCACGACGCCTTCGGGGTGCGCGAGGGGCTGATGACGACCGTCCACGGCTACACCAACGACCAGGCGCTGCTGGACGGCCCGCACAAGGACCTGCGGCGGGCCCGGTCCGCCGCGCTCAGCATCATCCCGACGAGCACCGGGGCAGCGCGTGCGGTCGGGCTCGTACTCCCGGACCTGGACGGCGCGTTGGACGGACTGGCAGTGCGGGTGCCGGTGGAGGACGGATCGCTCACCGATCTGAGCGTCGTGCTCGACCGCGAGGCCGGTGCACAGGAGATCAACGCGGCGTTCGAGCAGGCGGCCAAGGGACCGCTGCGGGACGTGCTGCGGGTCAGTCGTGCGCCGATCGTTTCACGCGATGTGATCGGCGATCCGGCGTCGTGCGTACTGGATGCGGGGCTGACGCTGGCGCACGGCGATCTGGTGAAGGTCTTCGGCTGGTACGACAACGAGTGGGGCTACAGCAACCGGCTGCTCGATCTGACCGAGTACGTCACCGAGCGGCGATGAGCCTTTCTGGCGCGAGGGAGGAACAGGAATGGACGGCTCATCGGTGAACGAGCAGGGCAGCGGGGTGCACGAAGCACTCGCGCCATGTCTGCGGGACGTAGGGGCCGTGGTGTTCGACACCGACGGAGTGATCGTCGACTCGGCCCGGGTGCACGCGGCCGCGTGGAAGGAGGCCTTCGACGCGTGTCTGCGCGAGCACCCGCCGCCCGATCCGGACCGGCGCCGGCCGTTCGACGAGCGGGAGGACTACCGGCGCTATGTGGACGGGAAGTCGCGGCTGGACGGTGCCGCGGCGTTTCTCGCCTCCCGTGAGCTGCGGCTGCCCGTGGGTGCGGCCGGCGATCCGCCGGGAACCGGGTCCGTCCGGGCGGTGGCCGCGGACAAGGAACAGCGGTTCGTGGCGCGGCTGCGGGAGGCGGGCATCGACGCCTGGCCGGGGACGGTCCGGCTGTTGCGCGCGCTGCGCGGGGCGAAGGTCCCCTGCGCCGCGGTCTCCGCGTCCCGGCACGCCTGCGAACTGCTGGCCGGGGCAGGGGTGTTGGAGATGTTCCGGCTGGTCGTGGACGGGCGGGAGGCGGCCAGGTCCGGGCTGCCGGGCAAGCCCGATCCGGCGCTGTTCCTGGAGGCCGCCCGGCGCCTGGGCGCCGCGGTGCGCACCACCGCGGTGGTTGAGGACGCGCTGGCGGGTGTCGAGGCGGGGCGGCGCGGCGGCTTCGCTCTGGTGGTGGGGGTCGACCGGACCGGCACCGCGCGCAGTGCGGCGGATCTGCGCGAGCACGGCGCCGATGTGGTCGTGGGCGACCTCGCCGAGCTGGTGAGCGGGTCCGGTCCCGGCGGCCGGGAGGGCTGAGCGCATGCCCGGCTGGACATGGGAGTACGAAGGGTACGACCCGCGCCAGGAGCGGCTGCGGGAGGCGCTGTGCACCCTGGGGAACGGCTACTTCGCCACTCGGGGCGCGGCCCCCGAGGCCACCGCGGGACCGGTGCACTACCCGGGCACCTATGCCGCGGGCTGCTACAACCGGCTGCTGTCGGACGTGGCCGGGCGCCAGGTGGAGAACGAGGACCTGGTCAACCTGCCGAACTGGCTGCCGCTGCGCTTCCGTCCCGGCACGGAGCACGGCAGGGTGCGCAGCGGCCCTCCCGCCCCGTGGTTCACCCCCGACGACGACTCCCTCACAAAGTACCGCCAGGTGCTGGACGTGCGCGGGGGCACGTTCGTGCGGAGCCTGTGCTTCCGCATGACTGGGGGCGGCACGCTGCGGGTGGAGCAGCGCCGCTTGGTGCACATGGGCGATCCCCATCTGGCCGCGCTGCAGACCGAGTTCACGGCGCAGGGCTGGTCCGGCCCACTGGAGATCGACTCCGCCCTGGACGCCGCGGTCTCCAACACCGGAGTGGCCCGCTACCGCGACCTGGCCCACCATCATCTGACCAGGATGCACTCGGGAACCCTCGACCCCGGCACGCTCTGGCTGCGCTGCCGCACCTCCGTCTCCGACCTGCGCATCGCGCTCGCGGCCCGTACGCACATCACCGCGGGCGGCCCCGTGGACCGACGCACCGTGCTGCGGCCCGACCGTGCGGCGCACCGGCTGACGGTCCCGGTCGTGGACGGCGTGCCCGTCGTGGTGGAGAAGACGGTGGCGCTGCACACCTCCCGCGACCCGGCGATCAGCGACCCTTTGCTGGCGGCCATCGACCGGGTGACGCGGGCTCCGGCGTACGAGGAGCTGCTCGCCACCCATCGCGCCGCCTGGAAACGACTGTGGAAGCGGGCCGAGTTGGACGTGCCGGGCGAGGCCGGGCGAATTCTGCGGCTGCACACCTTCCATCTGCTGCAGACGCTCTCCCCGCACACCGCCGGACTGGACGTGGGAGTTCCTGCCCGAGGGCTGCACGGCGAGGCGTACCGCGGCCACATCTTCTGGGACGAACTGTTCGTTCTGCCCTACCTCAACCTCCACTTCCCTGAAGTGTCCCGCGCCCTGCTGGACTACCGCCACCGGCGGCTGCCGCAGGCCTGCCGTAACGCCCAGGACGCCGGCCGGGCGGGTGCGATGTACCCCTGGCAGAGCGGGAGCGACGGCAGGGAGGAGACCCAGACGCTGCACCTGAACCCGCGCTCGGGGCGCTGGCTGCCCGATCACTCCCGGCTCCAGTACCACGTGGGGTCGGCCGTGGCCTACAACGTGTGGCGGTACTGTGAGGCGAGCGGCGACACGGAGTATCTGCACACCAAGGGCGCGGAGATGCTGCTCCAGATCGCCCGCTTCTGGGCCGACGCCGCCGTACACGACCCCGCCACCGGCCGCTTCCGCATCCGGGGAGTGGTGGGACCGGACGAGTACCACGACGCGTATCCGGACGCGGACCGGCCGGGCCTGGACGACAACGCGTACACGAACGTCACCGCGGCCTGGGTACTGAGCCGTGCCCTCGATCTCGCCCGCGGCCTGCCCGTTCCCCGCCGGGAGGACCTCTTCGAACAGATCGGGCTGGGGGACGACGAGCTCGGACTCTGGGAGGAGGTCTCCCATCGGCTCCGGGTGCCCTTCCACAGCGGCGTGGTCAGCCAGTTCGAGGGGTACGAGCAGTTGGCGGAGCTGGACTGGGCGGGCTATCGCGCACGCTACGGCGACATCCGGCGCCTCGACCGCATCCTGGAGGGCGAGGGCGACACACCCAACCGCTACCAGGTCTCCAAGCAGGCCGACGCCCTGATGCTCGGATACCTGTTCTCACCCGCCGAACTTACTGAGATATTCCGGCAGTTGGGCTATGCGATGGATGACGAGCTGTGGCGCAGGACCGTCGATTACTACCTGCGGCGCACCAGCCACGGCTCGACCCTCAGCGGCCTGGTGCACGGCTGGGTACTGGCCCGCGCCCGGCGCGGCGGCGCCTGGAAGTACTGCCTGGAGGCGCTCACCGGCGATGTCGCCGACCTCCAGGGCGGCACCACGGCCGAGGGCATCCACCTCGGCGCCATGGCGGGGACCCTGGATCTCGTACAGCGCGGCCTGACGGGCCTGGAGACCCGCAAGGACGCGCTGCGGTTCGCCCCCGCTCCGCTGCCGGAGCTCTCCGAGTTCGGCTACCAGCTGCGCTACCGCGGCCACTGGGACGTGGGCGTGCGCATCGACGCCGGGCGGCTTCGGATCTCCGTACCCGCGTCCGAGCAGCGCCCGATCCGGGCAGCGTTCGGACGGCGCACCGTGGAGATCCCGCCCGGCGAGGCGCGCGCGTTCGATCTGACAGCCACGGCCCCGGACGCACAGGCACCCGAAGGGACCGGAACGCCTGGACCCCACCGTCACTGACATCGCCCGATGGAGAGAAGGCCGGAGTGATGACCAGGTACGTGTACGACTTCACCGAGGGCTCCCGCGAGATGGCCGGCCTGCTCGGCGGCAAGGGTGCGGGCCTGGCCGAGATGACCCGGCTGGGGCTGCCCGTACCGCCCGGCTTCACCCTCACCACCGAAGCCTGCCGGGACTTCCTGCGCGAGGGTGAACTGCCCGAGGCGGCAGGCCGCCAAGTGGTGCTGCACCTGGCACGGCTGGAGCGGGCGGCCGGCCGCCGGCTGGGGCAGGCGGACGACCCGCTGCTGCTGTCGGTGCGCTCCGGGGCCCGGTTCTCGATGCCGGGGATGATGGACACCATTTTGGACATCGGCCTCAACGACCAGACCGTGCGCGGGCTTTCGAAGCACTCCGGCCGGGAGCGGTTCGCCTGGGACTCCTACCGCCGGCTGATCCAGATGTACGGCAGCACGGTACTGGGCGTGGACGCCGCACGGTTCGAGGGAGCGCTGTCCCGCCTCAAGCGCGAGCGCGGTGCGACGGACGACCTCGCCCTTGAGGCCCGCGACCTCGTCCACCTCGTCGCGGCCTTCAAGGAGATCGTCCGCGCGGCGACGGGGACGGAATTCCCGCAGGATCCCTACGAGCAGTTGGAGCGCGCGGTCCTGGCCGTCTTCCGTTCGTGGAACGGCGAGCGGGCCCGTGTCTTCCGACGGCGCGAGCACATCCCGGACGACCTGGGCACCGCCGTGAACATCCAGACCATGGTCTACGGAAACCTCGGGCCCGACTCCGGCACCGGCGTCGCCTTCACCCGCGACCCGGCGACCGGCCGCGCGGGCGTCTACGGCGACTACCTCTCCGATGCGCAGGGCGAGGACATCGTCGCGGGCATCCGCAATGCGGTTTCCCTCCAGGAACTGGAGCACCTGGACTCCGCCTCGTACCGGCAGCTCATGGAACACCTGGGGCAGTTGGAGCGGCACTACCGGGATCTGTGCGATGTGGAGTTCACCATCGAGCGCGGCCGACTGTGGATCCTGCAGACGCGGGTGGGCAAGCGGACACCCCAGGCGGCGTTCCGGATCGCCACGCAGCTGGTGGACGAGGGGCTGATCGGCTGGGACGAGGCGCTGGCGCGGGCCGGAGGCGAAGCGCTGGCCGGACTGATGTTCCCCCGCTTCGACGACTGCGGCCCCGCCCGGCCGCTGGCCCACGGCATCCCCGCCTCACCGGGAGCGGCCGTCGGCGCCGTGGTCTTCGACAGCGCCGAAGCGGTCCGCCGCGCCGAGGCCGGGGCGAAGGTCGTCCTGGTGCGGCAGGAGACCACCCCTGAGGACCTGCCGGGGATGATCGCTGCGGAGGCGGTGCTGACCAGCCGCGGCGGCAAGACCAGCCATGCCGCCGTGGTCGCCCGTGGGATGGGAAAGGTGTGCGTGTGCGGCACCGAGGGGCTCGACATCGATCCCGTGCGGCGCCGGTTCACCACCCAGGACGGGCAGGAGGTCGGCGAAGGAGCGGTGGTGTCCGTCGACGGCTCGGTCGGCACCGTGCATCTGGGGGCGCTGCCGCTGGTCGCCTCACCGGTGATGCGCTACTTCGAGACCGGGGAGCGGGAGGGTGTGCTGGTCGACGCGGTGGCCCGCTTCCTGCGACAGGCGGATGCGGTAAGGACATTGGAGGTACGGGCCAACGCGGACACCCCCGAGGACGCCGTACGCGCACGCAGCCTCGGAGCCCAGGGCATCGGCCTGTGCCGTACCGAGCACATGTTCCTCGGAACCCGGCGGCACCTCGTGGAGGAGATGATTCTCGCCCGCACGGACAGCGCACGGCAGCAGGCCCTGGACGCGCTTCTGCCACTCCAGCGCCAGGACTTCACCGAGATCCTGGCCGCGATGGACGGCCTGCCCGTCACCATCCGGCTCCTCGACCCGCCGCTGCACGAATTCCTGCCGGACCGCACGGACCTGGCCGTCGAGGTCGCCACCGCGCGGACCGCAGGACGGACGCCGAAGGCCCACGACGTGGAACTCCTGGCGGCGGTGGAGCGGGTGCGGGAGGAGAATCCGATGCTCGGGCTGCGCGGGGTGCGTCTGGGACTGGTGGTGCCCGGACTCGTAGCGATGCAGGTACGCGCCATCGCCGAGGCGGTGGTGGCTCGCCTGCAAGCGGGAGGGGATCCGCGCGCCGAAATCATGGTCCCCCTGGTCTCCACGTACCAGGAGCTGGGAGTCATCCGCGACCAAGTGGAAGAAGTCCTCTCCAAGATCTTCGAAACCTCCGGCGTGATGGCCAGTTGCCCGGTCGGCACCATGATCGAGCTGCCCCGGGCGGCACTGACCGCCGGGGACATCGCCCGCAGCGCCGACTTCTTCTCCTTCGGGACCAACGATCTGACCCAGACCACCTGGGGCTTCTCCCGGGACGACGCCGAGGCGTCCTTCTTCCCCGCCTACCTGGACCAGGGCATCCTCACGCAGTCCCCCTTCGAGACCCTCGACCAAGAAGGCGTCGGGCGGCTGATCCGTATCGCCGTCGAAGAAGGCCGGGCTACCAGGCCCGACCTGAAAGTGGGCATCTGCGGCGAACACGGGGGCGACCCGGACTCCATCCACTTCTTCCACACAGCCGGCCTCGACTACGTCTCCTGCTCGCCGTTCCGGGTCCCCGGCGCCCGCCTGGAGGCGGCGCGGGCAGCGCTCGCGTCCGATCCTGGCCGCGCGGTTCCCCGGTCCGGCCGTACTTCGCGCCGCATCCGAGACTGACGGAGGTGTTCACCGTGCCCGGACCGATCGCCGTCGGACTGGACGGATCGCCCGAGAGCCTGGCGGCCGCGTCGTGGGCGGCCCGGGAGGCGCTGCGCCGGGGTGTGGCACTGCGGCTGGTGCACGCCGGGGAGGGGCTGGCGGCCACGGACGGGGAATCGGACCTGCCCGAACTCGCCGTCCCGCGACGCTGGGCACTGCGCACGCTGCGCGAAGCAGAGGAGCAACTCACCCTCCGCTACCCGGCGTTGCGCATCGCCTCGGAGCAGATACCGGCCGCCCCGGTCACCGCGCTGCCGGCCGCCGCCGAGGAAGCCGGACTGCTGGTGCTGGGCTCGCGCGGGCTCGGCGCGGTCGCCGGGTTCCTGGTCGGTTCGGTGGCGCTGGCGACCATCGCGCACGCGCGGCGGCCGGTGGTGCTCGTACGGTCCGGTCAGCGGGCCGAGGACGAGCACCTGCCGGATGCCGGCGGAAATCCGTCCACGGACACCGCGTACCGCGAGGTGGTGGTGGGCCTGGACCCGAGCTCCTCGTGCGAGGCCCTCATCGATTTCGCCTTCGACGCCGCTGCCCGGCGCGGGGCGCCGCTGCGGTGCGTCCACGCATGGAGTCCGCCCGCTTCGTACGAAGACTTCCCGGCGGCTGGTTACGAACAGGGCATCGACGCCGCGCACGAGGCGAAGGCGCGGCGGGCGGTCACGGCGGTGCTGGCGTCCTGGCGGGAGAAGTTCCCCGAGCAGGAGGTGAGCGAGCAGGTGGTCACCGGACGGGCCGCCCACCAACTGGTGGCGTCCGCGTCCCGTGCGGGGCTGATGGTCATCGGCCGCCGCAACCGCCGCTCGGCCCTCGGCACGCACATCGGCCCGGTCGCCCACGCGGTCATCCACCACGCCCTGTGCCCGGTCGCGGTCGTTCCGCACGACTGAGGGCCCAACGGCCCACGCTCTTCGGGGGCGCGTAGTGCCCCTGTGGTCAGGGCCGGTCTTCGTGCAGGTCCGTGGCGATGCCGTGGGCCCAGCCGCGGATCTGCTCGAAGTCCCGCCAGTCGCCGGCCGCTCCGCGCTTGACCATCGACCGGGCGAGCCAGCCTTTCGCTTCCGCAGTGAGGCGGCCGCCGAAGGTGATGTGGCCGCGCGCACCCACGCGCGACATGGCGCGCCGTACGCCGCCGACGGGCGGGATCTGCTTCTCGGCGGCCTTCGCGTCGAGTGGGCCGCTGCTGAAGAACCACACCTGGCGGTCGCACAGTTCACCGGACAGCCTGCGGACGAAGCGGCGGGCGTCGCGGTGCCAGCGGCCGGCGTACAGGGCGCCCCCCAGGATCACCGCGTCGTACGCGGCCAGGTCTTTCACGTCCGCGGCGGACCGGGACGTGGCGTCGTGGCCCTCCTTGCAGAGGGTCGTCGCGATCTCGTCGGCGATTCCTGCCGTCGACTGGTTCCGGGACCCGTAGGCGACCAGAATGCACGCTGTCTTCATGAGAATTCACCTCACCGTGTCGATGTGAAACCAGCGCTGTGCCGGTGCTCCGGCCAGTGGTCAGAGCTTGCGCAGCCACTCCTCCGTAACACCGTGCAGGGCCTGCTCGGTGGGCCGCAGATGGGAGTCGTCCTCCTGGTAGCCCAGGTGGTCCAACACGCTCACGACACCGTCGATACGGCCCGCGAGCCGGACCGCTATACCCGTCTCACTGCGTCGCTGGAGGGTGCCGCTGAGAGTGACGACCCCGTCGCGGACCTCGACGTCGATGGTGTTGGGGGCCAGCCACAGCGTTTGGACGAGCACCGCGTCGATGATCTCGTCGCGTATGTGCTCGTCGGAGCGGCGGAAGACGGAGAGGAGGTCGCTGCGGGTGACGATGCCCATCAGACGGCCCTCTTCGTCGACGACGGGCAGTCGTTCGACATGGTGGTCGGCCATGGTCCGGGCCGCTTCGACGACGCTCTGGCGCGGGCCGACGGTCACGGCGGGCGCGGACATCAAAGCCCGCGCAGTCCGGCCGTGTTCCTTGGCCTGTGCGGTGCGCCCGTGCCTGGTGAGCGGTATCCGGGCGTACCAGGGGCGCGGCCGGTCGGACTGGGCGGCCTGATGGAACATCAGGTCCGTCTCGGAGAGCACCCCCAGCACCTTGTCGTCCTCGTCCACCACGGGCACACCGCTGATGGCGTGCCGTCCCAGGAGCCGGGCGACCTCCTTGTAGGAGGCGTCAGGGCCGGTCCTGATCACCTCACGGTTCATGACCTGGCCGATCAGCCGGTGCTTCATCTCGTTTCCCTCTCTTTCCGGTTCCGGTCTTTCCAGTGGGGTGGGTCAGTCGACGGGGACCAGGACCACAGGACAGTGCGCGTGGTGGAGCACCGCGTGGGTGACCGGGCCCACCTGGAGGCCGAAGCGGCGCGGCCGGCGGTGTACGGCCAGGATGATCACGTCGGCGTGTTCGCTCGCCTCGACCAGCGCGTGCCCGCTGTTCTGCCAGACGGCCTCGGCCTGGACGTCGACCTGGGGGAACTCCTGACCGAGCGCCCCGACCGCGAACCGCGGGATGGTCTCGGCCGACTTACGCAGCACCTCCACCTCGTCCCAGGACAGCCGGGAGGGCCGGGGTTGTTCACCGTGCGGTGCCAGCGGTGCTGCGGGGTACTGCCAGGCGTGCAGCACCCGTAACCCGGCGCCGCGGCGTGCCGCCTCCTCGTACCCGAAGCGCACGGCCGCCGTATCCCTGTCCGTCTTGACACCGAGAAGGACGGTACCCCGGCTCTCTTCAGGCGTGGATCCGCCTCGGACCACCATGAGCGGGGTGGTGCAGTGCGCCGCCATCCGCAGGCTGACCGAGCCCAGGAGCAGTCCGGCGAAGCCGCCGTGGCCACGGGTGCCGACGACGGTGAGCGAGGCGGTACGGCCGCAGCGCAGCAGGGCGTGGGCGGCGGACTCTGTGGTCAGGGAGGGGATGACGGTCAGGTCCGGGACACGGGCGCGGGCCCGTTCGGCGGCGGCGTCCACCAGGCGGCGGGCGCTGGCGTACAGGAGCTTTCCGTCCTTGTCCGGCACGCCGAAGTCGGGAAGCGGGTGCTTGCCCCAGGGCCAGCCGCACAGGATCTCCAGCGCGGTGTTGCGGCTGCGGGCCTCGTCGGCGGCGCGGTCCAGGGCCCGTACGGCGGGGTCCGAACCGTCGAAGCCGACGAGCACCCGGCCGTGGGGTGGCGAGCCGGTGTGCTGTGCGGGTGCCATCGTGGGCTCCTTCCTCCGTGTCCGGGAGGGGCGGCGGTGTCACCGTCGGCTGGTCAGCGTGCGCGCAGCCGCCGCAGGTAGGGGTCGCGGGCGGTGCGGGGCAGCAGCCGGATGCGTACGTCCAGCGGGGAGATGCCGTCCGGGCGGGCCAGGACGGGGTTGAGGTCGGCCTCGGCGAGCTGGGGCAGGTCGCAGGCCATCTTCGACAGCCGCAGCAACAGCTGCTCCAGCCCTTCCAGGTCGACCGCGCCGCCTCCTCGGTAGCCGAACAGCAGCGGCGCGCAACGGGGCGCGGTGATCAGGGCGTGCACGTCGTGATCGGTGAGCGGGGCCAGGCGGGCGGCGTGGTCGGCGAGGACTTCGGTGGCCGTACCGCCGAGCCCGAAGAGGACCAGCGGTCCGAAGACCTGGTCCTGGACGACGCCTGCGACCAGTTCGACACCGCGGCCCGCCATGGGCTGCAGGACGGCGCCCGTCATCACCTCGCCGAAGGCGCCGAGGAGTTCGCGGTAGGCCGCGCGGATCTGCTCACAGCCCTGGAGGTCCAGGCGGAGTGCGCCCACGTCGCTCTTGTGCAGCAGGCCCGGCCAGTATGCCTTCAGGGCCGTGTGGCCGCCGCCGAGGCGCTCGGCCGCGGCCACCGCCTGGTCCTCGCTGGTGACCCACGCCCAGGGCTGCTGGCGGATGCCGTAGGCGTCCAGCAGCGCACCGCACAGCCGCGGGTCGGCCCAGCCGCCGGCGGGGTGGGCGCGCAGGTAGTCCTCGACGAGCGCGGTGGCCGCGGCGCTGTCCACGCGGTCCAACTCGGGTACCGATCCCCGGGGTTGGTCGCGCCAGTGGGCGTAGGAGACGGCGTGGGCCAGTGCCCGTGCGGCGGTCGACGGCTCGGCGTACGACGGGACGGCCGCCGTTCCGCCTTGGGCGCCGTCGTGCCCGTGAAGCAGCCGCACGGGCACGTCCTGGTCGAGCAGGGCCGCGACGACCGGGCGGAGCCTGGGCCCGGCCGGGGGGACGAGGGAACGGGCCGGTTCGTCCCCGGTCGCCGCGGCGAGGGCGGTGGGCACCAGCACCACCAGTACGGCGTCCACGGCGCCGTGCCCGGTCAACGCGTCCAGACAGGCGTCCAGTTGGGCTTCGGTCACGGCGGCGGTGGTGTCCACGGGATTGACGGCGCACGCCCCCGGGGGCAGCGCCGCGAGCAGCTGATCGATGAGCGGTACCGGCAGTTCGGGCACGCTCAGCCCGGCCTCCGCGCAGGCGTCGGCGGCGAGGACGGCGGCGCCGCCCGCGTTGCTGACCACGGCGATACGCGGGCCCGCGGGCAGCGGCTGGGAGTGCAGGAGGGCCGCGGTGGCGACCAGGTCGCCGATGCTGTCGGTGGCGATGACGCCGGCCTGGGTGAACAGGGCGCGGCGGGTCATGGTGGGGGTGGCGATGGCCGCGGTGTGCGAGGCCGCCGCGCGCCGTCCTGCCTCCGAGCGGCCCGCGTCCACGGTCAGTACGGGCATGGTGCGGGCCACCCGGCGGGCCGTACGGGAGAAGGCGCGCGGGTTGCCGAAGGACTCCAGGTGCAGCAGCGCCAGATCGGTGCGCCGGTCGCACTCCCACCACTGGAGCAGGTCGTTGCCGCTGACGTCGTACTTGTCGCCGAGCGAGACGAAGCTGGAGACGCCGATGCCCAGCCGGTCCAGCGCGCCCAGCAGCGCGATGCCCACTCCCCCGGACTGCACGGCCACCCCTGCGGTCCCCGGCCGGGGCGCGGCGGCGGCGAAGGTGGCATTCAGCCGCACGCCGTCTTCGGTGGTGGCCAGGCCCAGGCAGTTGGGGCCCACCAGCCGCATGCCGTGGCGGCGGCAGGCCGCCAGCAGCCCGGCGGCCCCGTCCTCGTCGAGCCCGGAGGTGAGGGTGAGCAGTGCCCGTACGCCGTGCTTGCCGCAGCTCTCGGCAGTCTCCGGTACCGCGTGGGCGGGGACGGCGAGCACGGCCAGGTCCGGGACGAGCGGCAGGTCCTCGACGGACGGGCGGCAGGGGATGCCCGCGATGGTGTCGGCGTGCGGGTTCACCGCGAACAGCGGGCCGGTGAAGCCGTGTTCGCAGATGTTGCGCAGTACGGCGCGGCCGACCGATCCGGGCGACCGCCCCGCACCGATCACCGCGACCGACTGCGGCCGCAGCAGCGGGACCAGGCTGGCGACGTCGGCGGTACGGCCCCGGGCGTCGACGGCGCTCAAGTAGAGCTCGTCCGCGTCGAGTTCGATGGTGCAGTGCGCCTCGGAGCCCTCGAAGCGGCGGCTGGTGCGCAGCCCGAGGTCGGCAATCACCCTGAGCATCAGGTGGTTCTCGGAGAGGGCGTCGGCGGTCAAGGAGCGGATGCCGACGGACCGGGCGGCGTGGGCCAGGTGTTCCAGGAGCAGGGTGCCGATGCCGTGGTGGTGCCAGGCGTCGGCGACCGCCAGTCCGATGTCCGCCGTGGTGGGCTCGGCGGGCGAGCGCTGGAACTCCGCCGTCCCGACCACCTCGTCACCCACCAGCGCCAGCAGCGCCCGCGCGTCCGGGCCGGCGGCGGCGCACATCCGCGCCGCGGCCTGTTCGGCGGAGCGCGACCCCACCGTGAAGAACCGCAGCCGCAGGTTCTCCGGCGACATGTCGGTGAACAGCCGCAGTATCCGCTCCCGGTCGCCGGGCCGGGCGGACCGGATGCGGACCGTGGTGCCGTCGGACAGCAGGGCGTGTATGTCGTCTCCTGGCCGCTTGCCGGTCGTCATCTCAGCTCCTTCTGCTGACGCTGCTGTTGCCAGCCTCCGCCTCGCGGACCGGGCGTCCCATGTGCCGTACGGGCCGTTCCGTGGGCCACTCGGCCCGGGTACCGGCACGGGAGGTGCCCTCACGGCGGGGGCAGCAGTTCCGTGAGCCCGCGCACCACATGCGCCGCGCCGCGCTCGTACAACTCGACCGCGTGCTCGGCGCGGCCCTGGCGGTCCAGGCCGATCGCCGGCCCGAAGCCGCCGCGGCGCGCCGCCGTCATCCACGCGGGTGCCGCCACCACGACCGCGGTGCGCGCGGGCCGGGCCCGAAGCAGCCGCGCGGCCATCAGCAGCAGGGCCGGATCCGGGCTCCCCACGACCCCCGTGCGTACGCATTCGCGGCCGTCCACGACGGCGTCGAAGCGGTGCGTCACACCGGCGGCGTCCAGCAGATCGCGGGCCCGGTGGGAGGCGGAGACCGCGGCGACCGGCACGGCGTGCCGGCGCAGTGCCCCCACCAGCCGCAGGCTGTCGGGCCATACGGCCGCTCCCTGGCGCTCGACGTACGCGGCGAAGAGCCGGTCCTCGTGGGCGGCCAGCGCCCGGACCGGGTCGTCGCCCCGCTCGCCGGTGACATCGGGTACGGGGATGCCGCGGGAGGCGAGGAAGGCGCGGACGCCGTCCTGGCGCGTGCGGCCCTGGAAGCAACGGCGGAAGTCGGCGTCGGGGTCGAACGGCCGCACGGCCTGCCGCGGCAGGTACTCGGTGTGCCGCAGGAATGCGTCGACGGCGCGCTGCCAGGCGAGGGCATGCAGCCGTGCGGTGTCGGTCACCACGCCCTCCACGCCGATGAGCAGAGCCTGGCACTGCAGCAACCCCAGCGGCCGGAAGACGTCGGCGCCAACCGGCGCGGGGACGTACGGGTACGTGCGCGGGAACGGCCGTGTGCGGCGCTCCCGCTGGTGGGTGGTCGTGGTCATCCTTCCTCCTCGGCCGGGGGCGCGGCGGGCAGCGGCTCGCCCAGCTCACCTGCCACGGCGTCCGCCATGGCCCGCAGTACGTCGAGCGTGCGGGCGGCCTCGGCCTCGTCGACGGTGGTGATGGCAAAGCCGACGTGCACCACGACGTAGTCGCCGGTGCCGGCCTGCGGCGTATAGGCCAGGCAGGCCTCGCGGCGCACCCCGCCGAAGTCGACGGTGGCCATCGGCAGTCCGGCGCTGTCGTAGATCTGCAGTACCCGGCCGGGTATTCCCAGGCACATCGCGCTCAGCCTCTCTTCAGGCGGGCGGCGGCGACGGCCGCCTGCCCGTAACTGATGCCGCCGTCGCCGACCGGCACCGCGCTGCCCACCAGTACGCGCAGCCCCTGGGCGCGCAGCAGCCGTTGGACGTCGGTGAGCAGGCGGCGGTTGGCGAAACAGCCGCCGCCCAGGCACACGGTGCGCGGTGCGCCGTCGGCGATGGCCCGCTCGACCAGGGCGGCCGTGACCTCGGCGACCGTGGTGTGGAAGGCGGCTGCCAGGTGCGGCACCGGGGTGCGGTGTCCGAGGCCTTCCAGGAGCGCGGTGAGGGTGGGGGCCGGGTCGTACACCCACAGGCCCTCGCTGCGCACCAGCCGCCAGGGCAGGGCCCGTTGGCGCGCGTGCCCCGCGGCGCTCTCCAGCGCGATGGCGGCCTGGCCTTCGTAGGAGATCTCGCCGGCCAGGCCCAGCAGCGCGGCGACGGCGTCGAAGAGGCGCCCGGCGCTGGAGGCACGTGGGCAGTTGAGCCGGCGGCGGATCATGGCCCGTACGACCGCGACGTCCCGTGCCGGCAGACGGTCGGTGAGCTGCCGGGCCAGTTCGGGTGGCGGGGGCGGCACTCCGAGGATTTCCAGGCCGTGCAGGTATCCGAGGGCCATGCGCTCGGGCCGGCGGACCGCGGCCTCGCCGCCGGGCAGCGGGGCTGTGGCGAAGCGACCGACCCTACGGTAGCCGGTGTAGTCGGCGACCAGGATCTCGCCGCCCCACAGCGTGCCGTCGTCGCCCATGCCCAGTCCGTCGTAGGCGACGCCCAGGAAGGGGCCGCGCAGGCCGTGTTCGGCGGCGCAGGCGGCGATGTGCGCGTGGTGGTGCTGGACGGGGATGCGCTGTTCGGCCGGGAAGCCGGCTGCCCATTGGGTGGAGAGATAGCCGGGGTGCAGATCGTGTGCGACGGCCTGCGGTGCGATGCCGGTGAGCCGGACCAGGTCGGCGTAGGCGCGCTCGAAGGCCTCCAGGGTGCGGGCGTCGGCGAGGTCGCCGGTATGCGCGCCGAGCACCGCGAAGCGGCCCGTTGCCAGGGTGAGCGTGTGCTTGGACTGCGCGCCGGCGGCGACCAGGGGGACGGGCGTACGCATGGGCAGGGGCAGCGGCGCGGGGGCGTAGCCGCGGGCCCTGCGCACGGTGAGCACCCGGCCGCGTACGGCCTGCACGACGGAGTCGTCGTAACGGGAGTGGATCTCCCGGTCGTGGGACAGGAAGCCGTCGGCCACCTCGGCCAGCCGCTCCCGCGCGTCGAAGTCGTCGATGGCGATGGGCTCTTCGGAGCGGTTGCCGCTGGTGACCACCAGGGGGCGGTCCAGATCGCGCAGCAGGAGGTGGTGAAGGCCGGTGGTGGGCAGGAAGAGACCGATGCGCGCGGTGCCGGGATGGACGTCCGAGGCGCATACGCGGCTGTCAGGGCGTGCGGCGAGCAGCACGACGGGGCGGGCCGGGGACGTGAGGAGACGGGACTCGGTGCGGCTCGGGACGGCCAGGCGACGGGCCTCGTCGAGGCCGGTCACCATCACGGCGAGCGGCTTGTGCGGTCGGTGCTTGCGCTGCCGCAGGGCGAGTACGGCAGCCGACTGCCGCGCATCGCACAGGAGTTGGTAGCCACCGAGGCCCTTGAGAGCAAGAATTCCGCCACCTGCAATCAGGTCCTCGGCTGCCCGGAGTGCGGCAGGGCCGGATACGGCGGCGCCGTTCGCGGCCCGGCCTGCGATCTGCGGGTACCAGGACAGCCTGGGCCCGCACCGGGGGCAGGCCAGCGGCTCGGCGTGGAAGCGCCGGTCGCGGGGATCGCGGTACTCGGCGGCGCACGCCCGGCACAGCGGGAAGTGGCGCATCGTGGTCCGCGACCGGTCGTACGGCAGGTCCTCGATCACCGTGGCGCGTGGTCCACAGTCCGTGCAGGTGATGAACGGGTAGCGGAAGCGCCGGGCCCGCGGGTCGAACAGCTCGGCCAGGCACGCATCACAGATCGCGGTGTCCGGGGGAATCTCCCGTGGCGTGTCGTGCCGGTGCGCCGCCAGACTGCGGCGGACGTGGAAACCGCTACCCGGCGGCGGGACTTCAGCCCCTGTCTCGGCGACCTGGACGCGGCGCACGGAGGCCATAGGCGGTGCTTGGTCGTGCAGTCGGACAGCGAAGTGGGTCAGAGCGTCCGCATCACCTGCGGCGTCGACCACGACATGGCCGTCGACGTTGCGTACCCAGCCGTCCAGGCCCAAGTCCTGCGCGAGCCGGTGCACGAAGGGGCGGAAGCCCACCCCCTGTACGGTGCCGTACACCTCGATACGGTGCGCCTGCCGCCGCGCGGGCACGGCCGTCACCCGCCTGGACGGCGGGCGGGGCCACTGGAGCCGCACTGGTCGTGCGAGGCGCCCGTCCCGCGCGCGGCGGCGTGACGATGGCGGACGATCTCGGCCTCCACCGCCTCCACCAGGGGCGCCACCGCTTGGGCCACGGCCGGTGACAGTCCGGTGCCGAGTGAGCTGTCCGCTCCCTCGACGGCCAGGACGAGCAACCGGCCGGGCAACCGGCCCAGCGCGTCGCCGAGTTCGATGGCTTCACCGAGCCCGAGGCCGTGCGAACTGGCCGCGGACGGCTGTGCGTACGAGCCACAGTGGTCGAGTCGGTGGATACGGCCGGGGTGGCCTGGGTGGGCGTGCGCCGCGTCGACCACCACGGCCAGCTCGGCCCCCTCCCACAGGGAGATGAGCCGTCCCGGGTCCCCGTCACAGTCCGCGAGCCGGACCGACGGAGGCAGCGGCCGCAGCAGCGCCCGCTCGCGCAGCCGCTCGACCACGGCCGGCCCGATGCCGTCGTCCCGGCGGAAGGCGTTGCCCACACCGATCACAGCGATCCGGGGTGGCTCGGACATCGATGCCTCCCACCACGCGTCACCGCCCCGGCCCTTCGCCGAGGTCTGGTTCCAGCGTGCGGTGGCCGGGCCGCGGCGGCGTGGGGCCGAATGGCCCTCAACGGGTGCCGAACCGCCTCTCTCCTGCCGCCCAGGGCCGCTGCGGAGAGCGCGGTGAAAGACCCACCCGGAGGGCACGTACCTAAACCGGCCACAAGCGCACGACGGCGTCCGTTCCCCACCGCACCCGACTAGTCTGCTGCGCAAGACTGTTCGGATGTGGGGGGTGCGCACCATGTCGGACGCAGCCGGCGACGACCGGCCGAAACGCCCCTCGGCCCTGCCTCAACTCCGCCTGGACGAGCTCCTGGCCGAGCTCCAGACCCGGCTTGACGCCGCCCGGGCCACTCAAAGCCGGATGCACAACCTGCTGGAGGCCGTACTGAGCGTCGGCCGGGAACTGGACCTCTCGCACGTGCTGCGGGACATCGTCCAGGCCGCAGTGGTCCTGACCGATGCCGAGTACGGAGCGCTCGGTGTCGTCGGTGAAGGGCAGTACCTGACGGACTTCCTCCCGATCGGCCTCACGGACGAACTCATCGCACAGATCGGCCCGTTGCCGTCCGGGCACGGCATCCTCGGTGAGCTGATCCGCCACCCCGAGCCGCTGCGGCTCCCCGACCTCACCCAGCACCCCAACAGCTACGGCTTTCCCGAGCACCACCCGCCGATGCGCACCTTCCTCGGCGTCCCCATCCGGGTACGCGAGGAAGTCTTCGGCAACCTCTACCTCACAGAGAAGCGCGGCGGCGCGCCGTTCGACGCTGACGACGAAGCGGTGCTGACCACCCTCGCGGTCGCGGCCGGGGTCGCCATCGACAACGCCCGCCTCTACCACGAGAGCCTGCGTCGCGAGCAGCGCTTGGAAGCGCTCGGTGAGATCACCCGCAGTCTGCTCACCGGTACGAGCGTGGCCGAGGCGCTGAGCCTGATCGCCCGGCGTGCCCTGGAGGTGGCCCACGCGGACTCGGCGGCAGTGCTGCTGCCCGTACACAGCACCGATGAGCTCGCCGTGAAGGTTGCCCACGGCCAGGACGCCGAGCAGCTGAGAGGCCGGGCCATCCCCGCCCAGGGCTCCCTGGCCGGGCTGGCGGCCCGCACCGGCGAGGCGGTCGTCACGGCGGACATCCGCAGCGATCCCCGTGCTCACGCGCTGCCCCATTTCAGCTCCGGGCACGGCCCGGCAGTCGCCGTCCCCCTGCTGGTCGGGGAGGACGCCTCGGGTGCACTGCGGCTGAGCCGCCTGGCCGGCCGGCCGCCGTTCGACGACAGCGAGGTGGAACTGCTTGCCGGGTTCGCCGCCCAGGCCGCCCTCGCCCTCGAACTCGGCCGTCATCGTCAGGAGGCCGAGCAGATCGCCCTGCTCCAGGACCGCGACCGCATCGCCCGCGATCTGCACGACCTGGCCATCCAGCGGCTCTTCGCCACCGGCATGACCCTGCAGAGCACGGGCCGCTTGATCGACCGTCCCGAAGCCGCCGACCGCGTCGGGCGGGCAGTGGACGACCTCGACGAAACCATCAAGATCATCCGCTCCACGATCTTCGCCCTGCGCACCGACGGCTCTCCGCGCGCGGCGTCCGGTCTGCGCCGCCGCATCGTCGACACCGTCACGGCAGCCACCGAACCGCTGGGCTTCGCACCCTCTCTGCGGATGGACGGTCCCGTCGACACCGATATCCCCCAGGAGACCGCCAACCACCTCCTGGCCGTGCTCGCCGAAGCCCTCAGCAACACCGCCCGGCACGCGCACGCCCGGCACGCAGGCGTCTCCCTGACGGTCGCCGACGAGATCGTCCTCACCGTCACCGACGACGGCGTCGGCATGGGCGGCAGCGCCCGCGACGGCGGCATCGCCAACATGCGAACACGCGCCGAACTCCTGGGTGGAGAGCTCAAATTGACTTGTCCTGATGGTGCCGGGACGCGGCTCGTGTGGCGGGTACCGCTGCCGCGGGACTGACCCGCGGGCAGCACGCTCGCACTCCGCCCAGGAGCGGGGAGGGCCAGTGGCCCCCACGAGGCCGTGCTGCTCTCCCCGCTCGGCACGCCCCAGTGGAACGCTGCGTACGTCCCAGGCGGTGTCGCCCGGCCTGGAGCCGGACCCGGCCTGAACCCGGACGATCCAGGTGCAACGCGACTGAGAGCGCTCGTCACCCTTTCCCGGTGCCGCTCCCGCGCTCACGGTCGGCGGCACCGGAAACACTCTGGCCGCCGCCCCGCCCCTCCTCGCGTTCACGAATCCGCTCCGCCAGCACCGCGGCCTGGATACGCCGCCCGACACCGAGCTTGGACAGGATCGCCGAGATGCGGTTCTTGACGGTCTTCTCCGCCAGATAGAGCCGCTCGGCGATCTGCCGGTTGGTCAGTCCCTCCCCGATCAGCTCCAGGATCTCCCGCTCGCGCGGGGACAACCGCTCCAACTCCGGCGGCCCGGCCTCCTCTTGGCCCCGCACCCGGGCCATCACCCGGGTGGTCGCCCCGGGGTCCAGCATCGACTTCCCTGCGGCTACGGTCCGTACCGCCGAGATGAGATCGGATCCCTTGATCTGTTTGAGGACATAGCCCGCCGCCCCCGCCATGATGGCGTCGAAGAGCGCCTCGTCGTCATCGAACGAGGTCAGCATCAAGCACGCCAACCCCGGCAACTGCGCCTTCAGATCCCTGCACACCTGGATGCCCTCGTGATCGCCGCCCTCGGTCTCCGAACCGAGCCGGACGTCGAGCACGGCCACCTGGGGGCGGACGGCCGGCGCGCGGGCCATCGCGCTCCTGCTGTCCGCCGCCTCGCCGACCACCTCGATGTCGGGCTCTGCGTCGAGCAGATCGCGCAGCCCCCTGCGCACCACCTCGTGGTCGTCCAGGAGAAAGACCCGGATCGGGGCCCCGGTCTTCGGTGTTGGTGCAGTCATCGCGCGATGCTCCGTCCCGTTCCCGCTGTGAATCCGGCACGCTGCCGTGCGCCGTGCGTGTCTTCACCCTTCCCCTGTTCCCGGCATCGGGAAAGGGCCGAGTGGCCCCTCACCCTTGCGGCGGATCCCCACCCCGTACAGGTGCCGTGCGGGCCTGTCGAGGGGGCCATCGGCCCCAAGACGAGCCGCTGCGAGCAGAGTTCGCTACCCCCACATCCGACGCCGGCGCACCGGCCGACGAGGCGCTCGTTGAGGGGAGAACCCATGTGCACGAGAAGGGGAACACCTCGGGCCGCAGCAGTGCGGCCGCTGTTCCTGTCCGTGTGGAAGCGACCCTCGATACACGCCTGTCCCGCTGGCTGTGGCTGGTGAAGTGGCTGCTGACCATCCCGCACTGGATCGCGCTGGCCTTCTTGTGGATCGCCTTCATCACCGTGAGCGTGGTGGCGTTCTTCGCGGTCCTGATCACCGCCCGCTATCCGCGAGCGCTGTTCGACTTCAATGTGGGGGTGCTGCGCTGGACATGGCGCGCGTCGTACTACTCCTACAACGCGCTCGGCACCGACCGCTACCCGCCGTTCACCCTGGCCGACATACCGGACTACCCGGCGCACTTCGACGTCCGATACCCCCAACAGCATGCGCGTGGGCTGGTGTTGGTGAAGTGGTGGCTGCTGGCGCTGCCGCACTATGCCGTCGTCGGGACCTTCACATCCGGGCTGTGGCACTGGGGCGGGCTGATCGGTCTCCTGGTGCTGTTCGCCGCCGCGCTGCTGCTCACCGGCCGATACTCCAAGGGCCTGTTCGACCTCTTCGTCGGCCTCAACCGCTGGGCCCTGCGGGTAGCCGCGTACGTGGCCCTGCTGACCGACTCCTACCCGCCCTTCCGGCTGGACCAGGGCGGCCCGGAAGCAGCCCAGCGACCATGGACGCGGAGTGCCGGCAGCGGAGCCCAGGGGGCGAACGGCAGGACCTGGAAAGGGATTTCACCGAGGGCTCCGGCTCAGCGAAGCACTGTGGTCGGGGACGTAGGTCTGCAGATCCCGTGGCGGCCGTTCGTAGCCCTGGGACGGCGGGCGCGGCGGCAGGTGCAGCGTGGCAGGGCGTACATCGTGGTACGGCACCGTGGACAGGAGATGGGCGATCATGTTGAGGCGGGCCCGTCGCTTGTCGTCACTGTCGACGACGAACCAGGGCGCCTCGTGGATATCGGTGTGTACGAACATCTCGTCCTTGGCACGGGAGTACGCCTCCCAGCGGGTGATGGACGCCAGGTCCATCGAAGAGAGCTTCCACCGGCGCATCGGGTCATGGAGTCTGCTGCGGAAGCGGCGCTCCTGTTCCGCGTCGCTGACCGAGAACCAGTATTTGCGCAACAGAATACCGTCCTCCACCAGCATCCGCTCGAAAATGGGGCACTGGTGCAGGAAGCGCGTGTACTCGCCCTTGGTGCAGTACCCCATGACGTGCTCGACACCGGCGCGGTTGTACCAGCTCCGGTCGAAGAGCACGATCTCACCGGCAGCCGGAAGCTGCTCGACATACCGCTGGAAATACCACTGGGTGCGCTGGCGCTCGGTAGGAGCGGGCAGCGCCGCGATCCGGGCGATGCGCGGGCTGAGGTATTCCGTGACCCGCTTGATGACACCTCCCTTTCCGGCGGCATCGCGGCCCTCGAAAACAACCACGAGCCTGGCGCCGTCGAGTCGCACCCACTCCTGAAGCTTCACCAATTCGCCCTGCAGAGAAAGCAGTTCGCGCTCGTAAAGATCGCGCGGCAGACGCGCGGGGCGCTTGGCTGTTCCCCGTCCCGTCTGTATGCCGTTCTCCGTGGCGCCTTTCGACCGCCGCCTCTTGCCCATTCCCGCGCCTCTCAGCAGATGCGCGGAAGTTGCTCGCCGATCGGCATGTCGATCACTCGCTGAGAGCCGACGAGGGTACGCAGTGTCACCCGTCCGGGGTGGCCCGACACCGCCTCCCCGATGCGGACGGCCGCCGCTCCCTCGGGCACGGCACGCATCGCGGCGAGCACCGCATCGGCACGCTCCTGGGGCACGTACGCCACCAGGCAGCCCTCGTTGGCGACGTGCAGGGGGTCCAGGCCGAGCAGGTCGCAGGCGGCCGAGACCGCAGCGGGGACGGGGAGGGCCGCCTCGGCGATCTCGCTGCCGAGGGCGGATGCCTCGGCGATCTCGTTGAGGGTCGCGGCCAGACCGCCACGGGTGGGGTCGCGCAGGGTGTGGATGTCCGGGCCGAAGGGGGCCAGGGCCCGTACGAGCCGGTGCAGGGGCCGGGAGTCGGAGGCGATGTCGGCCTCGAAGCCCAGGCCTTCGCGCGTACTGAGCACGGCGGTGCCGTGCAGGCCGATGGGACCGGAGAGCAGGATCGCGTCGCGGGGACGGGCCAGCGCCGCGGACGGGCACAGGCCCTCGATGCGGCGGCCGACGCCGGTCGTGGTGAGGAACAGGCGGTCGGCGGCGCCGCGCCCGACGACCTTGGTGTCCCCCGTGACGACCGGGACACCCACGTCGGCTGCCGCCTTGCCCAACGAGTCCATGACGGAGCGGAGTTCGGCCATCGCCAGGCCCTCCTCGGCGATGAGGGACACGGCCAGGGCAAGGGGTTCGGCGCCCCGCATGGCCAGGTCGTTGACGGTGCCGTGGACGGCGAGGGAGCCGATGTCGCCGCCGGGGAAGAACAGCGGGCTGACGACGAAGCCGTCGGTGCTCAGCGCCAGGTGGTCGGCGCCCGGCAGTACGGCGGCGTCCTCCAGCGGGCCGGGCGGCCCGCCGAGGCAGGGCAGGACGAGGCGGGAGAGCAGCTCGCCGGTGAGCCGGCCGCCCGCACCGTGGCCGAGCAGGACGCGTTCGTCCTCGTGGTGCGGGACGGGGCAGTCAAGGGTCATGGCGCGCTCCGGACGCTGGGGGTGGATGCCGTACGGCCTGCGGCGTGGAAGGCGGCACAGGTGCCCTCGGCGGAGACCATGGGGGCGCCGAGCGGGGTACGGGGCGTGCAGCGGGTGCCGTAGGCGGGGCAGTCGGTGGGCAGCCGGGCGCCGGTGAGGATCGCGCCCGCGATGCACTCGGGGTGCTCGGCCGAGCGGACATCGGCCACGTCGAAGCGCCTGGCGGCGTCGAATCCGGTGAATTCCTCGGCGAGTTCGAGACCGCTCGCGGGCAGTGGGCCGATGCCCCGCCAGGCCCGGTCGGTGACCCGGAAGACCCGCGCGACGACGTCCTGTGCAGTGCCGTTGCCGCCGCGGCGCACAGCCCGCACATACTGATTCTCCACCCGCGCCTCCCCGGATTCGAGCTGCGCGGTAGCCATCAGGATGCCTTCGAGCAGATCCAGCGGCTCGAATCCGGTGACCACGATCGGGACGCAGTAGCCGGCGGCGATCGGCTCGTACTGCCGCCATCCCATGACCGCGCACACGTGCCCGGCCGCGAGGAACGCCTGCACCTCGCAGTCCGGGTCCTCCAGGAGGGCGGTCATCGCGGGCGGTACGAGGACATGGCTGACCAGCATCGAGAAGTTGGCCAGGCCCAGGCGGGCGGCGTGCAGGACCGCCATGGCGTTGGCGGGCGCCGTGGTCTCGAACCCGACGGCCAGGAAGACGACCTGGCGGTCGGGGGCGGTCTCGGCGATGCGTACGGCCTCCATCGGCGAGTAGACGACCCGTACGTCCGCGCCCCGGGCCCGCTCGGACAGCAGGTCCGTGTGCGAACCGGGGACGCGCAGCATGTCCCCGAAGCTGGTGAAGGTGACGCCCGGCCGGGCGGCGATGGCCATGGCCCGGTCCAGGGTCTCCAGCGGGGTCACGCACACCGGGCAGCCGGGGCCGTGGATCATCCGGATTCCGGCCGGCAGCAGCTCGTCGATCCCCTGGCGGACCAGCGTATGGGTCTGGCCGCCGCAGACCTCCATGATCCGCCATGGGCGGGTGGCGGTCCGGCCCAGCTCCGCCACGAGGCTGCGGGCCAGGGCCGGATCGCGGTACTCGTCGAGATAGCGCATCACGCCTCCGCGGCCGACGCAGGCGGTACATGCGGCCCCGGGTCGCGCCGGGCGAGCTCGTAGCGGATGTCCACGACGCCTTCGACGGCGCGGGTGAGCCGGGCGGCGACCGGAATGAGCGAGGTGTCACGGATGGGGCCGCCAAGGGTGACCACGCCTTCGTCGACGGTGACGGTCACCTCCTGCGCGTGTGCGGGCAACAGCCGCGCCACGACCTCCTGCCGGACCTCCGCGGCGATGTCCTCGTCCGGCCGCAGGAAGACCTTCAGCAGGTCGCTGCGGCTGACCACGCCCTGCAGCAGGTCGTGCGCGTCGACGACCGGCAGCCGCTTGACCTTCCGTACCGCCATGATCCGGGCGGCCTGCGCAAGCGTGGACTCGGGGTGCACGCAGACCGCGGGGCTGCTCATCAGCTCCCCGGCCGTCAGCGCACCGGCCTTGGCCAGATCCGCCAGCCGGCCGCGCTGCTCGAAGCGGGACGGGTCGCTGTCGCGGAACTCCTCCTTGGGCAGCAGATCGGCCTCGGACACGACACCGACCACCCGCCCCTCGCCCTCCAGCACGGGCAGCGCGCTGACCTTCCACTGCTCCAGGGTCTGGACGATCTCCTTGAACGGCGCGTCCCGGCCGACGGCCACCACGGTGTGGGTCATCACGTCGCTGACGGTGTGCGGGCCGGTCCTGGCGGGCTGA
The DNA here is from genome assembly GCF_058245575.1 of Streptomyces sp. UF-297. Classification (NCBI taxonomy): domain Bacteria; kingdom Bacillati; phylum Actinomycetota; class Actinomycetes; order Kitasatosporales; family Streptomycetaceae; genus Streptomyces; species Streptomyces sp. UF-297. Next base: position 209,390 of record NZ_JBSIBZ010000001.1, on the reverse strand, counting down.
GGGTTGTTCATGGCGGACTCCTTGGCTGCGGCCGGCTCAGTGCCGGGCGACGGTGAGGTCGAGGAAGTGCGCGGAGCAGGAGATGCACGGGTCGTGGTTGCGGATGCCGCGCTCGCACAGCGCGGTCAGCTCCGCGTCGGTGTCCGCACCGCCCGCATCCAGGCGGTCCTGGACCAGATGCCGCAGGTCCTCCTCGATCGCGCCCTGGTTCTGCGAGGTCGGCGGGACGAGCAGCGCATCGGTGACCTTTCCGTCGGCGTCCAACGCGTAGCGGTGATAGAGCAGTCCGCGGGGCGCCTCGGTGGCGCCATGTCCGGTGGCAGCGCGCGGGGGTACGTCGATGTACGGGTAAGGCGGCGGCTCGTAGGCGTCGATGATCCGCAGCGCCTCCTCGACGGCGTACAGCGCCTCCACCGCCCGCACCACGATGCTGCGGAAGGGGTTGCGGCACACCGCACCCGTCAGAGGATCACCGAGCCCGGCCGCACACGCGGCCTGCCGGGCGAGCGGGGACAGCCAGCGGCCACTGATGGCATAGCGGGCGAGCGAACCGGTCAGGAAGCGTTCGCCGTTCAGGGTCGCCTGCAGCGCGGTGGAGTGCCGTACCTGGTGCTCGACGACCTCGTGAGTGAAGTCGTGGACCGGGAACTGCCGCAGGGGCAGCGGGTCTTCACAGTCCACCGGCAGTTCGTACGCGCGCGGGGCGCGCATGACGGTGGGCGTGCCGGAATCGATGGCGTAGCGGCCCGGCTCGGCCAGCGCCAGCAGCGCGTGGTCCAGTCCCGCATCGGGGAAGTCGAAACCGGCCACCCAGCGCACGGTCTCCCATGCGTCATCCCGCGCCCGCCTCAACTGCTCGGCCAGCGGCACCAGTTCGCCCAGTGCCGGTACGCGGTGGAAACCGCCCAGCCTTACGTTGACCGGATGGATCGCCCGCCCCCCGAGCAGCTCGAGGATCGCGTTGCCCGCCTGCTTGATCCGCAGGCCGCGCTCGACGTGTGCCCGCTGGGTACGGGCCAGCTCGATGGCGCTCGCGCAGCCCAGGAAGTCGGGTGCGTGCAGCAGATGGATGTGCAGAATCTGGCTCTCGATCCACTCCCCGCAGTACAACAGGCGGCGCAGCGCGGCCAGTTGACCCTCCACGCGCACCCCGCAGGCGTCCTCGAGTGCCCGGCAGGCACTCATCTGGTACGCGACCGGGCAGATCCCGCACACCCGGGCCGTGATGTCCGGCGGCTCGGTGTACGCCCGGCCGCGCAGGAACGCCTCGAAGAACCGCGGGGGTTCATAGATCCGCAGCTCGGCCCGCTCCACCGAGCCTCCATGGATATCCAGGTGGAGTGCCCCTTCCCCCTCGACGCGGGAGAGCGCGCCGACATGCAGCACGCGCGAACCTCGGTGCGTCACGACGGCCCTCCCTCTGCCTCACCCTCCAACTCGACGAGTGGAGGAGTGTGGTACGTCCGCAGGGCACGGCCGGCGGTGTCCTCGGCCACGGACACCGGGAAGACGGTCCCCGCCGGGGCGTTCGTCACAGCTGCCCGCTTCCGTACGGTCCGTAGAGGTCGAGGAGCCGGGTGCGGGCGCGCTCCAGCCGGTGCCCGATCACCTCGGCCACCGCGAGCGTGAACGCGTACCCGAAACCGGTGTCCTCGCGGCACAGTCGCCGTACGGCCTCGGCATCGAACTCCCAGGCTCGTAGAGGACTTTGCGCCTCGGCTCCCATGTGCCAGCTGCGCGGCGGGAACATCCAGGACCAGCCGAGCAGATCACCGGCTCCCAGGGTCTCGATCACCGCGGCCCGGCGGCCGGGCACATGCAGGTCCAGCCCCACGCTACCGGTCCGGATGATCCAGAATCGGTCCGCCGTCCTCTGCTCCTCGAAAATCCGGGTGCCCGCCGGGTACGACACCTCGCGCGCGAGTGCCATCAACCGGTCGCGCTGGTCGTCGTCGAGTGCGCCAAGGCGCCCCGTCATGGTCCGCAGCTGCGCCTTGTTCCTCATGAGTCGCCTCCTGGTCCTGTGCGGATTCCGCCTGCGGCTTGGCCTGCAGCGCGGCAGCCACTTCCGGGTCACCGGGCCCTGATGCCCTCAGCATCCACCCGCCGGACCGATGCCGGGATGGGCCGACCAGCCCTTGCCGCGGCCAGTGGGCCCAGGCTCCCGGCGATCGAAGTGCGGACGGCGGTAATGAACTTCCTCAAACAGATCGTCGGCGCCTGCGACCGGGCAACGAAGCAGCGCCCCCGGGCCACCGGCGGCCCGGGATGTCAGTCCCTGCAGCGGCCCCGGCACCGATCTACGTCACACCGCCGACCGGCGACTCTGCGATGGTCTGTTCGGCTCTGGCATCCAGCCCGATGTGCGCGGTGCGATGAGGAGGGGAGAAGAGTGGCCGCCGCACGGAGCCTGCCACGACGCCCGCGCCGGGGCAGTTCGGAAGTATGCAGGGGGTGCCATGAACGGTCAGGAGCCCACGCAGCAGCCTTACCGGAAGTTCGCGCAGGCCACTGGTCGCCGGCTGGACCGGGCCCTGCTCGGTGTCACTGCCGCGGCGCTCGTCACGGGTGGCATCGCCTGGCTGGTCCAGGCGCGTACGGTGGCGGACCTGTGCTGGGCGGCGGGCACCGCGGCGGCCGTGGCGCCTGCGGTTGCATGGGTGTTGAGCGCGCTGCGGCACGGCCGGGCCGGTGTCGACCTGATCGCGGTGCTGGCCCTCGGCGGCACCCTGGCGGTGCGCGAGTACCTGGCCGGCGCGCTGATCGCGCTGATGCTCGCCACGGGCCGGTGGCTGGAGGCTGCCGCGGGACGACGCGCCTCGCACGATCTGCGCGCACTGCTGGAGCATGCTCCGCGCACGGCCCGCCGCCGGGTGGGCAGGGAGGTGAGCGTGGTGCCGCTGGCCGAAGTGGCGGTGGGTGACCTGCTGGTGGTCGGTCCGGGCGAGGGGGTTCCGGTGGACGGCCTGGTGGAGAGTGCCAGGGCCGTCCTGGACGAGTCGGTGCTCACCGGTGAGTCGCTGCATGTCGAACGCGGCCGGGGGCAGCGGGTGCGCAGTGGCGTGGTCAATGCGGGCACCGCTTTCGAGTTGCGGGCGAGGGCCACCGAGCAGAACAGCGCGTACGCGGAGATCGTTCGCTTGGCCCGCCAGGCCCGTGCGGAGTCCGCCCCGGTAGTGCGGCTCGCCGACCGGTACGCGGTCTGGTTCCTGCCGCTGAGTGCCGCCGCTGCGGGACTGACCTGGCTGATCAGCGGATCCGCGGTACAGGCGGTGGCGGTCCTGGTGGTCGCCACGCCGTGCCCGCTGCTGTTGGCCGCGCCCGTCGCCGTCGTCTCCGGGCTCTCCCGCGCAGCCCGGCAGGGAGTGGTGATCCGGGGCGGAGGTGCCCTGGAGAGCCTGGGCCGGGCCCGCACGCTGCTGCTGGACAAGACCGGCACGCTCACCACCGGCCGTCCCCATGTCATCGAGGTCGTGGCCGCGCCGGGCCGAACGCCCGCCGAAGTGCTGCGACTGGCCGCCTCGGTGGACCGATTCTCCCCGCACGTACTGGCCCAGGCCGTGGTGAACGAGGCGCAGAGCCGCGGACTTGAGCTGTCCACGCCCGAGCACGCGAACGAGGAGCCGGGCCACGGAGCCACCGCTACGGTCGACGGCCACCGGCTCGGTGCGGGCCGCTACGACGGGCCGGTCCGGCCCGTCTGGGCGCGCGCCGCCCGGAACCGGGCCGCGCTGGACAACGCGGCCGTCATCTGGCTGACCGTCGACGGCGTGCTCACCGGCGCCGTACTCCTGCGGGATCCGCTGCGCCACGATGCGCCCAGGACCGTGCGGCGGCTGCGCTCGGCCGGCTTCGACCGGCTGCTGATGCTCACCGGCGACCGGGCCGAACCCGCCCGGGAGATCGCCGCGATCCTGGGCGTGGACGAGGTACGTACCGAACAGACCCCCACGGACAAGGCGACCGTGGTGCACGCCGAGCGCGGCCGGGCGGTCACGGTGATGGTCGGCGACGGTGTCAACGACGCGCCCGCGCTCGCGGCGGCCGACGTCGGCGTGGCCATGGGGGCTCGCGGCTCCAGCGCCTCCTCGGAGGCAGCCGATGTCGTGCTGACCACGGACCGGGTGGACCGCCTCGCCGACGCGGCGGAGATCGCCGTACGGACCCGGCGCATCGCCGTGCAGAGCGCACTGAGCGGCATGGCGCTGTCCCTGGCGGCCATGGCGGCGGCAGCCTTCGGTCTGCTCCCGCCGGCCGCCGGAGCACTGCTCCAGGAGGGCATCGACGTCGCGGTCATCCTCAACGCCCTGCGCGCACTGCGCCCTGGGCACACAGCACGACCGGCGGTCGGCCCCGGAACCGGAGCTCTCATCCACCGCTTCGCCGCAGAGCACGCCGCTCTGCAGGACACCCTGGAAGCCGTACGCAACGCCGCCGACCAGCTGTCCGACGAGCCGGGGCCCAAGGCGCTGGCCACCGTCCGCGAGGTGGAACGGCTACTCACCGAGCGGCTGCTTCCGCACGAGTACGCGGAAGAACACCAGCTCTACCCGGCACTCGCCGTCACACTCGGCGGTCCGGAAGCCACCGCCACCATGAGCCGCGCCCACGCCGAGATCGAACGCCTCTCCCGGCGAATCGCCACCCATCTCGCCTTGGCCGAACCGGACGGGACTCCGGGGCCGGAGCAACTCGACGACCTGCGAGCCTGCCTGTACGGCCTCTACACCGTGCTGCGCCTGCACTTCCTCCAGGAGGAGGAGAACTACTTCACCCTCGCTCCTTGAGCGGCCCGTGCGAAAGGCCATGGGTACGTCCTTGCCCACAGCGCTGGGCACATTCCCTGGCGCAGAGGGCCGGTTGGCCCCTGTGCGGCACGTCCACCGGCGCGACAGTAGTGGCGAAGAAGCGGCCCGAGGGCTCTCTGCCCCCGGCACGGCCGGCTGAAGGAAGGACGCCACCATGTCTCGCACCGCTGATGCCGAAAATCTCTCCGCCAAGGAGTGGAGGCTGCACATCCATCTCTTCGAAAAGGGCCCGGCGACCACAGCCCGGGTCGTTTTGGACACCGGGGACAACGTTCTCGAAACCCGTGGCGAGGCGCACCGCAACCCTCATGACGTCTCCGTGCCCGAGATCGGTGATGAGCTCGCCGCAGGGCGGGCGCTGGTGTCCATGGGGCAGCATCTGCTCCAAGCGGCAGCTGTGGACGTCGAGGGAGTGGAAGCAGGACTGCTGCCTTCCCCTGGCGCGAAATTGTCCGGTAATCGCTGTGTGGGTGCACGTGACAGCGGCAATAGTGAGGACGCTGACAGCTGCCTCGGTCACTGAGGGCAGCTGTTCCCCCGAACGCCGACGCAGTGCGCCGACAGTTCCTTTCGTCGCCGCGTGCCCATGCATCCCACGTCTTTCCGAGAACTCAGCGACAGCAACGAGGCAACGTCATGTCTCAGCGGCAACCTGCCTCCCGTTTCAGGGAGCTGCACGAGGAAACGGCCACCGTTGTCGAACTGCACGGAGACATCGATGTCGTTATGGCTGCCTCTCTGTGGGCTCGCCTACAAGCGCTGATCGACGGCCCCGACCGCGAATTGATCGTGGATCTCCGGCCAGTAACCTTCATCGACTGCAGCGGTCTGGGTGTCTTGTGCGGTGCGAACAACCGTCTGCTGACGCTTGGGCGTCGCCTCCGACTCGTGGTCACCCGCCCCCTCGTCGTGCAGTTGCTGAGGCTGTTCGGACTCGATCGCACCTTTGTCGTCAGTGAGACACTGGCTGATGCGTATGCCTGCTTCGCCGGGACGGCCGTACAAGCTCCGGCGGTTACCTCGCCGATCGCCGATGCGGCGGTCACCTTGCCTCAACTCCGTCAGGCAGGACGGAAGGGTGAGATCAACTCGGGTGTGCAGTCGACCGGTTCCCACAGGTCGGTGAACTGCTGAGTTGCCGGCAAGGACAGGTCGTCGCGCCCTTGGGCACAGTGCCGGGCAAGGGCCGGATGCCCCGGGCAGGGGCCGTACGGCCCACTGTGCAGCGGCAGGCCGCGCGGCACACTGGCCGTAGGAAGAGATAAAAGATATCTGCACGAGGGGGCTCGTGCCATGAACTGCTACGACTGTGCAAAGAACGGGAAAGCCGCGTCGGCCGTCGCGATATGCCGGCACTGCGGCACGGCACTGTGTGCCGATCACGTCCGTATCGCCAGTGATGAGGTCCGGCACAGTGCCGGCGTGGGGCTGGTCTGGGGAAACCGGACCGCCCGTCGCGCAACCTGCCGTATCTGCGGTGACGCCGAACACGAGGTGCCCGGACAACGGGTCAGCTGAATTCGTTCAAGCCCCTTGGATTCGGCGACGGTCGGCGCGGGAGACCCCGACCTGAGCCGTGGGGTCCGCTGGAGCGCCGTGATCATCGTCGTGCTGCCGGCGGATGAGCCGGCGACGGAATCGCCCGGCGCAGCAGGAGAAGACGTGGTGATCAAGGACTCGGATACGGCCCGCGTGCTGCCGTTGGTGAAGTGGGACGACAAGGCCCTCAGAGAGCCGGAACGCATCGCGGTGACGTACGCCTCAGGGGAGTCGTACACCGTCACGGTGCGCGGCCACGAGAGCGTCGTCGACCAGCCGGGCAACGCCGATGGGCATGACCTCGGCCCCACACCGGTGGAGTTGTTCGTCGCGTCCCTTGCCGCATGCGTCGCCTACTCTGCCGGCCGCTTCCTCCAGCGCCACCATCTGCGGCACGAAGGCCTGCGCGTGGAGGCGGAGTTCGACATGGCCGAGGACCGTCCCGCGCGGGTCGCGGCCGTACGGATTCGGGTCGTCACACCTGTGGAGATCAGCATCGCCCGACGCGAGGCGCTCCGTGCGGTGGTGAGCCGCTGCACGGCGCACAACTCGCTGCGCAGGCCACCCGACGTCGGTGTCCGCATCAAGTGACACGCGCGCAGCCGGTGGCCGGGATCGGGCCGGTGGGCTGCCGCCGGACACCGTATGGCTGTTCCTGCTCGGGCGGTGCGCGGACGCGGGGCGGCGCACGTCCGCGCACCGGGGCCCGGTCAGGCCGTCCCGCGCCGCACCGGAATGGTCCTGACCGCGGCCTTCTCCGGCTTGGCGACCGGGATCTGCACGGTGAGGATGCCGTCCTTGTACTCGGCGGTGGCCTCGTCCCAGCGGGCATTCGCGGGCAGGCGGACGGAACGGGACAGTGATCCGTAGCGGAACTCCGAGTGGTGCTTGTGCTCGGTCTCCTCGCCGCGTTCGGCGCGGAGGGTGAGCACGTCGCCGGTGACGCTGATGTCCATGTTCTTCTCGGGGTCGAGTCCCGGCAGTTCCGCGCGGACGCGGTAGGCATCGTCGGTGAGCTGCTCCTCGATCCGGATGCCGTGGATGCCAGGGGACCCCAGTCGGCCTGCGAGGCCCGACTCGAACCAGTCGAACAGGTCCGGCAGCAGTGGTGGCCGCCATTCCAGCGTGCTGTTCATGTGATCCTCCGTGATCGTGTTCCGCAGTGCGATGGCGTTCACGCGCCGACGGCGATTGCTCCTGGCTCGCCCTGAGGACGGCCTGACCGTACGGTTCACAGCCCCTGGGAGAGCAGGAGTTCGTGGGCCAAGCGGGCTCCGCGTTCCGCCTTGTCGTTCTCCGCGGCCTGGGCCGGGGCGCGTTCGAGACCGTCGACCAGCGCGCGGACTGCCTGGATCAAGGTGTCCACCTGCACTTCGAGGTGAGCTACCCGTTCTTCCACGCTCTGCGGGCCGTCAAGTACGTCGGCGGCGCCTCCAGAGCGCTCCTCGTTCGGGCCGAAGACAATGTCTCTCGTCATCACGAGCCCCCTTGTCCCGTCCCCCTCAGCCTTTCACCGACGGTCGCCACGGGTGATGGGCCGGACGGCCTCCCGTGCGGGTCCTTCATCCCTGTGTCCTCGCGCTGCCGCATGGCGGTTGCCGGTGGCGTTCCAGGTGGCTCAGGAGCTCGGCGCGCCCTTGGACGTTGTCGTCGTGCGCGAGCTCGGGCTGCCCGGCCGGCCGGAGCTGGGATTCGGTGCCATCGGTGAGGATCGGGTCCGCGTCGTGAATGCCGCCACAACACGAGTCATGGGCCTCGGCGAGGAGGAGTGCGCGGCCGTGGAGACCGCCGAACGGGCGGAGTTGGAACGGCGGGTGCGTCGTCACCGCGGCAATCGCCTGCGCGTACCCCTTGTCGGCCGGACGGCCGTTGTGGTGGACGACGGCATCGCCACAGGCTCCACGGCACTGGCCGCCTGCCGGTTCGTACGAGCCCTGGGCGCCGCCCGAGTGGATCTGGCCGCTTCGGTGTGCCCCTTGGCCAAGGTCTCCGAACTGCGCCGCGATGTCGATGAGTTCGATTTCGCAGGTGCAGAGCCGCTGAGCGGCGCGCGTGCCGATGACCGGCCCTGCCCGGTGGACCGTGCGGCCCTGTCCGGGGTGGTCGCGGTGGTTCACGCTGGTGGCAGCAGGGACAGCGGGCACACCGCGCACCGGTCCCTGTCGAAGGGAAGGAGGACGTCATGTGGATCGCCGGATTGGGGATCGCGGCCATTGCCTGGGGCTCGCTGATCATCATCGGTGGTGCTGACAGCCCCATCTTTCCCTGGCTGATCATTGTGCTGGGCATCGTGGCCCTGCTCAGCCAGGACCGTTGGAACGGCCCTCGACGCCGCCCCGGCGAGAGCGGGTCGGTCATGGAGGAGCGGCACTACTTCGGGGACCGGCGGCCTCACGACAGGGACAGCCACCGCTGATCGAGGCTCACGCTTCGGCGCCGACGCGGGTGCGCAGATTGCGGAACTGGCGGGCCTGCATGACGAGGTGGACCGGTTCCCACAGCAGCAGGTCCAGCGGCCGCGTGAGCAGCAGCGGGTGGCCCCGGCCGCGCGTACGGACCACAAGGCGCGTCCTGTCGCCGGGAACCTGCCGGAGGTGGAAGCCCCAGACGCCGTCGAAGTACGCTCCGGAGAGCGGCCCGTACCGTATGTCGAAGGGGTGGCCGGACGGCAGTTCCACGTCCATGCGCAGCACCAGCGTCCGGTCCGGTACGAGGGCGGCGACGGTGAACCAGAAGTCGCCGCTGGGCACCGCGAGGACGCGGGATCCCTCCTTGAGGTCCTGCCACTCGGCGGCGATGCGGTCCGCGCTCGGCCGCCCGCCGTTGTCCAGCCGGTCCCAGCTGTACCAGCCCGCGCGGCCGCAGCCCATCTGCACCAGCCAGGGCCAGACCTTCTCAGGCGGCGCCGGAAGGGTCGTGGCCATAGTGGACGGCCCGGGGGCGTCGGGGACCAGATCGTCGCCGGGGTAGGTGAGGGCGGCCTCCTCCCGAGTTGCTCCCCAGGTCAGCAGCTTTGGCCGAATGGTCAGGCCGTACAAGGCTGTTGCAACGGCAGCTGTGCCCAGTGCGCGATGTCGGGTCATGGAGCAGCCTCCCTACATGCCGTCAGCCTCCTCCCACCGCGCCACTGCCGCCAGAGGCCGATCGCCGTAGTTGCGGTCCTGACGGCCCCTGCTCCGGGGCCACGCGGCCCCTGGCAGAGGCAGGGCGGGAGCGGACACGGTGATGAAAGGAAACCAGGACAGCGGCGACCGCCGCGTCGGCTCAGGAAGGTCAGCTCAGGAAGGACGGAAGGTCTCATGTACGCGTTCGGGTTGTTGGTGCTCCTCGGACTGGCCGTGCTGGTGGTGGCGCAGTTTTCCCACCGCTTCCTTGCGGCGGCCCAGGAGTTCTGGGCGTTCGCCCTCGTGGCGCTCGGCATGGGTGCCGCTTGGCTGGCGGACTTCGACCTCTTCGGAGCCTGGGGGCTCACGGTTCGCAATGACACGATCGGCATCACGCTGACGGGCTTCCTCATCGCGGGTGCCAGCTACTTCTGGCGCGAGGTGCTGCGCTTCTTCGCCGGGCTCACGCGCAAACTGACCGACGAGGCAGCCTCCTTGGAGAAGTCGCAACAGCTCCGCCGTGTCGCCTGACATGTCTGATCGGGCTGTCCGAGGGGACGGGAGAACGGTTCCCGCCCCCCTTGCGACCTCGCCCGGTCATGGAGGACCCGGAGGCAACAGTGACGCAATCGGCGTACGGAACCCTGGTCGTGGGGGTGGACGGCTCGGCCGGTTCGCTCGCCGCGCTGCGCTGGTCGGCTGCTCGGGCCCGGCTGCTGCGAGCGGAAGTGGTGGCAGTGCATGCCTGGTCGCCCACTGCTCCTTTGAGAGCACCGTACGCGTCGGTGGCCGGTTCGCCCACGGCGGTGCAGGACCGCCGCCGGGCGGCCCGGATCCTGGACGAGTCGGTGGCCCGTCTGCGCGAAGCGGTTCCCGGGGCGCAGATCCGCGAAGTTCTCGCCGAAGGCCCTCCGGCCTCTGTGCTGTTGCGGCACGCGCGCGGCGCGATGCTGCTGGCTCTGGGCCGCAGGGAGCACGGCGACGCCGGACAGCCCGTACTGGGGCCGGTTGCCCGTGAGTGCCTGCGCCACGCGCACTGTCCTGTGGTCACCGTCCCCCTCAGCATGGTCCTTCTTCCACGCCACGCTCCGAGGGCGGCGCGCATAACGAGTTGCACAGGGCAGGCCCGCCCAGTGAACGGAGGGAGGCTGATCCATGCGGGCGAATAAGCGGTTGTGGCGATGGCGGCGCAACCCGCTCAAGCGCCGCTGCGATGTCGTGGAGGCGTGGATCGTGCTGGTGACGGCACTGCTGATGCTGGTCGGCGGACCGACCGTCGCGGTCATGGCGGGCCAGGCGGTCCATGATGCCTTCCAGGAGCAGCGTCAGGACCGGCGGCGTGCTTCTGCTGTGCTGGCCGAGGATGCTCCCGACCGCGCACCGGTGGCCTCGGACAGGGGCGTTGACGATCGGGGGAGCGTCACGGTGCGGTGGACGGACCGCAGCGGGTCGGTCCATACGGGGCAGGCACGGGTGGAGCCGGGGCGTGCGGCAGGAACGCGGATCACCGTCTGGACCGACGGGCACGGCCGGCTGGTTCCGCCACCTCCCGGCCCGTCCGAGAGCGTGTTCCAGGCAGCCATGGTCGGCGTCGTCGTGGCAGGCGGTTTCTGCTCGCTGGTTCTGCTCGGCCGTCGTGCCCTGTGCGTGCCGCTGGACCGTCACCGCGCGAAGCAGTGGGGCCGTGAATGGAGCAAGGTCGGCCCGCGCTGGCGGCACCGGCGCACCTGACCCGGGCCGTACGGCCGTTCCCGGGAGCCGGTAGGCCCCTGGCCTGGGGGCGTTCGGCGAGAGAAGGCTGAAGGCGGGCGGGAAGCGCCCCCGGGGACTACGGGAGGACGCGATGAGCCGGATCACCGAACGGTGGCTGAGGTGGCCGCCATCCCTGCTCCATCTGGTGGAGTGGAGCAGGCCCGGCCTTCCCCGGTGGCGCAGCGCACCCGGACTGCACGACATCCGCATCGAGGAGCACACCGCCGATGGCGCATACGTGCTGCGAGCCGAACTGCCGGGTGTCGACCCGGACAAGGACCTGGAGGTCAGCGTCATGGACGGCACGCTCACGCTGTGTGCTGACCGTCGTTCCGGCCGCGCTGAGCAGGCACCAGAACATTCGCACTCGGAGTTCCGCTACGGGGCCTTCGCCCGCGCCGTCCGCCTGCCTGCCGGCGCACGCGCCGAAGGCGCGAGCGCGGAGTACGGGCGCGGTGTGCTGACGGTCACGGTTCCCCTGCCGCGAACGGGAACGATCACAGCGAGCCGCGGATAACGCAGAGGGCGCGCGGGCCTGCCCACGCTCCCCGACCGCCCCAGGTTCGGGCAGTGCGGCCAGTGAGGAGATGACGACATGGTGGTTCTGGTGGGATATGCGAGCGAGCACGGCTCCACCCATGGCATAGCGGAGCACATCGCGGCCGTCCTTCGGGAACGCGGACACGAGGTCGTTCTGGGGCAGCTGGACGGGAACCTGCATGCGGACGGCTATGACGCCTACGTGCTGGGCAGCGCCGTCCACGGCGGCGCGTGGCTTGAGGGGGCGATCGAATTCGCCGACACCCATCGCGGCACGCTGGCCGGCCGACCGGTGTGGATCTTCAGCGTGGGCCTGGCGCGTGTGGTGGGCGGGTGGTTCGAACGGCACGCACCGGAGGCGAAGGGACTGGTGGCCGTCCAGGAGATGGTCCGCCCCCGGGACCACTTCCTGTTCGCCGGCGCCCTGGAGCGGGATCATCTGCCGCCGCTCGGACGCCTCATCTACCGAGCCATGGGCGGTCGCTACGGTGACTTCCGCAACTGGGAAGAGATCGAGACCCGTGCACGGAGCATCGCCCGGCAGCTGACCGAGAGGGATAGGCGGCGCGGCGGTGCAGCAGACGCGCCGTGGTGACCTGGCCCTCGGCATCGCCGTACACCCGGTATCGAGTTCCGCCTCGATGCGTCACGGACCTTCCACGGCAGTCTTCGCGAAGGCCGCGACATTGAAAGTCCCCAGGAGGCGTTCGACGTCGCCGTCGTCCATGCCGTCACGGCGCAGGAGAGGGATCAGTGCGGGCAGGTTCGCGGAGCCGGACGGGCCGAAGCAGCCGTAGCAGCCGCGGCCGTATGCCGGGCAGATCGCGCCGCAGCCGGCATGGGTGACCGGGCCCAGGCACGGTGTGCCGTGCGCGACGGTGACGCACACGGTGCCGCGCCGTTTGCAGGCGAAGCAGACGCTGTGATTCGGGATGTCCGGCTTGCGCCCGGAGAGGTAGGCGGTGATGACCTCCATGAGCTGGCGGCGGTCGATGGGGCAGCCGCGCAGCTCGAAGTCGACCGGCACATGGGCGGAGATCGGCGTGGAGGTGGCGAGGGTGTCGATGTAGTCGGGGCGGGCGTACACGGTGGCCCGGAACTCTTCGACGTCGGCGAAGTTGCGCAGTGCCTGGATGCCGCCCGCGGTGGCACAGGCGCCGATGGTGACCAGATGGCGGGACTCGGCGCGGATGCGGCGGATGCGTTCGGCGTCGTCGGCCGTGGTGATGGAGCCTTCGACGAGCGAGAGGTCGTACGGGCCGGGCCGCACCGCGCTGGACGCCTCCAGGAAGTGCGCGATCTCCACCTGGTCGGCGAGGGCGAGGAGTTCGTCCTCGCAGTCCAGCAGGGTGAGCTGGCAGCCGTCGCAGGAGGCGAATTTGAACACGGCCAGCGAGGGAAGAGCCTTCCGGCTGTTGTGGTCCTCGGTCATGTCACAACTCCCTTACGCCGAGAAGGGGTTCGGCACGGCCCCATTCGATGACCGGCCCGTCGCGGCACAGCAGTACCGGGCCGAGCTGGCAGTGGCCGCAATGGCCGGTCGCGCAGCGCATATTGCGTTCGAGGGAGACCCTGATGCGGTGCGCGGGCAGGCCGAGGTGCAGCAGCTCACGGGCGATGGCCCGAATCATCACCTCGGGACCGCAGATGAAGGCGGTGGTGTCCGGCGGGTGGAACCGGGCACGGCCGAGGAGCGTGGTGACGACACCGACGTGCCCGCACCAGTGAGCGTCGGGCCGGTCGACCGTGACCGCCGTATGTGCTCGCTCCGTATACGCTTCCGCCCAGCGCCGCAGCTGTGCGCGGTAGAGGATGTCGCCGGGGGTACGGGCACCCACGAGCACGTTCAGGTGCCCGAAGGCAGGCGGTTCGGCGAGCGCGGCGAGGACCAGTGGCCGCAGGGGCGCCAAACCGATGCCCCCGGCGATGACCAGCAGATCGCGTCCCGCCGACTCCGGCAGCTCCCAGCCCGTACCGAACGGTCCGCGCAGCCCGGCCTGCGCTCCGGGCCGCAGTCGGCACAGTGCACCGGACACCGCGCCGACATCGCGCACCGTGTGGGTCAGGCGGTGTCCGGAAATCTCCGAGACCGACACCGGGATCTCCCCGGCACCGAAGGCGTAGACCATCGCGAACTGGCCGGGGGCGAAGGGCGGCAGAGTCCGGTCGACCGGCTCCAGCTCGATCGTGACCGTATCGACGGTCTCCTTCTGGCGGCGCACCACGCGGTACGGAACCGGGGCGCCGCTCATCGCTCGGACTCGCTGCCGTAGGGCCCGTACAGGTCCAGCAGCCGGGTCCTGGCGGCCTTCAGCCGGTGCGCGATGACGCCCGCGACGAAGACGGCCAGTGTCCGGCCGAGCACCGGGTCCTCCTCGCACAGCGCGCGGACCGCCGTGGCGTCGAACTCCCAGGCCCGTACGGCGCTCGTGGCCTGGGCGCCCAGGTGCCACCGGTACGGCGGGAACAGCCAGGACCAGCCGAGCAGTTCACCGCTTCCCAGCGTCTCCACGGTGGGCGCGTGGCGGCCCGGGACATGCAGGTCCAGGGCGATTCCTCCGGTACGGATGACCCAGAAGTGGTCGGCCCGGCCGCCCTCCTCGAAGATCCGGGAACCTGCCGGGAAGGTCACCTCGTGCGCGAAGCGGAGGAGTTGGCCGCGGTGGTAGGCCGACATCGTGGCGAACATGCCGTCCTTGGTGATCATTACTGAGCTCCGCTCTTTCCCGTGGCCTCGGCGTGCAGCGCGGCGGCCTCCTCGGTGATGTCGATGCCGACCGGGCACCAGGCGATGCAGCGCCCGCAGCCGACACAGCCCGACGAGCCGAACTGGTCGTGCCAGGTGCCGAGTTTGTGGGTGAGCCACTGCCGGTAGCGGCTGCGCGACGAAGCCCGTACGGGCCCACCGTGCAGATAGCTGAAGTCCAGGTCGAAGCAGGAGTCCCAGCGCTGCCACCGCTCGGCGTGGTCACCGGTGAGGTCGGTGACGTCCTCGGTGGTGGTGCAGAAGCACGTGGGGCACACCATGGTGCAGTTGCCGCAGGTCAGGCAACGGGCGGCGACATCGTCCCAGCGCGACGCGTCCAACGAAGCGCCCATCAGGGCCTGCAGGCTCACCGGCGGCATGGACCGGCCCATCCGGTCGGCCGCGGCCGTCACGCTCTCCCGGGCGGTGGTCGTGACGGTGGCGTCCGCGGGCCGGTGCGGCACCCGGACGAGCAGCTCCGCACCGTGCGCACTGCCCGCGCGGGTCAGGAACCGGTGCCCGGCCTTGTCCACGACCTCGGTCAGCGCCAGGTCGTATCCGGCGTCCACGGCCGGGCCGGTACCCATGGAGACACAGAAACAGGTGGCCCCTGGCTCGGTGCACTCCGCGGCTATCAGGAACGCCCCCCTCCGGCGTTCCCGATAGCCGTTGTCCTCGAACCGGCCGCCGGTCAGCACCCGGTCCTGGATCGCGATGGCCCGCAGATCGCACGGCCGCACCCCGAGGAAGGCGTACGCGGGCTGCCGTGTCCCCTCCTCGCGTACGGTCAACTCGCCGTCCGGGCCCCGGTCCGCGCTCCACTGCTTCTCCCGTTCGGGATGCAGATACGTCTTCCAGGACTGCGGTCCCGCACTGTGCGCGAAGGCCGCCCCGTCCTCGCGGTGCCGCAGCCGGTACCGGCCGGCCTCCAGCTCCACGCCCCACCCGTACGGCAGCTGGTGCGCGGAGTCGAGTTCGGCGAGCACGATGGCCCCGTCACGGGCCGTGGGGCCGATCACGGTACGGCCACACGCCCTCAGCTCCCGGACCAGCGCATCGAGCCCGTCCCTGTCGAGCACGACCGGGGTGTCGTCGTAGTCCGCCATTGCTCCTCCTGGGACGCCTCCCGGGCTGTCTCGCCATCGTCCGTACATGCCTGCGGCCGGGGACAGGGGCCGAGCGGCCCCTGTCCCCGGCCGTCCTGCACGGTCGCGGGCCCCGCGCGTCCGCCGATTCACCGCCGCCGCACAGAGCCGTCACGGCACTGGTCCAGCGTCCGTTCAAGAACGGCCGACGGTCAGGAACCAATGGGGACGCGCAGGATCTGACCGGGGACGATCTTGTCCGGGTCGGTGATCTGGTCCGGATTGGCCCGTACGATCCGCTGGTACAGCGAGGCGTCCCCATAGTGGGACTTGGCGATGGAGGACAGGGTGTCGCCCTTCACCACCTTGTGCTCGCGGTAGCCGTAGTAGTTGGGAACGATGCGCGGACCGTAGATGACCGGAATGGTCACGATGTTGATCTCGCTGCCGTCCTTGGGGCTCTTCTCGAAGACCTGGACGAGCAGCCGGTCGAGTTTGAAAGCCGCGCGTCCGACATCGGCCTTGAGCTGGAACTGTCCGTGCTCGCCGGCCCCGCCCCCAACGGTGAAGTGACCGCTGACTTCGTCGTGACCGTCACCGATGCGGTACTGCAGCGTGGCCTCGTGGCCGGTGCCGATACCGCCCACCAGGACCGGGTTGCCGACCAGGTCGAGTGTGCGCGGCTGGTCGATGCGGTTGGTCATAAAACCTCCTGAGCCAGAAGGGATGTGACGTTCCCCCTCACTCAACACCGACCGCGCCAACGGTCAACCGCGACTGTCGGCCACGACGGACGGGGCACAGCCGGGCACGGTCCACGGCAGCCGGGCGGGACCACTCCACCGTTCCGGCACGAATCGGAGCCGTTCCGAGCAGGGGCCGTCCGGTCTCCGCAAAGGGGCACTCGGCCCCTGCCCGCCCCCTGCGGTCGGCGCGATGCTCGACTCGTACACGACGTGCGCCGTACATGCCGTACGCGCGGCTTCCGCACCGCCCGCGAGGGGGAGAGCCGAGATGCCGACAGAGCTCATCCGCAAGACGGGGCGGCCGCGGGTTGTCCCCAACGTGGTCGACTACGAGCAGACCTGCGCGGACTTCGCGTGGTGGAAGGCACGGACCCGGCTCGCGGAGCTGCCCGGCGGCAAAGGGCTCAACATCGCATACGAGGCGGTGGACCGCCACGTCGCCGAGGGGCACGGGGACCGGGTCGCACTGCGCTGCATTGGCCGGGACGACGCGGTCAGGACCGTGACCTACAGGGAACTGGCCGCCCACAGCAATCGGTTCGCGGGCGCGCTGCGGCACCTGGGCATCGGTGCGGGCGAGCGGGTCTTCACGCTCCTCGGCCGCTGTCCGGAGCTGTACGTCACCGTGCTGGGCACCTTGAAGAACACCAGCGTGCTGTGTCCGCTGTTCTCCGCCTTCGGCCCGGACCCGGTGCGCCAGCGGCTGCGGCTGGGCGACGCCCGGGTGCTGGTGACGACCGAGGCGCTGTACGTACGCAAGGTCGCCGACCGTCGCGACGAGCTGCCGGAGCTGAAGCATGTGGTGATCGTCGGGCCCCGCGGCCGTGAACTGCCCGGCACCCTCGGGTTCGAGGAGCTGGTGGGCGCACAGGGCGAGGAATTCGAGATCCCGCCCACGGGGGCGGAGACCATGGCGCTGCTGCACTTCACCAGCGGCACCACGTCCACGCCCAAGGGGGCGGTGCACGTGCACGGGGCCGTGGCCGCCCACCGTGTCACCGCCCAATACGCCCTGGACCTGCACCCGGACGATGTCTACTGGTGCACGGCCGACCCCGGCTGGGTCACCGGCATGTCGTACGGGATCATCGCGCCGCTCACCCTGGGCGCGACGGTGGTGGTGGACGAGGGCGAGTACGACGCGCGGCGCTGGTACCGCATCCTGGCCGAGCAGCGCGTCGGCGTCTGGTACACCGCGCCCACCGCGATCCGGATGTTGATGCGGGCCACGCCCCGTGGCGGCCCGTACGACCTGCCGCGCTCCTACGACCTGTCGGCGCTGCGGTTCATCGCCTCGGTCGGTGAGCCGCTGAACCCGGAGGCGGTGCGGTGGGGGCAGGAGGTGCTGGGGCTGCCGGTCCACGACAACTGGTGGCAGACGGAGACCGGTTGCATCGTCATCGCCAACCTCGCCGCCTGCGACATCCGGCCCGGCTCGATGGGGCGGGTGCTGCCGGGTATGGAGGCCGCGGTCCTGGCGCGGGGCGAGGACGGACGGGCCGAGGTGTCCGACGGCACGGTGACCGTACTCGAATCGCCCGGCAGTGAGGGTGAGTTGGCGCTGCGTCCGGGCTGGCCTTCGATGTTCCGCGGCTATCTGCACGACGAGAAGCGCTACAGCGCCGCCTTCGCCGACGGCTGGTATCTGACCGGGGACGTGGTGCGCCGGGACGCGGACGGCTACTTCTGGTTCGTGGGGCGCGCGGACGACGTCATCAAGTGCGCTGGGCACCTCATCGGACCGTTCGAGGTGGAGAGCGCCCTGATGGAACACCCCGCCGTCGCCGAGGCGGGAGTCATCGGAAGGCCGGACGAGGTCGCCGGGAACATCATCAAGGCGTTCGTGTCCCTCAAGCCGGGGTTCGAGGCCGGCCCGGCACTGGAGCGCGACCTCCTGGCCTTCTCCCGGCGCCGCTTGGGCCCGGCCGTCGCCCCGCGCGAGATCGCCTTCGACCAGCAGTTGCCCAAGACCCGCAGCGGAAAGGTGATGCGGCGGCTGCTCCGGGCCCGCGAACTCGGCCTGCCGCAGGGAGACACCTCGACACTGGAGAGGCTGGAGGGACCGGCATGAGCACCGCACACGCCCTCACCCCCGAGGGCAAGCACCGTCTGGAGCTGCTGCACCAGATGCTGCGCATCCGCCGCTTCGAGGAGCGCTGCGTCCAGCTCTACAGCGCCTCGCGCATCCGCGGCTTCGTGCACCTGTACATCGGTGAGGAAGCGGTGGCCGTCGGCGTTGCCCAGGCTCTGGTGGAGGACGACGCCGTGGTGTCGACCTATCGCGAGCACGGGCACGCGCTGGCCCGGGGCGTGCCCGCCGATGCCGTGATGGCGGAGATGTTCGGCAGGGTCACCGGGTGCAGCCGGGGGCGCGGCGGCTCCATGCACATGTTCGACGCCAAGCGGCGCTTCTACGGCGGCAACGCCATCGTCGGCGGCGGGCTGCCGCTGGCCGCCGGGCTCGCGCTGGCCGACCGTATGCGCGGGCAGCCACGGGTGACGTGCTGCTTCTTCGGCGACGGCGCGATGGCCGAGGGGGAATTCCACGAGACCGCCAACCTCGCCGCCCTGTGGGGGCTGCCGCTCTTGCTCGTCTGCGAGAACAACCAGTACGCGATGGGCACGTCGCTGGCGAAGGAGCACGCGAGCACGGATCTCGCACTACGCGCCGCCTCGTACGGCATGGTCGCCTGGGCGGTGGACGGCATGGACGTGCTCGCCGTCGAACGCGCCGCGCGCCGGGCGGTGGAAGGCATCCGCGCGGGCAGCGGCCCGCACTTCCTGGAACTGCGCACCTACCGCTTCCGTGCCCACTCCATGTACGACCCGGACCGCTACCGCGACAAGAGTGAGATCAAGCACTGGCAGCAGCGCGATCCCGTCGAGGCACTCGCCGCACGGCTGCGGGCGGACGGCGCACTGGAGGAGAAGACGTCGGCCGAGATGGACCGCCGGGCCGTGGCGGAGGTGGACGCGGCCGTGGCTGCGGCGGAGAACGCCCCGGTGGAGCCCGTCGAAGACCTGCTGTGCTTCGTCACCAGCCAACCCGGGGAGGGGACATGACCGCCATGCCCGTCGGACACGCCACGGCGACGACGACGTACCGGGAGGCGCTGCGCGAGGCGATGCGCGAGGCGATGCGGACCGACGAGCGGGTCTTCCTGATGGGCGAGGACGTGGGCTCCTACGGCGGCGCCTTCGGCGTCAGCCTCGGCCTGCTGGAGGAGTTCGGGCCCGAGCGGATCCGCGACACCCCGCTGTCCGAGTCGGCCTTCGTCGGCGCCGGGATCGGTGCCGCACTGGCCGGGCTGCGGCCCATTGTCGAGATCATGACGGTCAACTTCAGCCTGCTTGCCCTCGACCAGATCCTCAACAACGCGGCCACCCTGCTGCACATGTCGGGCGGTCAGTTCGCGGTACCGCTGGTGATCCGTATGACCACCGGAGCGGGGCGCCAGCTCGCCGCCCAGCACTCGCACAGCCTGGAGGGCTGGTACGCGCACATCCCCGGCCTGCGGGTGCTCGCGCCCGCGACCGTCGAGGACGCCCGGCACATGCTCGCCCCCGCGCTCGCCGACCCCGATCCGGTCCTGATCTTCGAGCACGGCTCCCTCTACAACGCCCAGGGCCAACTCCCTTCCCCTGACGGGCCGGTGAGCCTGGACCGGGCCGCCCTGCGGCGCGAAGGCGCGGACGTCTCGCTGATCACGTACGGCGGCTCACTGCCCAAGGCACTGGAAGCCGCCGAACAGCTGGCATCCGACGGGATCGGCGCACAGGTGCTCGACCTGCGCACCCTGCGGCCCCTGGACGATGAAGCCATCGCGCGGGCCGTGGCCGCCACACACCGCGTTGTGGTCATCGACGAGGCATGGCGCACCGGCAGCCTGGCCGCCGAGGTGTCCGCCCGTATCACCGAGCGCTCCTTCTACGAGCTGGACGCACCGGTCGAGCGGGTGTGCAGCGCCGAGGTCCCCATTCCGTACGCACGACAGCTGGAGCAGGCGGCGCTGCCGCAGGTCGCGGACATCGTCGCCGCGGCACGCAGGGCGGTGGGCTGAGATGGGCGAGTTCACGATGCCCTCACTCGGCGCCGACATGGACGCGGGTGTGCTCCAGGAGTGGCTGGTGGGGCCGGGGGACGCGGTGCGCAAGGGCGATCCGGTGGCCGTTGTCGAGACGGCGAAGTCGACGATCGAGGTGGAGTGCTTCGAGACCGGCACGGTCGAGCGGCTGATCGTGGAGCCCGGGACGACCGTGCCCGTCGGGACACCGCTCGCCGTGATCGCGGGCGAACCTGCGATGACGGCCGAACCGGTCGTCACCACTGGGCCGGCGGAGTCCGTACCACCCGCGGCGGGCCGGCCCGCTGCGCCGGCACCCAGCGGCGCGCCTGCTGCGGACGCCACTCTCGCGCCGGTCGCGCGGGACGTGCGGGACGTGCGGTCACCTTTGGTGCGCCGCCTGGCGAAGGCCGGCGGCGTGGATCTCACGACGCTGCACGGCTCCGGCCGCGGCGGCGTGATCACTCGCGCCGATGTGGAGCGGGCGGCCGGTGCCGCCGCACCGACGGCGACCCCGGCGGCCCGGCGACTGGCCGCCGAACTGGGCGTGGACCTGTCCCGGGTCACGGGCCGGGGCAGCCGGGGCACCATCCGGGTGGCGGAGGTCCGCAAGGCGGCGGCAGCGCTCGCCGCCGTGGTGCCCGGCGGACGGACGGAGCCGCCGGCCGCCGGGCCGGCCAGGCCACCGGCCGCTGCCCCGCCCCGGCCGCACGTTCGGCCCGGCGCCGCACGCATCCGCGCGACCCCGTTGGCCCGGCGCGTCGCCGCCGAGCTGGGCGTCGACCTGTCCACCGTGCCCGGTACGGGCGAGTGCGCAGCGGTGCGCGTCGCCGACGTACGGCTGGCCGCGGCGACGCCGCGCGGCACCGGGCTCGGCCCGAGCGCGCCACGGACACCCTCCGCGGCCGACAGCGCGGCAGGCCCCACGACCGTGCAACTGCCGGGAGCCGACGACCGGTCCACCGCCATGCGGCGGGCGATCGCCGACCTGATGAGCCGCTCCAAGCGGGAGATCCCGCACTACTACCTCTCCACCACCGTCGATCTGCACGCGGCCCTCACCTGGATGCGGGAGCACAACCGGCGCAGCCCGCTGCCCGAGCGGCTCATCCCGGGCGCGCTCCTGCTCAAGGCCGCGGCGGTGGCCGCCCGCCAGGTGCCGGAGCTGAACGGGTTCTGGACCGACGGCCGCTTCGTCCCCGGCTCCGGCGTCCACCTCGGCGTGGCCGTCGCGCTGCGCGGCGGCGGCCTGATCGCCCCCGCGCTGCACGACGCGGATACCCTCAAGCTGCCCGAACTCATGGCAGCGCTCAAGGACTTGGTGGCACGGACGCGCAAGGGACGGCTGCGCGGATCGGAGACGGCCGACCCCACCATCACCGTCACCAGCCTCGGCGACCAGGGCGTCGAAGCCGTCTTCGGCGTCATCTACCCACCGCAGGTCGCCCTGGTCGGCTTCGGCCGGGTGGTCGAGCGGCCGTGTGCGGTGGGCGGGCTGCTGGGCGTACGCCCTGTCGTCACCGCCACCCTGTCCGCCGACCACCGGGCCACCGACGGCGCCGTCGGCGCCCGCTACCTGGCGGCGGTGGACCACCTGCTGCAACGACCGGAGGAGCTATGAACCGCGCACAGGCCATGACCGTCGTCAAGGAGTCCCTCGCACAGGCCGTACCCGGCGCCGACATCGAAACCCTGGCGCCGGACGAGAAGTTCCGTGACGCGCTGGAGCTCGACTCCCTCGATTTCCTCAGCTTCGTGGAAGTGCTCGCCGAGCGCACCGGCTGCCGCATCGACGAGGACGACTACGCCGACCTGACGACCCTCGCCGACGGCGCGGAGCTGATCGCCGGACGGGTGCCGTAGCGGGTCGGCGAGCAGGATCAGGGCTGCTGTCCGTCGCCGCCCGCGGGATCGCACCGCAAACGGTCGCGTTCTTCTGCTACCTGATCGATGCGGGTTCGTCCGGTAGCCGGTGCGCGCTTGAGGTCCGCGAGCAGGTCGTCGTACTGCTGGGCGGCCTGCGCCACGGGACCGGTCTTCGCGGTGAGCGCCGCCAGCTTGTGGCGGCACTCGAAGACCAAGGAGTGGTCCGGGCCGAGCACGCGCGTGACGTCGGCGGCCAGTGCACGCAGCCGTGCGGCGGCCTCGGCCGTATGCCCGGCTTCGGCTGTCCACCGTGCCGCATCGAGGCGGGCGTCGAAGGTACGGGAGTTGTCGCGCCCGAGTACCCGTTCTGAGGAAGCTTCCACGGCTTGGGCCCTGCGCATCGCTTCGTCGGGCCGGCCTGATGCGCCGGTCAGGTCGACCAGGAAGTAGTGGGCCCGGATCGTCTTGGGGTGGTCTGCTCCGTAGAGTCGCTCGCAGTAGGCGACTCTGCTCGCCACGAGCGCGAGTCCGGCCGTCGGCTCCCCCGACTTCCCCAGCCAGTGGGCGAGGTTGAGCCGGGTGTCCACAGTGATCTTCGCGTGTTCTCCGAACAGCCGGGTGCAGTCCCGTTCCAGAACGCGCAGCAATCTGACGGCCGCTGCCGGATCCCCGCACTCGCCGGTCCACAGAGCGACTTCGAACCGGCTCGACAGCGACATCCCGTGCTCCTTGCCGAGGACCCGCTCGTGGGACTCCGCCGCCGAGCGGGCCAGCTGAAGCGCTTGTTGCGGGTCGCCGTTCTCACCGGTATGCCTGGCCCGCAGCACACGACTGGTCAGGCTCATGGGGTGATCCGGGCCGAGTATGCGCTCGGCGTCCTGTTCCACGGACCTGATGATGCGCAGCGCCTCGGCTTCGTCGCCTGCCATTCCCGTCACCCAGGCGAGTTCGGCCTTCATCTGCAGCAGTACGGCCGGATCCTGGTCCGAGCCGTCTGCCTGGACCACTCGGAGAGCCCGCCGCAGCACGCGCATGGCTTCCTGGTACCGGCACTCGATCGCGAAGGACTCGGCCAGGCCGACGGCAGCTGCGCGGACCCCGCCGTCGTAGGCCTTCTGGAAGGACGCGCGCGCATGAGGGGAATCGCCGCGTACCATCGCCGCCCAGCCGATGCCGTCGGCTTCCGGCGGGGTGGCCCGGCCGAGCAGCGCCTGCCAGAGAGGGTCCGGCACCGGTTCGGCTTCGGGGTCGCCGTCCACCGCATCCAGCAGGTAGTCGAACGCGAGGTAGCCGCCGGTCTCGTCGGGGATCAGCAGACTGGTGGTGGCGTGCAGGGGGCTGCTCGCCCACGCCAGGGCCTGGTCCCACGGCTCGGGGCGCAGCAGCTCGCCACCGGCCCGCCGCAGGTAAACGCCGTGCAGAGGCCGCAGGAGATCAACGGTGACCGGCTGTTGCCAGCCGGCGCGTCGGGCGTCCACCGCGACGGCGACCAGAGCTGCGCCGCGCGGGTGGCAGGCGGGCGCCCAGCCGTCACGCCACTCGGCGAGCAGCTGCGGTCCTGCCGCGAGGTACTCGGCGACACCGAACCGGTCGGCGTGCCGCAGGGCATCGGCCATCCGGTGATCGTCGGTGTACGGCCGGGCGCGTTCCAGTTCGCGCGGTGACCATCTGCGGTCCAGGTGAATCTCCGTGGCAAGGCCGAATACCGCCAGCGCCTCGCGGGCATCGTCTGCGGCCAGGCCCTCGCCCCGTACGGAACGCGCGCGCCAGCGGGCTCGTTCCTGGGACCGCATCGTGGCCAGGATGACCACATGGCCGCGTGCCGCAGCGGAGATCTTCGCCACCAGATGCGTCGTCAGCCCGCCCGGCCCCAAGTACCGTTCCAGATCGTCGAGCCACACCACACAGTCCCGGCAGCCTCTGGCCCCGCGTACGGCTGTCGGGACGTGCTGCAGGGACTCTCGGCTGACGGGCCGTAGCAGGGCATGGCGGGGAAGACACGAACGTGCCGCCTCGAACACCGCCCGGGTCTTTCCGGCGGTGGACTCCCCTGTCACCAGGACCAGGCCGCTACCGCGTACCGCCCGCTCCAGTTCCTCACTGCGGTCCCGCCGGACGAACAGCGGCAGGCCTGCGACCGGCCCCGTGGCGGCCGCGGGGTGCACTCCGACGACCAGGCCGTTGACGTCCCGTACCCGCTGCGGACGGCGGCCGCCGCCGGTGAACAGATCCGCGGCCGGCCGGTCCGACCGCGCCTCGTCCTTCTCCAGAGCCCGTGTCCCCCACGCCGTCACCACCGCGGTGAGCGCGCCCAGAACGGCCACCAGCGCGGTCGCGATCACAGCGGGCAGCGCCCCGGACAGGGCCGGGGCCACCGCCGCGAGCGCGGCCGCCGCCGCGACCAGCCACCACCCGCGCGCTCCTCGCCACCACCCCATACCGGCATGACACCCCTAGCGCGTGATCCCGCGATGCAGGAGCAGCACGGCGAGTGCGAGGAGCACTGCCGCGAAGCCGCCGAGCACCGCCAAATTCCCTGCGATGTCGGCTAGTTTGCCATCGTGGGACAGCAGCACGGTCCAGCTGTCGACGGCCCAGGCGTGCGGTATCGCGTGCCCGGCCGCGCGCAGCCAGGAGGGGACGACGGCCAGGGGCCACATGCAGCCGCCCAGCATGCCGAGGCCGATGCCGACGGCGGAACCGATGGCGCCTGCCTGCTCAGGTGTACGGAACAGCGAGCCGGAGAGCATGCCCGCACCCGTACCCACCAGCGCCCACACGGTCACCAGTGCCGCAGCCGCGGGCGGGTTGCCCCAGGAAACGCCGAAGAACAGGGCCCCGATGCCGACGATCAGCAGCGACTGGACCAGCGCCACGGCGGTATAGGCGAGGGTCTCGCCGAGGATCAGTGTGCCCGCACCGGCAGGCGAGGCCAGTGCGCGGGTGTAGACGCCCAGACGGCGCGTCTGAACGATCGCCGCGCCGAAGGCCAGGGAGTTGATGAAGACGAACAGGACCAGCATGGTCG
Source organism: Streptomyces sp. UF-297 (assembly GCF_058245575.1). NCBI lineage: Bacteria > Bacillati > Actinomycetota > Actinomycetes > Kitasatosporales > Streptomycetaceae > Streptomyces > Streptomyces sp. UF-297. The sequence goes on along the minus strand of NZ_JBSIBZ010000001.1, from coordinate 184,112 downwards.
GGGTGCTGTAGCTGTAGCCCAGCGGCAGGAACTGACTGCGCTCGCCCTCCGTGCCGGCCACGACGGCGACGGGCGCGGTGCGCTGCTCCACCGTACGGGCCACGGCGAGCCGTTCGTCGAAGTCACCGCCCGCCTGGACCGCCGCGAAGCGGGCCGCCTGGAGGGGGCCCGCGTGGCGGGAGACGACCGCCGAGACGGAGGAGACCGCCGCGTAGCCGCTGCCGCCCCGCGGTTCGACGAGTACGGGCACGGCGACTGGGCGGCCTCCGCGTACGGCTTGATCAAGACCTGCGGGGATCAGCACCACCGCGTCCAGCTCGGCCCGGCGCAGCGCGGTGCGCGCCGCCTGTTCGCTGTCGTAGCGATGGCTCTTCAGCGCGGGGTCGCCCTCGATCATCGAGGCCAACTCGGTTGTCACGGTGCCGGATCGGGGCGGTACGACGCCGATCCGGAAGCGGTCGAAGTCCGTCACGGTCGCGCCGATGACGATGATGACCGCGATCGGCAGGAGCAGGACGAAGAACAGCGCGGTGCGGTCGCGCAGCATCCGCGTCAGGCTGGCGCGAGCCACCGTGAAGGCAGGGGTGGAGGACGCGGGCGTCAGGGCTTTCATGCCGGCCTCCTCAGCCGCAGCAGCAGTACGGTCAGCGCGGCAGCGGCCAGTGAGAAGACGCCGATGCCCAGCAGCGGCGCGGCCACGGCCGGCCAGCCGCCCACGCCGGTGGCCAGATCCGTGAAGCCGCGCAGCGCCCACCCGTTGGGGGTGAACAGCGCCAGGCGGCGCAGCAGCGGCGGCCCGGCGGGACCGTAGACGAAGTTCCCGCCCGCCAACGCCAGTACGAAGACGACGACATAGGCGATGCCGTCGGCCTGGCGCTCGGTGCGGGCGAGCACGGTGACCAGGGCGGTCAGACAGACCACCGCCACTGCCATGGCGACGCCGAGCACCCCGACGGCGAGCGGGTCGGCCCATCGAGCGCCGAACGCCAGCCAGGAAACGACGGTGATCGTGATCAGGCAGGCCAGGCTGTAGACGAAGGTGGACAGGGACTTCCCGACGAGAATCGCCCCGCGGCCCACCGGAGCAGCCGCGATCCGGTCCAACGTGCCTTGCTGCTGTTCGGTGAAGTAGCCGCGGGCGCCGAAGCCCACCATGAACAGGACGAAGAAGATGCCCATGCCGGGGGCGAAGTAGCTGATGGCCTTGAGCGGGTCATCGGACAGGCCTTGGGCCCGCACCTGTTCCGGCAGGCGTAACTGTGCTGCCCGGGCGGCGAGTTCGGGGGTCCGGTCGGGCGGCACGCCTGCCGCCAGGGCCGTGTGGACCGACAGCCGGTCGGCGTTGACCTGGGCGACGTAGCCCTCGGAGACGGACCGGGTGATCAGGGCGGCGAGCGGCTGGTCGACGTGGTCCAGCACCGTCACCGGTGGCGGGCTGTCCTGAGTGCGAAGGGCGGCCGTGAAGCCGGACGGGACGATCACCGCCGCGTCCACCGCCCCGTCCTCCACCGCCGCCCCGGCCGACTGCCGGCTCGGATAGGTGCGCACGTCCACGGTGCCCGCCAGCTCGGGGCTCTTGAACGTCCGTACCAGGCCGGTGGCGGCCGGTCCGCGGTCCAGGTCGACGATCCCCACATCGGCGTGCAGGGACGTCCGGGTGAAAGCCATCGCCATCAGCCCGGAGACCAGCAGCGGGGCGAGCAGACACAGGACCAGCGCGGAGCGGTCGCGCAGCCGCTGCCGCAGGTCCTTGCGGGCGATCGCGAGCGGCGCCCCAAAGGGGATGGACACGGCGGTTCACTCCCTCAACGCGGTACCCGTCAGATGGAGGAAGACCGCTTCCAGGTCCGGTTCGACGATCTCCACACCGCGGATGTGGACAGAGTCGCGGCGGGCCAGGTCCAGCAGATCCGGCAGCAGGCTGCGGGCGTCCCGGACGACGGCCTGCACGGTGTCATGGTGCTCACCGGTCACGTCCGCCCCGTCCACCCGCGGCAGTTCGCGGCAGCGGGTGGCATAGCCGGTCAGCGCCGCCAGGTCGGCGGAGGCCGTCAGCAGGACGCGGTCGCGCCCGGCGACCCGTGCCACCAGTTCGCGTGCGGTGCCCTCGGCGATCAGGCGTCCGTGATCGATGATCCCTATCCGGTCGCAGAGCCGCTCGGCCTCCTCCATGTAGTGGGTGGTGTAGAGGACAGCCATGCCCTCGCGGCCGAAGCGGTGCACGCTCGACATGATCGCGTGGCGGCTCTGCGGGTCGACGCCGACCGTTGGTTCGTCCAGAATCAGCAGGGACGGTGAATGCACCAGTGCCGCGCCGATGTTGAGCCTGCGCCGCATGCCTCCCGACAGTGACTCCACGCGGTCGTCGGCGCGCGGGGCCAGGTCGATCAGGTCGAGAACCTCCGCGACCCGCCGCCGCAGCTCCCTCTTGGAGGGCCGGTACAGGCGGCCGAAGAACCGCAAGTTCTCACCGACCGTCAGATCGGGATAGAGCGCCACGTCCTGCGGCACGTATCCGAGCAGCCGCTTGGCGGACCCCGCCGCCGTACGGACATGGCGCCCGTCGACGTGGACGCTGCCGGCGTCGGGGCGCAGCAGCCCGCAGACCATCTTGATGAGGGTGGTCTTGCCGGCGCCGTTCGGGCCCAGCAGGCCGTACGTCTCTCCGGGGCCGATGGCCAGACTCACATCGTCGACGGCCATCCGCTCCCCGAAGCGCCGTACGAGATGGGCGCAGCGCAGCAAGGGACCACTATTCGGGGCCGCCCCCGGCTTGGGCGGCTGTGTCGGCTGTCTGTCGGTTACCATCCCTGCCCCTCCTCCGTGCCTCGGCATCGGTCAGTACAAAGACGCGGGCCACTGCAGGAGTACGGCCGCCACCACGGCTGCGTCCAGCAGCACGCCCAGGGACAGCCAGGGGTTGAACCAGCCGGCCTTGAGGACCAGGCCGCACAGCGCGGCGGTGAGGGCGGCCGTCTCCCACCAGGCGCTGCCGGCTGCCACCGCGGCGCCCGCGATGATGAACAGCAGGCCCGTGGCCACGGCCAGGAGTACGGACAGGGTCCGCATCGTCGCGCGGGGCACATAGGACGCCGAGAGCAGCCAGGAGTGAGCGGGGTCGAAAGGGCCGGGTTCATCGGGCTTTTGAGGTGTTGCCCAGACGGGCAGATGCACGAACCCGTGGACGACGAGGAACGCGACGGCCAGGACGGTGACCATGGTCATGCCTCCGGCTCGGTGCCGCCCTGGTCAAGGCGGAACGGCGGATAGACGTCCGTCAGCAGGCCCGCGTACGCGGTCACCCGCATCACCCAGCGGTCGAGACCGAGGGTGAGGGCGAACAGGCCTTTGGGGTAGCGGCCGGTGAACAGCAGCGCGACGGCGGCGAACAGCACCAGCACGCCGATCAGCCCGCCCCAGCGCCCGTCCCCGGAGGTGAAGAGCGCCACCAGGGCGTAGTGCGGCAGCGCCAGCAGCCACCACTTGACCAGCACCAGCCCGCGCGACAGATGTTCGGGGTACGCCACGTCGAAGTGCGCCGGATAGCGCGGCACATCGGCCAGGGTGAACGGCGGATAGCGGTCGGTGCCGAGCGCGCCGTAGGAGTAGTACACGACCCGCCAGGTCCAGCGCAGCACCCCGACGCTGAAGTCGAACAGCCCGCGCGGATAGCGGGTGGTGAACAGGATCGCGAAGAACGCCACCACACTGACCGCGAGGAAGGCCACCCACAGGAAGACCAGCACGATCCAGTGCGGGACGACCAGCAGCCACTTCACCAGCCACAGCCAGTGCGACAGCCGCGCGTCGGGCGTTGCTTCCAGGCGGACGGGGCTCAGCTTGCCACTGTTCATCTGCGGTGCCTCCTCTTGGAGAGGTGACCGGGAGGCCCCTGGGCCGGGGTGGCGGGCGGGCCCGCCCCCGTGCGCGGATCATCCGGCCTTCGGGCGGGGCGGGGGCCGGTCCCGCAGGACGGCCAGCCGCCTGCGGTACTCGTCCTCGTCGATCTCGCCATGGGCGAAGCGTTCGGCGAGCACCCGCTCCGCGTCCGGTGTCCGACGGTGCTCGCCGTCGGTGGGGCGCCGGGAGAGGGCGCGAAACAGCGCGATGGCGGCAAGGATCACCAGCGCCCAGATGGTCAGCGATACGGCGGCGGTGAAGAAGTACCCCCAGCCGCCCATGCCGTGGTCGTACCAGTACATGGCAGTGCTCCTCACCGCTTGCGGAGCCAGTTGTCGGCGACACCGTGCAACGCCTGCTCGTCCGGCCGGAGGTGAGAGTCGTCGATGCGGTAGGTGAGTTCGTCGACCACCGCCACCACGCCGTCCGCCTGTCCTGCCAGCCGCACGGCGACGGGGATCTCGGAGCGCCGTTCCAGCCGCCCCTTCAGCGTGACGACACCCTCGTTCACGGTCACCTCGATCGTGGTCGGTGTGAGCCACAGCGCGCGCACCAGCACCTCGTCGATCACCTCGCGGCGGATGTCGCGGTCCGTCCTCAGGAAGACCCCCACAAGATCGTGCGGAGTGACGATCCCGCACAGATGTCCTTGGTCATCGACCACCGGCAGCCGCTCGATGCGATGCCGGGCCATGATGCGTGCCGCTTCGGCCACCGTGGCCCGCCGGTGGACGGTCACCGCGGGCGCCGACATGACGTGCCCGGCCGTACGCGCTCGGGCCGTTCCGTCCGGGCGGCGGGCGCGCCGGGGCCGGCGCCCGGCCCACCGGCGCACACCGGGCCCCGGCTCCTCCGCCGGTGCGGCCTGCCGTGTCATCAGGTCGGTCTCGGCGATGACGCCGAGAACCTCGGACTGTGCGTTCACCACCGGCAGCCCGCTGATCCGGTGCTCTGCGAGGAGCCGGGCGACCTGCTTGAAGGACGCCTCGGGGCCGACGGACACCACATCGGACGTCATCACCTTCTCGACCTTGCGGTGCTTCATCGCTGCTCCCTCCCCGGACGAGCACCGCGAGCGGCGGGGCTCCTGCCAGTCACTTCCCCCGGCTGTCATGGCCGTCACTCTCAGCCTCCGTCCGCCCGCTCGCCGGTCCCAGAGGCCGACTGGGGCCGTCAACAGGGCCGAACCGCCCCTCCACGGGCTCCGCGAACGGTGTGACGGTGGTGTCGAACGCCCATAGGGCCGTCCTGTGAAAGGCGGTGGGAGCCGTGCAGCTTCCCCTGGTCGTCGGAGTCGACGGATCGGAATCCAGCCTCCAAGCCGTGGACTGGGCCGTGGACGAGGCCGCTCGCCACCAAGTCCCACTGCGCCTGGTCTACGCCTCCGTGCGCTCACGCCACGAACTGCCCGTGCCGGTCATGGGCACCCAGCGCCCCTCGGAGCAGGTATTGCGCGACCACATCGTGGGCTCGGCAACGGAGCGCGCCAACCGACGCAACCCCGCCGTGAAACTGTCCAGCGAGATCCTGCCCGAAAGTGCCACGGCGGCACTGCTGGACGAGGGCCGCAACGCCCTCGCCCTCGTCACCGGCTCGCGCGGCCGCGGCGGATTCACCTCACTGCTGCTGGGATCCGTGAGCCTGTCGGTCGCGGCCCGCGCCGACTGCCCGGTGATCGTGGTGCGTGGCCCGGAGGACAACCGCGCCGGCCACTTCCACCAGGTCACGCTCGGAGTCGGCGACACGCCCCGGGGCCCGGAGGATTCGGCCGCCGTACGGTTCGCCTTCCATGAGGCCCAGGCACGCGACTGCGTACTTCATGCCGTACGGACCTGGCGCTGCCCGGCCCACGAGTCCGTGGACCACCCGCTGATGACGCAGTACGTCGTCGGCACCCACGAGGAACAGGCAGCGGCCGCCCTGGAGAACGCGCTCCGCGCCCAGTCCCAGCTGCACGCCGGGGTTGTCGTGCGCCGCGAGACGGCCGAGGGGGCGGCACGCAAAGTACTGCTGGAGAAAGCTCCCGCCTCCGACCTGCTGATCGTCGGCGCCCATCGCCGCAAGGGCCACCTCGGCCTGCAACTCGGCCCGGTCAGCCACGCTTTGCTGCACCACGCCGACTGCCCGGTCGCCATCGTGCCGGAGCACATCTGAACCACCCGACCACGGCACCCAGGTGAGCGGTGACTGTCGACACCCGGCCAGGACCTGCGCCGTGCGGGACCATTCGGCCCGGGTACGGTCCCGTGCAGCCCCTGCTCCCGAGCGCGCTCCACCGGCAGGCTTCGGTCCAGGAGGTACTCGCCATGCTGGAACACACCGAACACGTCGTTGCCGGGGTGGACGGATCCCCGGAGAGCTTCGCCGCCGCGGACTGGGCGGCCCGGGAAGCCCTGCGCCGCGGTCGGCGGCTGTGGCTGCTGCACGCGTTGGAGGGACTGCCGACCGGCATGACGGACCTGCCGGAGCTGACGGCACCGCGCTCATGGTCCGAACAGATCCTTCGCGATGCCGGGAACCGGCTGTCCAAGGACTACCCGGAGCTGGCGATCAGGACGGAACAGGTGGCGTACGTCCCTGTCCAGGCCCTGCAGGCCGCGTCGGAACAGGCTGCGGTGCTGGTCCTCGGCTCACGCGGGCTGAGCGGCTTCACCGGGTTCCTGGTCGGCTCCGTGGCGCTCGCGGCCGTCGCGCGCGCCCAGTGCCCCGTGGTCCTCGTACGAGCCGGTGAGAGCGCCGAGGACGAACACTTGAGGGACGCCGAGGGCCGTCCCTCGACCCGTACCCCGCACAGCGAGGTGGTGCTCGGACTCGATGTGCGCCACCAGTGCGACGAGTTGCTCGAGTTCGCCTTCGACGCCGCGGCCCGGCGCGCCGCACCGCTGCACGTCGTGTGCGCCCACAGTGGTCCCCCGCCCGCGGAGTACGGCCCGAGCCCGTCGGCCCAGCCGACCGCCGAAGACCTGGAGCGGCCGACCCGGCAGACGGTCGAAGCCGCACTGCACCCCTGGCAGGAAAAGTTCCCAAGTGTCGTGACGGTGACCGCCGTTGAGGAAGGACGGGCGGCACATCACCTGCTGCGCGCCGCGCACAAGGCCGGTCTGCTGGTCATCGGGCGCCGAGCCCGTCAGACGCCGGTCGGCCCCCGCATCGGATCGGTCGCACACGCGGTGATACACCACGCCCAGTGCCCGGTCGCCGTGGTCCCCCACCAGTGAGCCGCCTCGCAGCCGCGGCATACCGTGGGCTGCGGGCCGACCACCGCCGCGCCCGGCTCGGCGCACCACGGGGCGAAGCGCACCCGGAAAGCCGCCGCTTCGCCTGACATTCCCGGCCCCGGCACCACGCTGCTCATGTAAGGACGTCTGCGACCGGCCGCCGGGGACTGGGCCGAGTCCGGCGGCCGGCGTATCCCAGGCGCAGGATCATCTGCGGGTACGCGTCGGCCGTGACCGTGCGGCGGATGCGCCTGCGCAGGTCGGGAAGTTCCAACGGCTGGGTGTGGAAGGCCGCCCGGACCTCATGAGCGGCCGCGCACAGCAGTACCCGCTGCAAGGCCTGCCCCGCCCGCAGCCAGTCCCGCCTGCCGTCGTGCCGGGTGGTCAGCAGCGCGACCAGTCCCAGCGGCCAGGGCGTGCGAAGAGCGAAACCCGTCTGGTGGCCCTGGCGGGCCCAGCCGGCGAAATCCCGTCCCGCGAACACCGTGGCATCCGGATAGTACGGACAGGCACCGGCGGGAACGCCGTCGAGCCGGCCACCTCCCCGCACAGGCGACCACCGGGACAGTTCCGCCACGAAGCCGGGGTCGGTCCGCTGGACGGCCTCGGCGGTCCGTATCGCCTGGGCCAGACGCCGCCGTGGCTCCGTTCCGCACGCCATGTGCAGTACGGCTCCCTCCGCCCGAGCCTGCCCGATCAGCTCCTCGATCAGAGAGGCCGGCAGCGGGTCGGACAGGAAGGGGCCGCGGTGCGTGTGGCGAAGAGGCATGGCACGGTGCATCTCCACTTCCTCCGGCGACGGCCGTACGTACGACCCCCAGCGGACCTCGGCGAGCAGCGCGGGCCGCTCAGGGGCGGGAAAGGTCCGTACGTCGGGCAGGAAGCCCAGGTACCTCATGGCCAGTCGCAGATTGAACAGCGCCGCACCGCAGCTGAGCACCATCTCGCGCCCGTACGGGTCGGCGACGGCCGCCCGGCGCCCGGCATCCGCGTACAGCTCGATTCCGCCGTCCCGGCTGACGAACCGCCAGGGCTGGGAATTGTGCAGCGACGGCGCAGTGACCGCCGCGCGAACCAAGTAGGTGGCCGCATGGCCGGACCGCGACCGCGCCGCCGTCATCGCACTACCCCTCTGCCCTGATGTCGGAGATCAGCCGGGTGGCCAGCTCCGACTGCACACTCAGATACGTGGAGAAGCGGTGCTGCGGTGTACCCCAGGAAAGCCGGACTCGTGTCCAGCAGTGCCCCATCCCACTGTCCTCGTACGTCACTTGCCACGCGGAGGGAGCGCCCTTGCCCCGCAGGACCCCGTCCAGGTGGTGCGTCTTCTCCCAGTCCGCAAGGTGCGTTCGCGCCTGGTGGGTGAGGTAGTGACGCCGCAGGCCGTTCGTCAGCGAACCGGGCCCCGAGTCGTGGATGACGTCGATGTACGTGCCGTAGAAGTCCGCAACCCGGTCGACCACCGACTCCGGGCTTCCGCTGCGCGCGGGTGCAGCGGAAGCCTCCGGGGCGCGGGACTGTGGCTGCGTCGGTGCGGTGCTCGCGGTGGCGGGCAGTGCCAGCGCCAGCACGAGCACCGAAGCGGGCACAACGATACGGCGGGCGGTACGGGTCGCGCTCATGGCGCTCCCTCCCCTTCGGCGAGGGTTGTCTGTGCTCCTCCGCATCCAGTACACAGCCGTCCACCCGGCAGCGAGCAGAGGCCAAGTGGGCCATCCGGCAAGGCTGTTCGGCCTGCACACACGACGATGCGCCGCGCCCAACAGCTCCGCACCAGAAGGCGCGGCCGGCCGAGCAGGCCGCGACCGAGCGCGACGCCGCCCGCGCCGAAGCAAGAGGCCGAGCGCGGCGCCCGGTCGCCCGTCCTCCCGCGTCCGCACACCATTAACGCGAATGTCCGCTGCGAAGGCTGGTGAGACGGCATGGGAACGCTACTCAAAGGGCTGCAACAGGTCCGATGGCAAGACCTGGGCGCTGCCCGAGGAACAGCTCGTGACCTCCCTGCCTTGCTGTCCAAGGCAGCATGGGCGGATGGGGAAACGGCACGTCTGGCCATCGACGAAATCGGCGACCTCATCTGCGAGTTCGGCAGTGTCGTGCACGAGGCGACCGCACCGGCTATTCCCTTCCTCATCGAACTTGCGGCCGCCCCTCGGGTGACCTGTAAGGCGGAAGCGCTCGATCTCCTTCTGGACATCTTCAACGGCCGCCAGTGGAGCGTCGCGGCTGCCGGTGCCCCTGCGAAGTACAGCAGGAATTACGTGGAACAAGTCGGGTGGGAAGATGACGCGCAGCAGGCGGTACGGTCCGGACGGCCCGTGTTCGAGGAGCTGGCCAGGTCGGTGGACCCCGGCGTGGCCCAGGCCGCCACCACGCTGCTGCACGCCATCGCATCAGAGGCAGAACGGCGAGACCCCCGATGAGGAGCAGGGCCCCGGGGACAGGTCATGGGCGAGGGTGGGCGTGGTCGCCGAGGCGTGCGGGTGTTTCGTCGGGTATGCAGGCCGGGGTGGGGGCCGGCTGTCCGGGGGGTGCGGTGGCTGTGGTTGCTGCGTGGGCGGTGAGGACGAGGTGTACGCAGGCGTCGGTGAGGTGGTTGCGGGGGACGGTGAGGGTGCCGCGCAGATGGGCGGCGAAGAGGTTGGCGAGGGCGCCGACCAGGGCGAGGGAGGCCATGGTGCGGGCCGGTTCGTCGGTGGCGGGCGGGAGTTGGCTGCTGATGAGGTCGGTGAAGTGGGACATGCGGGTGTGGCCGTGGGCGCCGAGGGCGGGGTCGGCGAAGGGTTCCAGGAGCAGGATGCGGCCCTTGCGTGGGTCGTCGAGGATGAGGGCGACGAAGCTCTCCACGGCGGCCCGTGCGCGGGCCGCCGGGTCGGGCCCGGCGCCGGCCACCGCATCCGCGAGCGCCGCGCGCGCCTGGTCGGCCACCTGGTCGTAGACGGCGGTCAGCAGCTCGTCGCGGGTGGCGAAGCTCTCGTAGAAGTAGCGGTCGGTCAGGCGGGTACGGCGGCAGACGGCCCGTACGGTCACGGCCGCGCTGCCCTGCTCCCCGGCCATCTCCAGCGCGGTTGCGAGCAGTTGAGCGCGACGGGCGGTGCGCCGGGCGTCGAGCGTGCTGCCGCCCCAGGTCCGCCCGGACGCACTGCGGGCGGGTACGGCGGACGTGCGCGGCGCTTCGGCCATGTCGGTCAACTCCCTTTCGCTCGGGCCGTGTTGACGACACCTGTCCTCAGATTCTACGTTGAGGACACCTGTCCTCAGTTGCGGGAGGTCCCATGGGAGAGCGACGGACGGAGCGCGGGGCCGGACCAAATCCACGGCAGGCACCGCAGCAGCCCCCGCAGCCCCTGGGGCCCGATTCCCTGACCTGGCAATACTTCGGAGACTGGCGGGCGCTGCTGCTGGCCCCCTGGGCCGGGTCGATGCAGAACATGCACCCCGGGCTGGGCACCGCGGTCGCCGAACACTCGCAGTTCTTCCGAGAGCGGTGGCAGCGGCTGTTCCGCTCGCTGTATCCCATCGGCGGGGTGGTCTACGACGGGCCGCGCGCGGCCGACACCGCCCGCACGGTACGCGGCTACCACACCACGATCACGGGAGTGGACCGCCACGGGCACCCGTACCACGCGCTCGAACCGGGCACGTTCTACTGGGCGCACGCCACCTTCTTCGTCCTGACCCTGCACGTCGCGGACTGCTTCGGCGGCGGCCTGAGCGAGGACCAGCGCCGTCGGCTGTTCGCCGAGCACGTGCAGTGGTACCGGCTGTACGGGGTGAGCATGAAGCCGGTCCCCGCCACCTGGGAGGACTTCCAGGCGTACTGGCACCACATGTGCACCGACGTCCTGGAGGACAACCAGCCCGCCCGCGACGTCCTCGACCTGCGGCGCATCTCCCGGCCGCCGGGGCTGTGGTGGCTGCCCGGACCGCTGTGGCGACTGCTGCGCATCCCGTTCGCCCGGGCGAACGTGTGGATCACGGTCGGCCTGTACCCCCAGGCGGTACGGGACCGCCTCGGCTACCACTGGACCGCCCGGGACGAGCGCCGCCTGCGAGCCTTCGGCCAACTGGTGCACCGAATCTGGCAGTTCGTGCCGCGCGAGCGCCGCTTCCATCCGCGGGCCCGCGCGGGGTGGGCCCGCGCGGCCGGGCGCCCCTCCCCCTGCATCGAGACACCGGCCCGCAACCTCCCGCCCGCCGACCGCCGCGACCTGCCGCAGCACTACGCCCCACCTGTGTGAGCGGCGCCAGCGCACGGGAGAACATCGCGGAAAGCCCCACCGGCTCGCGGGGACACGGCACCGGCCTCGGCTTGACGTCACACGCCGACGCCAAGGCGTTGAGCACCGGCATTTCGGAACGGCCCGGCCGACGACCGCCCGAGCGAGCCGTGTACGTCGACGACCGCCAGCACCCTCTGGACCAGTCGCACGACCGTCAGCCGGAGGGCCCGCGGAGCACGCGCGCAGAACGTCCCGGATCTTCGCGAGAAAGCCGTCCATCCACAGTGGGCGATCAAAAGGAAAGGGCAAGGAGATTTCCTCTCCTTACCCTTTTCAACATATAGCGCACCAGGGGGCTTGCGGCAAGACCCGGGTGGTGCCGCAGAATCGGCGGCCGAAAGCCAGAATCTGCGGAAATGGGAGTCGCGAAATGCGCGTGCTGTTGACTACGTGGGGATCGCGCGGAGACGTCGAACCCCTGGCGGGGCTGGCGGTGGAGTTGCGGGAACTCGGCGCGCAGGTGCGGGTGTGCGCGCCGCCGGACGAGGAGTTCGCGGCGCTGCTGGCGCGTGTCGGCGTACCGCTGGTGCCGCTCGGCCCGGCGGTGCGCTCGGTGGTCGCCGGAACGAAGCCACCGACGGCCAAAGACGCGTTCCGGCTCGCCCCTGAGCTGGTCGCCGCGCGGTTCGGCACGCTCACCGCGGCAGCCGAGGGATGTGACGCGCTGCTGGCGACCGGCCTGATGCCGGCCGGTGCACGGGACGTGGCCGAGAAACTGGGCATCCACTACGTGCTCGCGTGCTTCCACACCCTCGGACTGCCGTCGCGGCGCTTCCCTCCGGGGAGGCGGCCGGGCACGCCGTCCCCGGAGGGCGAGACCGACAACCGGGTGCTGTGGGAGCAGGACGCCCAGCGGGTGAACGCGTTGTACGGCGAGGCGCTCAACAGCCATCGGGCGGCGATCGGTCTGCCGCCGGTGGACAGCGTCCGCGACCACGTCCTCACCGACCGGCCATGGCTGGCGGCGGACCCGACGCTGTGGCCCTCGAAGGGCAGGACGGACCTCGACCTCGTGCAGACCGGGGCGTGGATCCTGCCCGACGAGCGGCCGCTCCCGGACGAGCTGGAGGCGTTTTTGGACGCCGGCGCACCGCCGGTGTACGTGGGCTTCGGCAGCATGGCCGCGCACGCGCCGAAGGGCATCGCCCGGGTGGCCACTGAAGCGATCCGCGCGCAGGGCCGTCGCGTACTCCTCGCCCGCGGCTGGGCCGGCCTGGCCCCGATCGACGACGTCGACGACTGCTTCGTCGTCGGCGAGGTCAACCAGCAGGCGCTGTTCCGCCGAGTGGCCGCCGTGGTGCACCACGGCGGCGCGGGCACCACGACGACGGCCGCCCGGGCCGGTGCGCCGCAGGTGGTGGTCCCCCAGATCGCGGACCAGCCGTACTGGGCCACCCGGGTGGCCGAGCTGGGCATCGGCTCGGCCCACGACGGCCCGACGCCGACCTCCGACTCCCTGTCCGCCGCGCTCGCCACGGCCCTGACGCCCGAGACCCGCCAACGAGCGAGGGCCGTGGCCGGCACCGTCCGCAGCGACGGGGCGAGGGTGGCCGCGAAACTGCTGCTCGACATGGTCAGCCAGGAAAGGCCGGGCCCGGTCGCGACGGAGAGTGGCCCGGAGGGGCGGTAGGCGAGAGCTCCGGGCCGGTGGGGCATGGGAAGTCAGCAGGGAACCGCTAACAGATCAAATGCGACCAGTACGGAATGGGGTGCAGCTGACGCAGACCGCATGGGAATTCCCCGGTCCCGGACCTCTCGGAGTGCGGGGCCCGGCAAAAGCGACAACCGTCCGGACCCGGCAGGCGGAGCCGCGCAACCGGGAAGCGCAAGACGCGGCTCGGACCGCGCGCGGGGCAGAATCCGGCTTCAGCCGCCCAAGGCATCGAGCCACCGGGTCCAGAGTTCAGGCATAGGCAGGCGTGGCAGCGCTCGGGCAGCCCCCGCACCGCGTATTGCCAGTTACCAGCAGTGCACCACGCTCATGACGCTGGGGCACAGCACCACGGTCATGGCGCTTTCGGCCGGAGTGTCCGAGCCGTAACCGGGGCGTCGTATCGGCAGTTCCTGGAGATCGAGGAGCGCCATGACGGCCTCTTTCGTGTGCGATGGGCACGATAAGCGATGCGGTACGGAGACCGCCGGGCCGCGAAGAGGGCCACTGGTGCTGACGTCGGACAGTGTAGGAACCCGCCAACGCCGAGGGGTACTCGCATCCTGGCCATCTCCTGGCCGGCCGGTGCAGTGGCCGCGGGAAGTCCTACCGCGGCCGGCTGGCGACAGAGACGGCAGGTGGCCGCGCCGGGCTGTTCGGGGAGGCGCCCCACCCGTTCGGCCCTGCTCACCCTGCGGAACGACAGGGCACGGCATCCACTGAGGTGATGGACCACAACCCGCCCTCGCCCCGCGCTGGACGCCCGGAGGCGGGCGCGGCACGGAGCAGGGCGGGGGCACGGAAGTGGCCTTCCAGCGGTACGTGCGGGATGCGGCCGGGAGCTCGGACGGCGGCGTGCGCCACCGCGGCGACCTCGGTCCGCAGGAGTTCGGCCGGGCCAGGGCGAAGTTCCTGATCCGGCACCCGGCCATCCGAGCGCCGCGACGATGCCGCGTCACTCGCTCGCTCCTGTCACCTGGAAAGTGAGGCACCGCCATGGTCGTTCCGGACACGGGTAAGGCCCCGGGCGAGGGCAGGGACCTGGCGAGCAGCGAGTACCGCATGCTCTTCGATGCCCTTGACGACGACCGGAGCGGGACGCTGTCCCGGCGCAAGCTGCTGCGGCATCTGGGTGCGGCGGGCATTCTGGAGGACGACCCGCGCATCCAGGGCCTCCTCATCGCGACCGGGGGTGCCGAGGAGGAGAAGGAGCTGGGCTTCGAGGAGTTCGTCTCCCTGGTCCGCCACCACGGAAGCGTGATCCGCCGGGTCATGCAGCAGGGCCCGGCGGTACCGGACTTCGCCGGGTTCACCGCCGATATCGACCGCATCTACCGGCAGTTGCTGACGGTCCAAGGCGGCGCGGTCGCCGACTACATCCCGCAGCTGGCCCGGGTGAATCCGGATCAGCTGGCGATCTCCGTGTGCACCGTCGACGGTCAGCGCCACACCGTGGGCGACGCCGATGTCCCCTTCTGCATCCAGTCGGTGTCCAAGACCATCTCGTACTGCCTGGCCCTGGAAGAACAGGGCGTGGACGTCACGCACCAGCACGTCGGGCGGGAACCGAGCGGACAGAGCTTCAACGAACTCACCCTCAACCGGCACGGGCTCCCCCACAACCCGATGATCAACGCGGGTGCCATCATGACCTGCTCGATGATCCGCCCCCATCTGCCGGCCGCCGACCGCTTCGAATACGTACAGCAGACCTGGCAGCGCCTGGCCGGGGGACGCCGCCCCGGCTTCAACAACGCCGTCTACCTCTCCGAGCGGCAGACGGCGGACCGCAACTTCGCCCTCGCCTACTCCATGCGCGAGCACCGGGCCTTCCCCGACGGCACCGACCTGCAGGACACCCTGGAGTTCTACTTCCAGTGCTGCGCCATCGAAGTGGACGCCTCGATGCTCGCCATCGCCGCCTCCTGCCTGGCGGGCGGCGGGGTGTGCCCGCTGACCGGGGACCGCATCTTCGCCGAGGAAACCGTCCAGCACTGCCTGTCGCTGATGACCTCGTGCGGCATGTACGACTTCTCCGGCGAATTCGCCTTCACCATCGGCCTGCCCGCCAAGAGCGGCGTCTCCGGCGCCCTCATGATCGTCGTGCCCCGGCTGATGGGCATCAGCGTCTGGTCGCCCCGCCTGGACGAGCTCGGCAACTCGGTACGCGGCCTTGAGTTCTGCCGCCAGCTGGTCGAGGCGTACCGCGTTCACCCGCATGCGGCGAACAGCGGCCGGACGACCAGAAAGAACCCGAGAAGGCGCCGCAACCAGACGGCCGTCGAAAGCACGGCGGCGCTGTGCTGGGCCGCGGGCCAAGGAGATCTCGAAGAGATCCGCATGTTCGCCGCCCTCGGCGCCGACCTCGACGCAGCCGACTACGACGGCCGCACCCCGCTGCACCTCGCGGCCTGCGAAGGACAGCTGGAGGTCGTCCGGTACCTCCTCGCCCACGGCGCCCGCCCCGGCCCGACCGACCGCTGGGGCCGCACTCCCCTCGCCGACGCCCAGCGCGCGGGCCACACCGCAGTCGCCGAAACACTGGGGGCGGCCCTGCCCGCGGAATGAGACTCTTCCGCCGCGCGAGGCGCCCGCACCGTCACCGCCGCCACCGCCGTGTACGCCGACGGCCCGCCAGGTCGCTGTTACGGTCCGACGGGGCTGAGCCGTTCGGACATGGCCTGTGCTTCGGCCAGGCGTGCCTGGCCGGGGTCGTGTTGTCCGAGGTCGAGCAGGGCGTGGCCGAGGACGGTCAATGCCTTGGCGCGGCGGCGTTCCAGGCCGATCTTCTCTGCGATGTCCAGCGCCTGTTCGGCTGCCTCCACCGCCTGGTCGGGGCGTCCGGTGGCGCGGCAGGACTCGGCCAGGCTCACCAGCGCGTCCGGCATCCGGTCCCAGGCCTCCAGCGCCTGCAGGATGGCCAGGGATTCGCGGTAGCCGTCGCATGCCTGGTCGAACATGCCCAGTCCGTGCAGCGACGTCGCCCTGACGTAGGTCATGTGGACCTGGCCGACGAAGTCCCCCAGTTCCTGGAATGCCGCCAGGCTCCGTTCGGCCCTGGACCGCGCCGACTCCAGTCGGCCGATGGAGACATCGGCCAGTGCCGCCATGCCTTCGACGAACGCGTGCGAGGACGGGTTGTCGAGTTCGGCGGCCCGCGCGACGGCCTCGTCGCACCAGGCCACGACCTCCGCGTCGCTGTGGTGACGGATGCTGGACAGGGCGAGCGCGGTGAGCGCGGGGGCCAGCAGGGTCGTCTGCCCGGTCTGCCGGCACAGCTCGATCACCCGGTCGGCCGCCGCCCGGGCCTGCTCGGGGCGCGGCATCTCGCGCAGCGCCCACAGCAGCGTGTAGCGGGCGTGTGCCTCGCTGTGCGGCAGGCCCGCCGCGCGTGCGGCCTCGGCGACGCGTTCGGCCAGTTCGCACAGCTCCGGCACCGCCATGCCCAGGTCGAGCAGTTGGATCAGCACCAGTGTCAGGTCCGCGACGACGACTATCGGGCCGTCGGGGTCCTGGGATGCCTGCCCGGCCACCGCCAGTACGGCGGTGATCTCCTGCCTGACCCAGCGCAGGCCCTCGGCCGGGCCGT
The DNA here is from genome assembly GCF_058245575.1 of Streptomyces sp. UF-297. Taxonomy (NCBI): domain Bacteria; kingdom Bacillati; phylum Actinomycetota; class Actinomycetes; order Kitasatosporales; family Streptomycetaceae; genus Streptomyces; species Streptomyces sp. UF-297. The sequence continues at coordinate 167,471 of NZ_JBSIBZ010000001.1, read as the reverse complement.
CGAACCCCGGCTCGGCAACCCCTGGCGCCACCAGGTCGGGGAAGGGGTAGCCGGGCCTGATGACCCGGTACAGGCTGGCCGTTGTGGCCAGGTAATGCCGCAGCAGCCGCTCCAGGGCGGCTTGTTCGGCGGCCAGGCCGTCCTCCTCCCGGGCCAGTTGACGCGCGAAGATCCGCAGCAGGTCGTGGTAGTGGTAGCGACCGGGGTGTGAGCAGGTCAGCAGGCCCAGGGTGGTCAGCGACTCGGCCAGCCGTTCGGCCTCCCGTTCCGGGAGCTCCAGCAGCGCGGCGGCGGCCTCCGTCGAGACGCCTGGGCCATCGGGCAGGGCCAGCAGCCGGAACGCGCGTGCGGCCTCGGGGTCGAGTTGGTCGTAGCTGAGCCGGAACGACGCGGCGACGGCCAGGTCGCCGGTCACCAGCTCGGCCAGGCGGCGGCGTTCGGAGGCCAGTCGGGCGACCATGTGCGACAGCCGCCAGGCCGGGCGGACGGCCAGCCGGGAGGCCGCGGTCCGTACGGCCAGCGGCAGGAACCCGCAGGCCGCCGCCATCTGGCGGGCCGCGTCGGGTTCGGCGGCCACGCGCTCCTGCCCGGCGATCGCGGCGACCAGTTCCACCGTCTCCTCGCACGCCAGCGGCTCCAGGTCCACCGCCCTGGACATCGGCATTCCCGTCAGGCCCGCCCGGCTGGTCACCAGTACAGCGCACGACGCGCTGCCGGGCAGCAGCGGCCCGACCTGGGCGGCGTCGCGGGCGTCGTCCAGCAGCACCAGCACCCGCAGGCCCGCCAGCCGCGACCGGAACAGGGCCGCCCGCTCCGTGGCCTCCCGGGGAATCGCGGCGTCGGCCACGCCCAGTGCGCTGAGGAAGGCGGCCAGGACCGCGGCGGGATCGGCGGGCACGCCGCTGGCCCCGGCCAGGTTGACGTACAGCTGTCCGTCGGGAAACCGGTCGCGCACCGCGTGGGCGGCGTGCACGGCGAGCGCGGACTTGCCCACGCCGCCCATGCCCGAGACCCCCACCACCGGCATCGCCGGGCCGTCGGAGGTCAGATCGGCGCGCAGCTCCCGTACCAGCGTCTCCCGGCCGGTGAAGTCGGCGATGTCGGCGGGCAGTTGTGCCGGAGGGACGGAGGCGAAGCCGGAGCGCGCTCCTGGCGGGGCCGGCGCCGCCGTCGGCGCCAGCCCCGGGTCGCCCCGCAGCACTCCCTGATGGAGCTCGCACAGGCGCGGCCCCGGGCCGATCCCCAGTTCCTCGTCGAGAGCGCGGCGGGCGTCGGCGAATACCTCCAGGGCATCGGCCTGCCGTCCGCTGCGGTAGAGCGCCAGCATCAGCATTTCCCGCAACGGCTCCTGCAGCGGATACCGGTTGACCCACAGGGTCAGTTCACTGATGACACCGGCGTAGCGCCCCGCCTCCAACTCCGTCTCGAGCCACGCCTGTACGGCGGTCAGCCGCCGTTCGCCGAGCCGGGCCCGCTGCGCCTGTGCGTGCGGGCCCGGAAGCCCGGCCAGCGCGTCTGCCTTCCACAGCGCGCAGGCCTCCCGCAGCAGCCCGGCCGCACCGGCCGTGTCGCCCTCGGTACGGGCCCGGCCCGCCGCCGCGACCCGTTCCTCGAACTCCTCGACGTCCAGGCATCCCGCGGGCAGCCGCAGTGCGTAGCCGTTGCCCGCCGACACCAGCACCGCCGGGTGCGCCCGGTCGGCTTCCAGTACGCGCCGCAGCCGCGAGGCGTAGGTGCGCAGCATCGGTACGGCACGGGCCGGAGGGTTTTCCCACAGGGCGTCGACGAGTTCGTCGACCGAGACGGACCGGCCCGCGCGCAGCGCCAACACCGCGAGCATCGCCCGCTGTTGGGGAGCGCCGAGGTCCAGCTCGCTCTCCCCGCGCCAGGCGCGCAGGGGCCCGAGAACACGGATACGCAGCCGCCCCGCGCTGCCCGGGACGGACACGTCAAAGGACTCGCTGATGTTGATCACCATTGCGTGAGAGTGCGGTCGGGCCGGCTTCAGCAGCCGGCCGCCGGTTCGGGTCGTACAACGGCACGGCCGTCACGGCCGTAAGCCGCCTGCCAACGTATCACCGAGTCCGAACAGACAGACGAAGGCCGTTGTCGTTACGGGTGTCAAGGGAACGTCGTGGCGCGGATCCGCCTCGGGATCGGACGAAGGCCGCCCTGCTATGCGGCAGTTGTCCCCATGTGTACTCAAGCGTGTGCTTGAGTTCGGCGCGCCATGCGACCGGTAAGGGCAAAAGCCGCATTCAGCATCTGTGGCGGACCACCGGACATCGGGCCGCGCGGGTCGCCGGGTTGTCACCGGGTTGTCGCCACATCGCAGCAGGCTGTTCGCGGTGCCCTTCAGAGGTCGAGGACGAGCCGCGGGGACAGGGCCCGGGACACGCAGGCGTACATCCGGCCCTCGGGGGCGCCGATGTCGTCCCGGTGCTCGGGTGTGCCGTCCAGGACGGCGACTTCACAGCTGCCGCAGACACCTTCGCGGCACCCGGAGGGGAGGGGGTGCCCGGCGTGGGCGAGGGCGTCCAGCAGCGACTCGTCGGCCGGCACGGCGACGGTGTCCCCGGACCGGGCGCAGACCGCCTCGAACGCCGTGTCGGGGCCGAAGGTACGGGCCACCGGCTGGAACCGCTCGGCGTGCAGCCGCTCGGCGGGGAACGCCGCGTCGGCCGCCGCCAGCATGGCCGCGGGACCGCAGCAGTAGACCAGGGTGCCGGGCTCCAGTGCGGCCGCGAGGGCGTCGAGGTCCGGTCTGCCCTGCCCTTTGGTCTCCACGATCCGCACCCGGTCCCCGTAGGAGCGGCGCAGTTCGCCGGCGAAGGGCATGCTGTCCGCCGACGGCCCCACGTACAGCAGGGTCGCGGGAATTCCGGCGGCCACCGCCGCGCGCAGCATCGGCAGCAGGGGTGTGATCCCGATCCCGCCGGCGAGGAACAGGTACCGCGGTGCGGGGACGAGCGGGAAGTGGTTGCGGGGCAGGGAGACGTCAAGAGTGCGGCCCGGGCGCAGGAAGCGGTGGACGTACTCCGAGCCGCCCCGGCTGAGCGGGTCGTACCGAACGGCGACCTGGTAGGCGTCCCGGTCGGCGGGGTCCCCGCACAACGAGTACTGCCGGGTCAGCCAGTTGGGCAGGGAGAGGTCGATGTGGGCACCGGGGTCCCAGGGTGCCAGCTCCCCGGCGGTGGCGCGCAGGGTGAGGGCGGCGACGCCCTCGGCGATCCGGTCGATGTGCTCAACTACGGTCTGTTGCATCGGTTTTCCTCCTTCGGCCGGTGCGGCCTGGTCAGTAGAGCTTGCGGTAGGCGTCCTCCAGGGTCTGTTCGAACAGCCCCATGTCGACGTCGGCACCGAACTGCGCGGCCGCGATCTCACCGATCGGCGGCATCTCCTCGGCGAGTGCCTGGCTGGCGGGGTCCCACAGCCGGGAGCGGATCAGCGCCCGTCCGCAGTGGAAGTACGCCTCGGCCACCTCGACGACGATCGCCAGCTCCGGCTGCTTGGCCTCGGTGCGCATCCGGACCAGCACATCGGGTTCGTCGGTGACATAGCCGCTGCCGTTGACGCGCAGGACCTCCCGCATGCCGGGGATCAGGAAGCACAGCCCGACGCCGTCGTTCTCGGCGAGGTTGCGGAAGGAGTCGGCGATCTTGTTGCCGGGGCGGTCGGGGAGGGCGAGGGTGTGCTCGTCGAGGACCTTCACGAAGCCCGGGTAGTCGCCGCGGGGCGAGCAGTCGGCGCGTCCGGCGGCGTCCGCCGTGGCCATCGTCAGGAACGGTGAGTGGGCGATGAAGCGGCGGACGTGGGCGTCGATCCGGTCCTTCACCTTCGCGCTGATGTCGTGCTCGGGCTGCCCGAGCCGTGCCAGTACCTCCTCCGGGGAGACCCGTCGAGGGCGCGTAGGGGCATGCGTCATGGCACCTTCCTCACATGGGCGACGGCACACGGCTGCGGGCACTCGGCTCCACATCGCCGCAGTTCATGGCACTATTGTGAGCAATTACTCAGTTCGTGCGCTACTCGCTTTCCCGGCCCCCAGCAGGAGGTGTCATGGCGTCCGACCGCCGCGGACTTCAGCCACGTAAACAGCCCCGTCAGGTCCGGGCCGAGCTGACCCGGCAGCGCATCCTCGACGCCGCTGCTCGCGTTTTCGCCGAGTACGGGTATGCGGCGGGGACCACCAACCGGATCGCGGAGCGGGCCCGGGTATCGATCGGGTCGCTGTACCAGTACTACCCGAACAAGGACGCGATCCTGGTCGAGCTGCTGACCCGGCATCTCGACGCCGGGATGGCCGCCGCCTCACTGGACCAGGAAGAAGGATTGCCGCAGTCCATCGAGGGCGTCATGCGCCTCTATGTGCACAGGGCGGTCGAGAACCATCGCGAGGACCCGCAGCTGCTCCGGGTGATGATCGAACAGGGGCCCCGCACCCCGGAGTTGCTGGAGCGGGTCGCCCAGAGCGAACTGAGGCGGATCGCCCACACCCGCAAGCTGCTCCGCAGCCATCCGGAGGTACGGGTCGCGGACGTCGACGTCGCCGCCCGGCTCGTCGTCTCCACGGTGGAAATGGTGGTGCACAAGGTGCTGGCGGGGCCCGGCCAGGTCGACATCGCGCGGTTCGAGGACGAACTCGTCACCCTGCTCACCCGCTATCTGACGGGCAACCCGGCCGCGGCACCCGGGGACTGACGCCCAGTCCGCCCGCACGAGAGCGCCGCTGCCCGGCACTGCTGCTCGCCGCGTTGTTGTATGGGGAGCAGACCGCACCACCGAGAGGAGACCCACGTGACCCTCGACGTCAGCCGCCTCCGTCCCGCTTCCCTGCGCCGGGCCCGCTCCGCCGTGGCCGCCGCCCTCACGGGAGCGGTCGCGCTCATCACCCTCACCGGCTGTTCCGGTGTCTCCCTCCGGGACAACATCTGCAGCGACGGCGAGTACCCCGTCATGACCATCGGGGCCACCGGCCGAGCGTGCGTGAAGGACGGCGCGAAGATGCCGGAAGGCTATACGCGCTTCCCCGAGGGCAAGGTGCCGCAGAAGGTCGACGACAAGTGGGATGTGTACTGGCGCACGCACACCCTCGACAAGCAGGGCACCATCGTCGACGCGCCGGAGTGATCTGCCGCCCCGCTCCGGCGCGTACCCGCCCTCCTGTTCCGCCGCTCACTCGGCGCCTTCAGGGGTCGGGCGGGCGGCATTCCCGGTGGTCGTCGGGGCGGGGGAAGGGGCCGGTCTCGGCGGGCTCGTAGATGATCTGGAGGGCCAGATCGGCCAGTCGCCGGCGGTGCGCACGGGCATGCCGCCGCATCCGGTCGAAGGCGTCCTCCGGGGCGAGGTTCAGACGTTCGGTGAGGACGCCCTTGGCCTGCTCGATGACGACCCGGTTGCCCAGCGTTCCTTCCAGCCGGGAGATGTACTCGCGCAGGCCGCGCAGGGTCTGCTGGTGGGCCAGTCCGAGGGCGGCGGCGTCCGCCAGGGCCTGGCAGGCCCGGATGCCGGCCGGGCCGACGCTGCGGTGCTGGTGGAAGAGATTGAGGGCACCGAAGGTCCGGTCGCGGTAGCGGAGGGGCAGAGCGGTGATCGCGGTGAAGCCCTCGGCCAGCGCGCAGGGGGTGAAGTGCGGCCAGCGGGCACGGCAGTGCGGATGCGGCAGGGGAAGGTCGGCGAGGAGTCTGCCGCTGCGCCAGGCATCGCGGCACGGGCCTTCCCCGTACTCGACCTGGAGGTGTTCGAGCCGGTCGGCGACTTCGTCGGAGGCGATCACCTCCTGGCCCTGCTCGCTGACGTCCAGGAGAACACCGACGGCCTCGATGCCGGGCAGCCGCAGGCTGTGGTCGGTCAGCTGGCGCAGGAGACCGACGGTGTCGCCGTCGTGGGCTTCGATGTCGGCGAGGCCGAGCAGCGCCGGGATCAGCAAGGAAGGGGATAAGGGGTCGGGCATACGAACTCGCCTCTTCGGCACGGCCGTTCGGCGGCCGTCGCGGTCTTCCTGACACCCTCCGGCTGCCCCGGATGCGGCCGCCCAAGACCGTGGCTTGGTGCGAAGACTCCGGTTGGCGCCCCCGGCGCGCCTCCCCGCACCGTCGTACGGGAGCGCCTGTCCGTACCCGTAAGGCGGCCTTGGTCTCCCTCCCGGTGTGCCGACAACACCGCCCGGCAGCCGGTCTGTCACAACGGCGGGAGGTGGCCCGTCCCTGGGGCGGAGGGCAGGCGCCCCCGCAATCCCGTACGGTCCAGGGCGCTGCGGACCGGCGGGCTTTCGGCGGCGAGCGTCAGCCCGCCGCCGGCGGACCGAAGAGCGCTGTGGACGCCGAGCAGGGCGTAGAGGACGGCCGTATCGCACCGGGTGACCGAGGACAGGTCCAGGGCCAGGTGGCACCTGCTGCCGGCCATGACTTCGACGACGGCGTCACGCAACGTGGGGGCGGTCCCCGGGTCCAGTTCTCCGCGCAGGCGCAGCACCGCATGGCGCTCGTCCGCAGTGGGCACCGCCTCGATCGCCAGGCGGGACTGCGTCTCGTCGGTACCGTCCCCACACATGGGTCAAGTTGTCGCGCAACACCTGAGGTGACGTCAAGCGAACGGCCTCGCGCAGCACCGTTCGGCTGTCGCGGCTCGGCGCCGCGGTGGCGGGTCAGCGCTGCGGGCGTCGTGATGGCGCCGCGCCAGAGGAGTTGACCGCTCGCGCACTGCGCGTCGGCGATCTGCGCCGCCAGATGAGGGTGGGGCATGGCGTCCCCCAGGGTCTCCTCCGCCGATGTGGACCAAGCGCGCCTCGGCAGCCCCGGACCCACCGTGCACGGCCGGCCGGTCAGCACGACTGTGCCCGCCCTCAAGTGGGCGAGCACATACAGGAGTTAACCGTCCAGGCGATTTCAGGCGCGTCGGTATGCGTCGCGTCCCGCGGCCTGGGACGCCGAGGAACCGGCGCACCGGACACGTTCCAGAACGGATGCGGCAGCTGCCTGCTTGCGGTGCGTGCCGAGCAGGCGAACGAGCCCGCGCAGGGACGAACGTGCCCTGCCGGACCCCAGCACCGGATAGTGGTCGAGGAACTTATGCCAGTGGCCGCACGCCTCCTCCAGGCGCCCGGACTCCAGCAGGACCTCGGCGAGCCGGGCCTGGGTGAGAGCGTAGGGGCACCGCTGCGCCGGGGCCCGGTGGCCCGCGGCCTCCTTCAGTGCCGCGATCGTCATCCTCCGGCACCCCAGCGCGTGCAGGGTCTCCGCGCGCTGGTAAGCCATCCCTGCCCGGGGGTAGGCCGTGAACGGGCCGAGCGGTCCCGTCTCCTTGCGGTGCTCCTCTTCCGCCGCGTCGAGGTCGGCGAAGGCGCCCCGTACGTTTCCGCCGCTGGCATAGGAACGGGCACGTTGCACCAGCACGAAGGCCCGTGTGGACGGAGCGCTGGCCGTCCCCGCGGCAGTGACGGCCGCTTCGGCCAGCTCCGTGGCGTAGCGCGGCTGCCCGGACTGGAGGGCCTGGGCGCTCATGGCGCGCAGGGTGATCGCGTACTGGCTCCGGCTGCGCCCTTCGCGCGCCAGGGCCAGGGCTACGTCGTAGTAGTGCTGGGCCTGCCGCTCCCGTCCCGCGTCCGCGGTCATGGTGGCGAGAACGTGCACCAGCTGCGCGCAGGCGAGGAGAATCGGGGGGCGTGACGCGACGCTGGTCTCGTTCAGCAGCCGGTGCGCGTCGTTGGCGACATAGTGCACCAGGCCCCGGTAGGCCTGTTCGCCGCCGTATGTCTGGTGGATTCCGTGATAGACGCTGGCCGTCTCGGTAAGCGCCCTGGGGTCGGCGGCGGGCGCGCCCGTACGCGCTGCCGAATGCCCCGAAGGGATGCCGAACAGCCCCAGGGGAAGCGGCGCTATACCCAGATACGCCAGTTGCCTCAGGAATTTCCTTCGGGCCGGGTCGATGTCGGCGTGCCACAGCATGCTCCGACAGCGCATGGAATCCCCTCCTCGATGCCGAGCCGAGATGCACACGGAGCGCCGGGGCGAGAAGAGCGCCGCGCCCCGGCAGTGATGATGTGAGAACTGCAGTGGCAAAACCAAGGGCGACGCAACGGCGCACAGCGGTGGCAAGTGCCAACTGGGCTTGGTGGATGGGTTGTTCACGTCAGCTTAGCCCCGGGCCCAGGGGCTCGCACAGTCCCCCATGGTGTTCAACGCGTGCACGCATTACCCCGCCGATACGGGTACCGCCGGGCCGTGGTTCGCGGCTTCCTGGAAGTACCGCCCAGCCCGTCCGCCGACGCGGCGCGGGCGCCTCCAGCAAGCCCCCGACCAAGCCCCCCACCAAGCCGGCACACCAAGAGAGCACGGCCGCAGGCCGCGTGAGCCGCACCCGCTCCGCACAGCACGAAGGGATCCCGGTCATGCCACGCCCCCCAGTCCACTCGCTCGCGGCACGCCCGCCCGATATCCCCCTGGCGGACGGCGAGCTCCTGGTCGCCACGGAAATCCGCCGCTCCGGCCTCCCCGACTCCCGTTGCTCAGCAGCCCCGTTGCTCGCGGCTTCCCTTGAACGGGCGGACCTGACGGTGCGCCGGGCACCCGTCACGGTGCTGCCTCGGCGCGCGGAAGGGACACTGCCGCTCGCCGCCGCCTGGCGCGAGGACAGCGAAGCGCGCCGCTTCGCCCAGCGCGGGGACACCGTCGTGCTCATCGGCCACGCCGGGCACGAGGAGATCGAGGGGACGCTCGGCGAAGCCCCCGGCTCCATGATCCTGGTGGCGAACGCCGACGAGGCGGCCACCGTGGACGTACCGGATACGGCCCGGCTCTCCCGCCTCACCCAGACCACCCTCTCCTCGCCGGCTTCGGACTCGACGAGCAGCCACACAAGCCGCTGATCAAGCAGGCGCGAAACCACGGCACTACGGCACCTCGGCACTACGCCACCAGCAGCGGCATCAGATGACACGAACTCGTCGACCGGCACCGCGGGCTCAGACCGCACCGTCCACCGACCCCAACTCATCAGGCACGCCGACCTGTGCCCCACACAGGCCCGGTGCCCCACAGCACCGGACCGCCGCACCGCCTCGCGGCCCGACCCCGTACGGAGCAGCCGTATGTCCCTTCGCCTCGCCCGGTCCCGACCGCCGCGGTCTTCGCACGCAGCGGCTTCACCCGCCTTCTCGTGCCGCGTGCTGGAGGCCTGCGCACAGCTCGACGGCATACACCATGTGGACCTCCAGCGCCTGGCCTACCGCCTGTACGTACAGATCAGCGACGCCGCCGACGTACTGCGACTGCGCGCGGTCGGCCATGCGCTGATCGACCTGCGCCGCAGCGGGGAAACGCACTATGACGCGTACGCCCATGCCCAACGCACCGCGGCCGAGGCGTACTTCGCCGACCTCCCCGCCGCCACACGTGTCGCCCGGGCGAGCCTGGCGGTGGGCGAGCACATTCTGGTCACCGGAGAGCCACAGTGCGGACTCGTCCTGCAGCGCATCGTCATCCCGGATCCGTACGAAGGCTTCCCGGCCCCATGGTTCCTCGTCGCAGCGGACACCTTGCGCCGCTGCCGGGCCCACGGCGCCGACGAACTCGAACCGACGCCCGCCGCACCGTGCCGTCACCACGCTCCCGCCGGAAGGGATCTCGCATGACGGGGCGAGCCGGTCACCGGGGAAACAACTTCCTCGCCGAGTTTCTCCTCAAGCCGGTGGTGCGCGCCGTAGCCGCTACCTCGCTTGTCGGCGGGGGAGCGTGACGCACATCAGTGCGCCTGCGAGGTAGGCCCCGGCGACGACGAGGAGCGCGTGGCGCAAGTCGGTGGTGCCGGGCGTGGTGCCGAGGACGGTGCCCAGAACGGCGGCGCCCAGTGCGCCTCCGAACTGGCGGCTGGCGTTGAGCAGTGCGGAGGCCAGGCCCCGTTGGCCGGTTGGTGCGTTGCCGAGGACGGCTGTGGTCAGTGGGGCGGTGAAGAGCCCGCCGCCGGCGCCGATGACGATTCCGGGCAGCACGATCCAGGCGAGGCCGGGGTGGCTGGGGTAGACCATCATGCCGAGCGTGCCGAGGCCGGCGCAGGTCATGCCGGTGGTGGTGCACAGGCGCGCGCCGAACCGGCGCTGAATCGCCCCGTTGTACAGCGAGACCGCCATGCCCGCCGCGGCGAGGAGCAGGAGAGACAGCCCGATCGCGATCGGGTCGATCCGCTCGATGTCCTGAAGGTACAGCGAGAGGACGAAGATCAGGCCGTAGAGGCCGAAGTTGTACGCCATCCCGGCCAGGCTGCCAAAGCGTGGACCGTGAGGGCTATGCACGGGAGATCGTCAGAACCTTCCGCGGCCGCTCCCGCGAGCACTTCGAGGACCCCGCCACGGTGGAGATGTGCGCTGAACTCTCGCGCACCAGCGCCCTGTTCGCCCGGCTCTGGTCCGAACGCACCGTCCAGCACACCTGCCAGGACACCGTGCGCGTCGCCCACCCCGAGGCAGGCACGCTCACATTCGTACCCGTAGTTCTCCACGACGGCGTCCTCCCCGGGATCCGCACCAACGCCTTCTTGCCCTCGGACGAGGCGACGGAGCCGCCTTGGAGGGGCTGGGCCCAGCGGTGGAGATTGCCTCCTCGCAGGGCTCAGTCGGGTTGAGGGGTCGGTCGCAGGCGTCTGATGGTGCGCAGGAGTGCGTTGCCCACCAGGCTGCCGGCGACCGCGCCGACTCCGATGGCGGCGGTGGACAGCAGGCCGAGGAGCGCGGACTGGCCTGCGCCGTCGCGGCCCACGGAGAGCTGGGTGAGGCTTTCGTAGACCTGGAGGCTCGGGAGCAGGGCGCCCGCGGCGCCTGGTACGACGAGTACGGCCGGCGGTACGCGCAGGAGGGGGCTGCAGAGTGCGGCGCTGGTGCCCAGGGCGGCTGCCGCGCACAGGACTCCCACGGCCGGCGCGTCCGGGACGGCGTGCGACACGGCGGTGCTGACGGTCGCGGCGAGCAGTCCTGCGGCCAGCGCGATGGGCAGTTGGCGGCGGGTGCCGCCCATCGCGAAGCAGTTGCCCAGCGAGCCGACGGCCGCCATCACCAGGAAGCCCCACACGGGCAGCGCGGCGTGGTCGATATGCGGTGCGTACACGTCTGCCGTCGCCTCGTCGGCCAGTACGGCGACCAGGACGACTCCGGTGGCCATGCCCGCCAGTGCCAGCGCAACGTTCACGGCGCGTGTCGCGGCCATGAGGGAGAAGCCGGTGATGCCGTCCTGCGGCAGCGCGATCAGCGGGCCCAGGGGCAGCAGCACGACCAGGTTGGCCGCCATGACGGCCGTGCTGTACGAACCGATCAGATCGGAGCTCTGCAGGGCGATGCCCAGAGCGACGGTCAGGGCGGCCTGAGCGGCGAGGACGAAGAAGAACGGCATCGCGCCGCGCTGCAGCAGCCAGCCCGCGCGGTCGCAGATCATCAGGACGCCCACCGCCGTGGCGGCGGCCCCTGCCGAACCGCCCACCTGCACCGTCAGCGCGGCCGCGAGGATCCCGCCGCCGGCTGTGCGGACCCACCAGGGCCACGGCGGCGGCGTCGACTGGATGCGGCGCAGCGCCTCCGCGGCCTGCCGTACGTCGAGACGGCCCTCGACCACAGTTCCCACCAGGCGGTGCAGCGCTGCCATGCGGCGCAGGTCCCGGGGGTCCTCCACCGTGCGGGTGACCCGCATCATCGACGTCGGCTCGGTATGCGGGGGCGCGTACTGGAGGTGGATGGTCCGTGCGGTGATGTCGATGTCCAGGTGGTTCAGGCCCAGCGCGGTGGAGACCGCGATCACGGAGGATTCGATGTCCTGGGTGTCGAACCCGGACAGGAACAGTTCCTGCCCCAGCCTCAGCGCGAAGGCCATCACCCGGCAGGCGTCACGCTCGGACAGCGAGTCGGAGCTGGCCTCCACAGCACCGTCGTAGGCCGTGTGCTTGAGCCTGTCCAGGACCTCCGTGCCCTCCTCTTCGCCGTCCTTGCCCCGCCCTCGGCGTCGTTTGCGCCTGCCTCCCTCGGCCATGCCCTCTCCTCACCGTGCTCTTCGGGCCCGCACGAGCCCCGCACCAGCGTTGACCACACCACTGGCCAGGGAAGGCAGGAGGTGGTGCGTCGCGGGAAAACCACTGCTCTGGAGCACAGCTGGAGGTTCCGCCCCGCCACTGCTCTGGAGCACAGCTGAAGGTTTCCGCCCCGCCGATGGCCGCACGTCTCGGTGAGCCGCCGTGGTCCCCGCGCGATCGATGGCCGCCGGGAACCCGCCCTGCAACGGTCCGGCCCGCTGTTCCCGCCTCTGGCTGTGCTGCGCCGGAGTGGTTGTGCTGCGCCGCAGCGGGCCCGCCGGTACGCGGCCAGGCTCTCGCTGCGTACGACGGCTCGGCCTGGCGTGCCGGCGCGGTGTGCCATGGCCCGTCGTCGGGCTCGCGGTGGCCTGGCCTGCCGTCCACTGCCGGAAGGGGGTGAATGCGCCAACTTTTTTGGGTTGTCCGCATGTTCGTGGTGTCGCGTGCCAACGTGGGCGGGGAGTACGCAACGTTCGTCACGTCAGGAAACCGGGACCCCAGGAGACCGTCCGCTCGCTTGCGCATACCGGCTGATGGCACCCGGGACCCGCCGCCGCCCCCTGGCCCCAAGAACACCCGCACCTTTCAGAGCACCGCGACGCAGGCGTGCATCGACGACAGTTCGCTCGGTCTGCGTGGCGTCCCGTGCAACGGCACCGAGTACCAGAAGTGGAAGGCCGACGACACCAAGAGCGGCCCCCAGCGCCTGCGGAACGTGGCGACGCAGAGGTGCCTCTACGACGACGGCTAGGTACTGGACACCAGGAACTGCACCGCCTCACCGCAGCAACTGTGGATCATCCACCAGCACGGAGAGGGCGTGGTCTCCTTCGAGAGTCAGGCCACGAAGAAGTGCCTGGACGACGGCGAGTTCGGGCTGCGCACCATCCGCTGCGCCACCGCGACCAGCAACCAGCGCTGGCGCTGACGCGGCCCCGCGCGAGCAACGCCCCCTCCGGCCTCGTCGCTGTCCGTACCGCCTTCGCCATGACTCCGCCCGCGCCGTAAGCGGATAGTCGGCTTTTCGCGTCCGCACGGCTCTCGCGCCCCGGCCGTGAGCGCCGGAGCCCAACGGCGCTCCCCCGCATGGGCGCGCTCCATCAGCGGCGCCCACTTCGTCACGTACGTACCTGCCTGCGAGGCATGTACGCGAGGATGGGCGCAGGTGGACCGGCTTGCCTACTTGGCATTCGACGGAGGCGGCTAATGTGCTCGGTGCCAGGGCTCCATACGGCTTCGATCCTCCGCCGAGCATTCGCACCGTCCTTCTGATGGACGACGATCTCGCCCGGGAGGGCGTGCGCACGCTGCTCGCCAAGGAGCCCGGTGTCCGCCTCGTCGGTGAGGCGACCAGCGGCCCGGCCGCCGCCGCGGTCGTTCGCACTGCGCGGCCCGATGTGCTCGTGCTGGATCTGCGGATCGGACGCGGTCAAGGGGTCGATGTATTAAGGGAGTTGGTGCGGGCTCTGCCGCGGTCGGGGCTGCCGAGGGTCGTCGCCACCGAGGTGGGGGACGACCGGCAGCTCGCCGAGGTGATTCGCCTCGGTGCGTACGGATGTCTGCACAGTGGGTGCGCGGCCGCCGACCTGGTCCGTGCCGTGCGTACGGCGGCGGCGGGCCGCGCGTTTCTCACCCCCGATCTCACCACCTGTCTCTTCCGCCGGTTCTTTCTGCTGCCGAGGGCCACCGAGGACGATCCGCCGCAGGAGCTGCGCGCCCTGAGCGGCCGGGAGGTGGAGGTGCTGCGGCTGCTGGGCATCGGCTGCTCGAACCAGCAGATCGCCACCCGGCTGCAGGTGCGGGAGACGACGGTGAAGACCCATGTCTCCCGGCTGCTGGCCAAGCTCGGGCTGTCGGCGCGGCTGCAGGCGGCGCGGCTGGCCTGGCGGACCGGGCTGGTGCCGCCCGACGCGGACGTCTGAGGAGGAGCTGGTGAGTGCCGGAAGACGTCCGCGTCGCTCGGAAGCGGTGGTGGTCGTGTCTCAGGAGGTGGGGAGGGGGGCGTGTTCGGCCCACCAGGCGCGGCCCTCTTCCGGCAGCGTGTGCAGGGGGTCGTAGTAGGTGAAGGCGCTCCCCGCGCCGTCGCCCTCCTCCCCCGCGCCGCCCTCCGGGGCTCCGCGCCAGCCGCTGTTCCAGTACGAGATGCCGCGCACGCGGTCGTACTCGGCGACCTGGTGCACCCAGCGCTTGCCCGCGTACGGCACGTCGCAGACGATGCGCGGGGTGGCGAACCCCGGCAGGTAGCCGAGGATTCCCTCCTGGAGCAGCTGTGCGCCGGCCACCGAGGTGCGCCAGTGCTCGCTGAACGGGATCATGTCGCAGAGGTAGAAGTAGTACGGCATGATGTGCGCGCTGTCGAGCATGACGAAGCTCAGGTCCAGCAGTTGGTTCACCGAGTCGTTGACCCCGCGCATCAGCACGCCCTGGTTGCGGACGTCGCGCAGGCCGGCCTCCAGCAGCCGGCGGGAGGCCCTGGCCACGGCCGGGGTGATCTGCTGGGCCGCGTTGGCGTGGGTGTGCAGGGCCAGTTGGACGCCGTGCGCCCTGGCCTGCCGGGCCAGCCGCTCCACCCCCGCCACGACCGGCGCACAGGCCCAGTACTGCGGCAGCCCGACCAGTGCCTTGGAGGCCAGCCGGATGTCCTGGACCGAGGGGATGGCGATGAGGGCGGCGACGAATGCCTCCAGCCTGGGCCAGGGCAGGTTGGCCACGTCGCCGCCGGAGACCACCACGTCCCGTACCTCGGGGTGCCGGCGCAGATAGTCGAGCATGGCCAGGAGGCGGTCGGAGGGCGGGAGTTGGAAGGTCGCCTTGCGCACCTGCGAGGTGGAGGTGCCGACCAGGTCCATGCGGGTGCAGTGGCCGCAGTACTGGGGGCAGGTCGGTACCACTTCCGCCAGCACCTTGGTCGGATAGCGGTGGACCAGGCCCTCGACGGTGGACATCTCCCGTTCGTGCAGCGAGTCGCGGGCTGCGTACGGGTGGGAGGGCCAGTCAGCGCACCGGTCGGAGAAGACCGGGAGCATATAGCGGCGTACCGGGTCGGCGCGGAATGCGGCGGTGAGCGCCGCGCGGCCGGTGCGTTCGTGGTGCGGTGCGATGGTGTTGAGCATCTGAGGGGTGATCAGCATCGCCATGGTGGCGCGTTCCCGCTGATCGCGTGCGAGGTCCTCGAAGAATGTCTCGTCGAGCAGATCCCCGGTCACATCGCGCAGTTGGCGGATGGATTTCACGCAGTGGGCGCGCTGCCACTGCGGGGAATTCCACTGTGTCTCGGTCACCTCGCGCCAGCCGGGCAGGCGACGCCAGTCCGGCTCGGTGGGATCGACGTGGCGATAGGCATAGGGCTTGACGGGTCGTTGCCGCTGAACGCGGCAAGGGTGAAGTGTTGCTTCCATCCGTGTGCTCTCCCCCGTGAATACACCGGACGCGCCCTGCGGCGCGCTTCGGTGCGTGAGTGCCCCCACGCGTGCGGGGCAGCCTCGCCAGGCTAGGGAGGGTTTGTCGAAAAAGCGTCGCCGGAACGGACCATCCACGCTCGTCCCTTGGGAGGGTGCCGCCTCCTCCCGAGTGACGAACGCGCGTCGGGCGCGCGGCCGATGATGCCCGCGTTGTGCGGCGCCTAGGGTCTGTGGCCCGTACGCCCGAGAACGCCGGACGACGCCGCACGCGGACGCCGGGCGCCGAGTCGACGAGGAATCCCACGAGATGGCCCACCAGGCAATGACGGTTCTCGCCGCCCTGCGCGAGACGGCCCAGCGCACCCCCGACGCCCCGGCGATCGACGACCCGGAAGGAACCCTGCGATACGGCGAACTGTGGCGCACGGTCGAGCAGTTGGCGGGACGGCTGCGGGAGAGCGGCATCGAGGCAGGCGACCGGGTCGGGGTGGCGGTGGACCGTTCCCGGCACACGGTGCTGTGTCTGCTCGCGCTGGCCAGGGCGGGGGCGGCCTATGTCCCGCTGGACGGGGCGCAGCCCGCCCAGCGGCTCGCCCGTATGCTCGCGGGCTGCTCGGTACGTACGGTGATCGGGCGGGGCGAGATGATCACCGCGTTTCCGGCGGGGCTGCCGGTGCGGTGCCTGCGGGTGGAGGCGGGGGCGGAGATTCGGGTGGAGGAGGACGCGGAGGGCCGGGTGGAGGCGGATGAGGGGGCCTTGGCGCCTGGCGGCCGGGCCGGGCCGGTGCCCCCGCAGATGCCCGAGCCGCCGCCCGAGGACCTCGTCTATGTGCTGCACACTTCCGGGTCCAGCGCGGACCCCAAGGGCGTCATGGTCCCGCACCGCGCGCTGTACGCCTCGGCGCGCTCGCTGATCGGGCTGTGCGGCATCGGTCCGGGCGACCGGGTGCTCAGCTTCGCGTCCCTGGTGTGGGACACCAGCGGCGAGGAGATCTACTCCGCGCTGCTGTCCGGGGCGACGCTGGTGATCGATCCCGCGGCCACCAGCGGTTCGGTGCCGCAACTGCTCGACGTGGTGCGGCGGCGCGGTGTGACGGTCGTGGACCTGCCGACGTCGTACTGGAATGAAGTGGTGGCGTATCTGGGGCTGCTCGACGAGGACGAGGGCGGTCCGCCGGATGGGGGCGGGCCGCTCGGCGAGGACGCCGGGGGGCCCGCTGTCGAGGAGCTGCTGCCGCCGTCCCTGCGGCTGGTGATCATCGGGGGCGAGGAGGTGCGGCCCGCTCCGGTACGGGCCTGGGCGGCGGCCGTGCCCGACCGGGTGCGGCTGCTCAACACCTACGGCCAGACGGAGACGGTGCTCGTCTCGCACGCCGCCGACCTGGGCGGTGCGGTGGGCCGGGGGCTCGCAGCGGGCGACCGGGTGCCGATCGGCGGCCCCCTGCCGCATGTGCGCCAGCTGCTCGTACCGCCGGCGAACGGCGCCGCGGAGGGCGGACGTTCGGCGAGCGACGCTCCGCGGCGGTACGAGCTGCTGGTCGGCGGGGCGTCCTTGGCGCTCGGGTACGCGGCGGCGCCGGAGGCCACGGCCGAGCGGTTCACCAGCGAGGCGGACGGCGCGGAGCGCTACTACCGCACCGGTGATGTGGTGGAGCAGGATGCGCAGGGCCGGCTGGCGTTCATCGGCCGGGTGGATCGCCAGGTGAAGGTGCGCGGGCATCGGGTGGAGCCGGAGGAGGTCGAGCGGACGCTGCTGGGGCACCCCGGGCTACGGGCCGCTTCGGTAGCGCCCGTCCAATCGGCCAGTGGTGACCTGGAGTTGGTGGCGTCGGTGGTTCCGGTCGCGGCGGAGCGTACCGGCGGGCTCACGGGCGAGGCGGTACGGGGCTGGCTGGCCGACCGGCTGCCCGCCTACCTGCTGCCCGCCCGCGTCGCCGTCCTCGCGGAGCTGCCGCTGCTGTCCAGCGGGAAGGTGGACCATCGGGCCACCATCGCCGCCCATCAGCCGCGGCCCGCCCCTCCCGCCTCTCCCCCGGGTACGGATGTCGCCGACGAGCTGGCCGAGCTGTGTTCCGCGGTCCTGGGCGCTCCGTGCGCCGCGGATGCGGACTTCTTCGCGGCGGGCGGCAACTCGCTGCTCGCGACCCGGCTGATCTCACGGGTGCACCGCAGGTACGGCGTGGGGCTCGGCTACGCCGATGTCTTCGAGCGCCGCACTCCGGCTGCCCTGGCGGCGGCGGTGCGCGACCGGCTGCCCGAGCAACCACCAGCGGCAGAAGCGGTGTTGGGCCGAACGGAGCCGGCGGGCGAGGTGCCGCTGTCGTACGCCCAGCAGCGCCTGTGGTTCCTGAACCGGCTGGGGCACGGTACGGCGGCCGCGTACCACATCCCCTGGGCCGTACGGCTGTCCGGAGCCCTGGACGTGGCAGCGCTGCAGGCCGCGCTGCGCGATGTGGTGGAGCGGCACACCAGTCTGCGTACGGTCTTCACCGAGCACGACGGCGTCCCCTACCAGGCGGTGGTGGACACGGCCGAGGCCTGCCCCGGCCTGACGGCCGAGTCCGTGCCGGAAGGTGATGTGGAGGAGCGGCTGGCCGAGTTGGCGGTGCAGCCCTTCGATCTGCGGGCCGATCTGCCGTGGCGGGCCAGGCTCTTCGCGGTGGGGGACGGCGAGTGGGTGCTGTTTGTGCTGTTCCATCACATCGCCATGGACGACTGGTCGATGCGGCCGCTGTTCCAGGACCTGTCGCGGGCCTATGGCGCCCGGTGCGCGGGACGGCCGCCGGGCTGGTCGCCGCTGCCCCAGCAGTACGCCGACTACGCGCTGCGCCAGCGGCGGGACCTGGGCGAGCAGGGCGACCCCGGCAGCGTGGTAGCCCGCCAACTGGACTACTGGCGCCGCCAACTCTCCGATCTGCCCGACCAGTTGAGTCTGCCTGCCGACCGTCCACGCCCGGCCGCGATGAGCTACCGGGGCGGCTCGGTCGCCTTCGAGGTGGACGCCCGGACGCATCGCGGTCTGCTGGAGCTGTCCCGGGAGAGCCGGTGCAGTCTGTTCATGGTCTTGCATGCCGCGCTCGCGGCGCTGCTGGCGCGGTGCGGCGCCGGTACGGACATCCCCGTCGGGGCACCGGCGGCGGGCCGCGCCGACGAGGCGTGGGACGACCTGGTCGGCTTCTTCGTCAACACCCTCGTGCTGCGCACCGATGTGTCGGGCGAGCCGTCCTTCCGGGAGCTGCTGGAGCGGGTGCGCGAGACGGACTTCGCCGCGTACGCCCATCAGGACGTGCCGTTCGAGCGGCTGGTCGAGCTGCTGAACCCGGACCGGACGCTGTCCCGCAATCCGCTGTTCCAAGTGATGCTGGTGATGGAGAACGCCCCGCAGGCGGTGGTGGAGATGCCGGGCCTCACCGCGTCCCTCGACCCGGTGCCCACGGGGGCCGCACTCTTCGATCTCGTCGTCACCGTCGCGGAGCAGCCGTCCGCCGACGGGGCCACCGGAACCCTCGACTTCAGCACGGACCTCTTCGACCGTCAGACGGCCGTGCGGCTGGTGGACGGGCTGCTGCGCGTCCTGGCCGCGGCCGCCACCGACCCGGACCTGCCCCTCGCGCAGATCGACCTGCTCGGCGACGCGGAACGGCGGCGTCTTCTCGTCGACTTCAACGACACCCACGCCGAGGTGCCGCAGGACGGCCCGTACCGGCTGTTCGAGGCGCAGGCCGCGCGCACCCCGCACGCCACGGCGGTGGTCACGGCGCAGGGCGAGCTGACCTACGGCGAACTCGACGCCGCCGCCTGCGAGTTGGCGCGAGAGCTGGCCGGGCTCGGCGCCGGTCCGGAGCGCTGTGTGGCGCTGGCGCTGCCCCGGGGAGCCGGTGCGGTCACGGCCGTGCTGGCGGTCCTGAAGACCGGTGCGGCCTATCTGCCCCTGGACCCCGAGCACCCTGCCCAGCGCAACGCCTTCATCCTCGACGACGCGGCCCCCGTCGCTGTGCTGACGACCCGTGGGACGGCGGAGCAGCTGCCGGACCGGCCCCCGGTGCCCCGGCTGCTGCTCGACGGCCCCAGGACGCCGGACCGGGCGGCGCTCCCGGCCCCGGACCACGACCCGGGCCGCCCGGCGTACGTGATCTACACCTCCGGCACCACGGGGCGGCCCAAGGGCGTGGTGATGACCACCGGCGCGCTCAGCAATCTCCTCGCCTGGCAGGCCGGCCAGCTCCCCGGCGGCCCCGGCACCCGTGTCGCGCAGTTCACCGCGCTGACCTTCGACGTGGCCACGCAGGAGATCCTGTCCGCGCTGACCGCGGGAAAGACCCTGGTGATCCCGTCCGACGACGTCCGGCGCGACCCGCAGGCGCTGGCGCGCTGGCTCCAGGAGCAGGGGGTGCACGAGCTGTACGCGCCGAACCTCGTCATCGACGCGCTCTGCCGGGCCGCGCACGAGCAGCGGCTCGGCCTCCCGGACCTGCGGGATGTCGTCCAGGCCGGGGAGGCGCTGGCGCTGGGCGAGCGGGCGCGGGCGTTCTTCGGGCACCCGGGGCGGCGGCTGCACAACCACTACGGTCCGTCCGAGACGCATGTCGTGGCCGGGCAGGTGGTGTCCCCCGAGGAGCTGGCCGGTCCCGCCCCGGCCCCCATCGGGCGGCCCGTCGACAACGTACGGCTGTACGTCCTGGACTCACGGATGCAGCCGGTGCCCCAAGGGGTGCCGGGCGAACTGTTCGTGGCCGGGGCGGCGCTGGCGCGCGGCTATCTGGCGCGGCCCGGGCTGACCGCGCGGCGGTTCGTGCCCGATCCCTTCGGGGCGCCGGGAGCGCGGCTGTACCGCACCGGGGACCTCGTACGGATGCGTACGGACGGCGCGCTGGAGTTCCTGGGCCGTGCCGATGGGCAGGTCAAGATCCGGGGGCTGAGGGTGGAGCCGGCCGAGATCGAGGCGGTGCTGGCCCAGCATCCCGGGGTGGGGCGGGCGGCCGTGGTCGTACGGGAGGACCGGCCCGGCGAGCAGCGGCTGGTGGCCTATGTCGTGGCCGTCGAGGGCGCTGCCGCGCCCGATGCGCGGGAGCTGCGCGAGCACGTCGCGGCCGCCGTCCCGCGCGCGATGGTGCCGGCCGCGTTCGTCGCGCTGGAGCGGCTGCCGCTGACCGCGCACAACAAGCTGGACCGCCGGGCGCTGCCGCCTCCGGACGCCGCGCAGGAGCACCGGGGGCGGGCGCCGGCGCCGGGCCGGGAGAGCGAGCTGAGCGAACTGTTCGCCGAGGTGCTGGGTGTGGCGCGGGTGGGCGCCGAGGACAGCTTCTTCGAGCTGGGCGGCCATTCGATGCTGGCCGCGCAGCTGGCCGGGCGGGCCCGGGCCAAGCTCGGTGCGGCGCTGGAGCTGCGGGATGTGTATGCGGCGCCGACGGTCGCGGGGCTGGCCGCGCGCATGGAGCCGGGATCCGGGGGCGGCGAGGAGGGTTTCGGCGCGCTGCTGGCGCTGCGCTCGCAGGGTGCGCTGCCGCCCGTGTTCTGTGTCCATCCGGCGACGGGGCTCGGCTGGTCGTACGCCGCGCTGCTGCGCTGGATGCCGCGGGAGCGGCCGGTGTACGCCCTGCAGTCGCCGGGGCTGGCCGGAGCGGGGCCGCTGCCGGGCAGCGTCGCGGCGCTGGCCGACGCGTATGCGGCCCGCGTACGGGAGGCCCAGCCCGAGGGGCCGTACCATCTGGTCGGCTACTCCTTCGGGGGTCCGCTGGCCCATGCGATGGCCTGTGCGCTGCAGCGCGACGGGCAGGAGGTGGCGCTGCTGGCGGTGATCGACGGCTCCCCGATGGGGCCGCCCGGCCAAGAGGCGGGGGACGACGCGGAGTTCGCGTCCGAGGTCGCCGAGCTGATGAGTCAACTGCGCGGCGATACGCAGCACTTCGCGGCGATCGACGCGGACCACCGCGGGCGTATGCGGGAGTTGACCGAGCATCACGCTCGGCTGCTGCGGGCCCATGCTCCGGCCGCGTATCGAGGGGACCTGTTGCTGTTGCGGGCGCGGCCCGGCGAGCAGGAGCCGGGGTGGGGTGCGCAGGCCTGGCGGCGGCATGTGTCGGGGGCGATCGGCGTCCATGACGTGCAGGGGCCCACGCACTGGCAGATGCTGGAGGACCCCTTTGTGGAGCAGGTCGCCCGGCTGATCGCGGACCGGCTCGGCGTCCGGGGCTGAAGCCCGCTGGCCGACGGGCGGCGTGTGGTCCGCGGGCGCGTCGTGGCCGGTCGCGCGGTGTCAGGTCTTCGATGCCTCCGCGGTGGCTTCGGCCGGGTGGGCGGCGCGGGGGTCCGGGCCGCTGCGGACGGGCGGGCGCGGTGCGGCGTGGCGGCGGTCGCCCAGGGCGCCGATGGCGGTCAGGACGAGGGTGAGGGCAACGCCCGTGTACAGGGCAGTTGAAGGCGAGGCGACCTTCTGCACCAGGCCGGCCAGTACCGTGGCGACGCCGTCGCCGACGCCGATGGCCGCGTACATCATCGAGAAACCGGCCGCGACGGCGTGCGGCGGCAGCACCTCGCGCAGGGAGAGGCTGCGGGCGACCTGGACTCCCGACTGGAGCACTCCGGCGCCGAGCAGGGCCAGTGCGATCCAGAGCAGTGCCGAAAAGGTCGCGGCCAGCGCCACGCAGGCCGAGGAGGCGAGCAGCAGCACCAGGCTCTGCGCCCGCAGCCCTCCGGGCCACTTGCGCAGCCCGTAGAAGAAGGCGCCGACGGCCGTGGCGACGGCGTATCCGGCCATCAGCCAGCCGGTCCACTGCAGGGCGATGCCGCGCTGCTCCAGCAAGGCGGGCAGGACCAGTTCGGCCACCGCGAACAGGGACAGCGCCGCGGCGGCGGTGGTGTAGACGGGCCAGGCCATGGCCAGGGTCCGCAGCATCGAGACGCCGTCGGGGCGATGGCTGTCCGCCGCCGTCCGGCCCTGCGGCAGTGCCAGCAGGCCCAGGGCCGCGAGGGCGGCGAGGGCGGCGGCCACCAGCAGCGGGACCAGGGGGTTCACGCTCAGGGCCAGGGCTGTGGCCACGACGGGCGCGACGGCCCAGATTCCGTAGGTGAGGATCGTCTCGGCGCTGAGCGCCTGGGGCACCGCGCGCTCGGGCACCAGTGTGGTGAGCATCGCGCGCAGTCCGCCGGGCGCCGCGGCGGGCGCGCCGCCCGCGACGAAAGCGCACCCCGCCACGACGGCGAGGTGCGCACCGGTGCCGTGCGCGAGGGCCAGGCCGGCGAACGCCGCGGCCCCCACGGCCAGTCCGTACACGATGGCCCGCCGGGCCTGTTGAGGGCTCAGCCGCGCCCCGAGCACCGCGGCGCCGACCACCTCGCCCAGGACGTAGGCCGCGGCGAGCATGGCTCCGACGGAGTATCCGCCGGGCCGTTCCCGTACCAGAAAGACGAGCGCGAGCGGTGTCATCGCGACAGGAGCGCGCGCAGCGATAGTGATGAACATCCAACCGAGCACGCGACGCGTGGCCAGTTCCCCGTATGGCATAGCCGGACACTAATGCCCCACGCACGGGCATGCCTCACCATTAGTTAATCCAGCGCCAGTTGGTTACTTCCGGGACATACGAGGTGCATCGGGTGTCCGTTTTCGGCCAGAGGGCGGGGCGCCGCGGCCGGCACAGCGGGTCGGCCACTCCGTCACTCCCCCGTTCGACAGCCTTCAGCAGGGCAAGCTCAAGGGCAAGGACCGTATCGCCCTGGTCACCGCGGCGCTGGATACGGCCGCCCGGCACAAGGTGCACCTACCGCCTTGGGCGGGTTCACGGCGGGAAGGGGCAGGCCGAGCTCGGCGAGGCGGCCGCGGGCGTCGGGCATCGTCGCACCCCCATGATCTGGGCCATGGCGCGATTCTTCCACCCGCCCCTTGCGGGCGCTACGCCCTCGGTTTCTTCGCCGCCTTGAGCACCATCGCGGTCTGATGGTCGGCGCCCAGCTCGTTGGGGTGGAGCGGGGCGGCCAGGCCCGGCGGGTTGGCGGTCAGCGGGAGAAAGCCCTCGACCCACTTGGTGCCGGGGAGTTGGCAGACGTCGTGGCCGATGCTGCCGGAGTAGGTGTCCACGAGCCGTACGTCCAGGCCCTTGGCGTCCTTGCGGGCGCGGTCGACGGCCCTGCCCAGGACGGTGTTCAGCTCCTTGAGCTTCTCGCCGAGCCACATCAGGTCGCCGTCGTTGGCCTGCACATGCGGGAAGCAGCCGCGGTCCAGGGGTACGCCCGCGAGGTAGTCCACGACCAACACCGTGGCCTTGGGCGAGAGTTGGTGGGTGCGCCGCACGGCCCGGTAGACCTTGTCCTCGACGGCCGCGATCCGCCGGGACATCTCGTCCACGCCGCCCTTGACCCAGCCCTTCTTGCACTGGCCGCCGAGCGGCGCGGGCAGGCTCAGGCCCGGCAGCAGTTCCAGTGAGGGCAGCAGGTTGAAGCACCCGGCGGCCGCGCCCGCGAGCCCGGCGTCGTTGCCGCCGATGCCCATGGTGACCAGGTCGGTGGTGCGGGTGAGCCGGTCGAACTGCGGTGGATTGACGCCCTTGATCACGCCCAGGTAGTTCATCTCCTGGGCGGCCGCGAAGTCGTCGGTGGTCGCGGCTCCGCACGTGGCATCCCGGAAGCGGGGGACGCCCAGCGACTTGGCGACCTTCTTCGGGTAGTTCCAGGTGGACTGGAAGCAGGCGTACGGGACGTGTTCGGTGGACACGTTGGTCAGCAGGGCGACATCCGCGGACCAGGAGTCGCCCAGCGCCACGTACTCCTTGTACTGCGGGGCGGGCGCCGCGTGGGCGGGCAGCGCTGCGGCGAGCAGCGCGCCCGCCACCGCGGCGGCGCGGGCCGCGAGGGACCGGCGGCGAAATCTCAACGGGACTCCCGAAGGGGTGAGGGACAGGACGTGCTGCGCCCATCCAGCACGGTCGGCCGGGGCTCGGCCGAGCACGCTCACCGCTGGTTCACCCGTACGCGTACAGCCCGTGGTCCACCGGTGCGACCTCCTCGTTCGGCCCAGCCCGTTCCGGCTATGCGGCGGGGCACGGGCCACCGGCGGACCGGGCCGATGGACCGATAGGTCGTGGCGGGAGTGAGCCATTGGTACAGTCGCGAACGATCGCTGTCGCTCGTGACGCACATCGTTCTCGCTCGTGAGGAGGCCTGCGGACCATGGCCGTGGATGCGCTGGACGCGAAGATCCTCGAACTGCTGCTGGAGCAGCCGCGTACGAGCGTGCGGGAGTACGCGCGGATTCTGGGGGTCGCCCGCGGGACCGTACAGGCGCGGCTGGACCGGCTGGAGCGGGACGGAGTGATCACGGGGTACGGCCCGCGGCTCTCCCCCGCGGCGCTCGGCCACCCCGTACTCGCCTTCGTGCACATCGAGGTCACCCAGGGGCATCTCAAGGAGGTCGCGGACGCGCTGGCCGAGGTGCCGCAGATCGTCGAGGCGTTCTCCACGACCGGCGGCGGGGACCTGCTGACGCGGGTGGTGGCGCGGGACGCGGCGCATCTGGAGGACGTCATCCAGCGGCTGATCCAGCTGCCGGGTGTGGTGCGGACGCGGACGGAGGTGGCGCTGCGCGAGCGGGTGCCGCACCGCATGCTGCCGCTGGTCGAGGCCGTGGGCGGGGCCGCGGGGCCGCGCTGATCGCGCCCTTGGCATGCTGGAGGTATGAGCATCTCCCCCACCACCCCGGTGATCTTCGACCTCGACGGCACGCTGGTGGACAGCGAGCCCAACTACTACGAAGCCGGGCGCAGGCTGCTGTCCCAGTACGGCGTGCGGGACTTCACCTGGGAGCGCCACACCGACTTCATCGGGATCGGCACCCTGGAGACCCTCCAGACGCTGCGGGAGGAGTTCGGCATCCAGGCTCCCTTGGAGGAGCTGCTGGCCGGGAAGAACCGGCTGTATCTGGAGCTGGCGCGGCAGCGCACCGAGGTCTTCCCCGAGATGCGCAAGTTCGTGGAGCTGCTGCATGGGGCCGGGCATCCGATGGCGGTGGCGTCCGGCTCCTCGCGGGCCGCGATCGAGGCAGTGCTCGGCGGTACGGGGCTGGACGCGCTGCTGACCACGGTGGTGTCGGCCGAGGAGGTGCGGCGCGGCAAGCCGGAGCCGGATGTGTTCGTGGAGGCGGCGCGGCGGCTGGGCGTGGAGCCGGGCGGCTGTGTGGTGCTGGAGGACGCGCCGCCCGGCGCCGAGGCCGCCCGGCGCGCCGGGATGCGGTGTGTGGCGATCCCGTATGTGCCCGCCACGGTGCAGGACCCGGCGTTCGCGAGCGCGGGGCTCCTCTTCGCGGGCGGGCAGCGGGAGTTCAGCGCGCAGGCGGCGTACGACTGGATCGTGGCCGGGGCGTGAGCGCTCCGCTGGGAGTACGGTGACGAACCCGCGGGCCGGTGGGGGCCGGTCGCGCAGTTCCCCGCGCCCCGTACCGGGCCCGCAAGCGCACCGGACGTCGACCCGCCCGCCGGGCAGGGCCGGAACGGGCGGAAGCACGGCGGGCCGGGGCGGTCGGTCGCGGCGAGGCCCTGTCCCACGGCGGGACCCCGCTACGGCCGTACGGCAAGCCGGGCCAGTGCCCCGGTCTCCAGCGCCGCCCACACCGCGCCGTCGGGACCGGTCGTGATGCCGTGCGGCTCGCTGCCCGGGGTCGGCAGGTCGTAGGTGGCGATCCGGCCCTCGGGGGTGATGCGGCCGATGCGGTTGGCGCCCCACTCGGTGAACCACAGGGCGCCGTCCGGGCCCGTGGTGATCGCGTGCGGCTTCGATTCGCGGTCCGGCAGCGGGAATTCGCGTACGGTGCCGTCGACCGCGATCCGGCCGACCTGCCCGGCGAACAGCTCCACGAACCACAGGGCGCCGTCGGGGCCTGCGGTGAGGCCGACGGGGGCGGCCTGCGGGGTGGGGAGTTCGTGGAGGGTGACCTGGCCGTCGGGGGTGATCCGGCCGATGGCGTTGGCCTGGTTGGCGGTGAACCACAGGGCGCCGTCGGGGCCCGCGGCGATGACCGAGGGGAAGCCGCCGCGCGTGGGCAGTGCGTACTCGGTGACCCGGCCGTCGAGCGTGATCCGGCCGATCCGGTCGACGGCGGACTCGGTGAACCACAGGGCGCCGTCCGGGCCCGCCGTGATACCGAGCGGGCCGGCGCCGGGGGTCGGCAGCGCGTAGGAGGTGGTCTCGCCGTCGGTGGTGATCCGGCCGAGGCGGTGTTCCTTGAACTCGGTGAACCACAGGGCCGCGTCGGGGCCTGTGGTGATCATGGTCGGTCCGCCGGTGGCGGTGGGCAGCGCGTAGGTGGTGGCCTTCCCGTCGGTGGTGATCCGCGCGATGCGGCCCTGGTGGACCAGCGTGCACCACAGCGCTCCGTCGGAGCCGGCGGCGAGGGCGTACGGGCCCGCGTCGGGGCCGGTGACGGTGAACTCCTGGACGGTGGCGCCGGGTCGGCTCGGCATGGGCGGTTCCTTTCCGCGGAGGGGCACGACGGTGCAGGGTACGGCCTGCCGGGCGCGGAGGTGATCTTGGGTCGGCACCTCCGCGCACCGGCGTGCCCGCGTCACGGGCCCGGTTCGGTCACCCGTGCTGTGCGGGCGCCGCGCCAGTGAGGAAGTCGGTGAGCAGCCGGTTGACCACCGCGGGCCGCTCCAGGTAGCCGAAGTGGCCCGTGTCGGCCACCACCTCGAAGCGGGCGCCCGGGATGGCCTGGGCGACCTCCTCGCCGAGGGCGGGCGGCGAGAGGCGGTCGTCGGCGAAGGAGACGACCAGGGTCGGTGCCGAGATCGCGGCGAACTCGGTGACGCTCCTGGGGAAGTCCGTCAGTGCCGCGGCGAACTGCTCCCGTACGCCCGCGGTCGGCCGTGCCGGTGCCATCTCCAGCATGGAGAACCAGTCCTCGGCGCCGATCTCGTCGCGCAGGCTGGCGGGCGAGAGGTTGGCCAGCGCGCCGAGCGCCACCCGTACTTCGGCGGGGAGGGTGACGCCGCTGTCGTATATCGCTATCTGGGCGCGGGAGAAGGCGGTCAGGGCGGCGTCGTTGCGCCCGCGGGCGGCCAGCAGCGCGAGCTTGTCCACCAACTGCGGGTGCCTGAGGGCCAGTTGCTGGGCCACGCGTGCGCCGAGCGAGGTTCCCACGACATGGGCGGGGCCCTGTACGACCTTTTCGATGAGGGCGGCGAGGTCGGCCGTCAGGTCGCCGACGGTGAAGCCCTCGGGGCACTCGGAGCTGCCGCCGACCCCGCGGCTGTCGATCGTGATCACCCGGAATCCCGCGTCGACCAGGGCGGGCACCTGGTAGGGACGCCAGACGCGGCCGGGCGAGCCCGCTCCCATGACCATCACGACCGGGTCTCCGGTCCCGGTCTCGTCGTACGCGAGGGTCACGCCATTGACATCGATCGTCTCGGTCACACCACTGTCCTTACTGTTCTGTGCCTGCTCGATCCCGTGGGCCGGGCCACGGGAGGTCACGGTGCGGCCGCTGCGGTGGGTGCGTCCGGCGCACGCACCCACCGCTCGGCCAGGTCATGGATGTCGCGCTGCGCGGTTTCTACGGATGGGCTCCGAGCCGATCCGGGCAGGGGGGTCAGCCGGCGGCGTCGGCCGCCGTCGCCTCGCGAAGGCTCCGCGGGCGCATATCGGTCCAGGTGCGCTCGATGAATTCCAGCACTTCCTGGCGGGAGGCCTCGCCGAATTCGATGCGCCAGCCGGCCGGCAGGTCCCGGAACGTCGGCCAGAGCGCGTACTGGTCCTCGTCGTTGGCCACGGCGTAAAAGCGGCCGTTCTCGTCGTCGAAGGGGTTGTTCGACATGGTGTCTCTCCATTTCGTGCGTCACTGCGAAGGGCCGAGTCGGCCTCCTGCCGGAGTGGAACAAACCTACGGCAGGTGCCGTCGCGTTCCGCCAGCCGGCCGTGCGTACCGGATTCGATCACCTCTCCACCGCCGAACACCAGGGTCCGTTTCGCGCTCGGCACGGTCTACAGGCAGGGGGCCACGACGGTGACGGCGCGCTCCTTCGCGCCATGGGGGACAGTGCGGTCTCCATGAAGGTCGCGCCCGCCGAACTGGGCCGTATCCACTCCGGACGGCGGGCGAGCACGCCACTGCCCCGGGGACCTCAATTCCCTTTCCCCGTAACTATTCTTGAGATCACTTCAATTGAAGCAGAGATCAGAAATAGGGAGTTGAAATCCCGATACCCAAAAGGAAGGATCTCCGATCGAGGAAAAGCCCGGCCGCATCCGGCCGGGCTGTCACGCATGAAGGAGCACGAAATGCCCCAGCCGTCTCCCCGCTTCTCCCGACCGCCGCCGGCCGGCCCGGGGACCTCGCCGAGGGGCCGCCGCCGGCGCGTGGCGCGCACAACGGCCCTGGTCTGCGCGGCCCTTGCGGGCGCAGTGGCGCTGGGCGGCCGCGGCACGGGCGCGAGGGGCGGCGCGGACTCCGAGGGCGACGGCGCCGCCGGAGCCCCCGAGGCGAAGGTGCTCGGCCAGGTGGCCATGCCCGAGGTCGGCGAACTGACCGGCGCCATGGGCATGTGGACCACCGAGCGGAACTTCGTCAAGGCCGAGCTCAAGAAGATCGTCGGATATCCGCTGGGCGGCGGCTCGCCGCAGTGGCGGATACCCCTTTCCGGCGAGGTCTGCTGGTCCTCACCGCAGCCCACCGAAGAGGGCCTGATCGCCGTCCTGTTCAAGAACGACAAGGACAGCCCCGCGGTCTGCACCGAAATCGGCCTGGTCGACCTCAAGAAGGGCAGGCTCCGCTGGCAGAAACAGGCTCGGGACTCCTACGGCTCCCGCCAGACCTTCGACGAGGTGACCATCGGCAACGGCACCGTCGCCGCCGCGGGCACCAGCGCCGCGGCGGCCTGGACCGTCGGCGGCGCACCGCTGTGGAAGCCCGCCTCCTCCCTCGCCGAATGCTCGGACGAGGGCTACGCGGGCAGCGACGGCAAGCTGATCGCGGTACGCGACTGCGGCGACACCGACCACCCCCGCCTGGAGGTCCAGACGGTCAACCCCCGTACGCGGGCGGTCACCTCGCGGTACGCCTTCGCTCCCGGCACCGAGCACGTCCACGTGGTGTCCACCGACCCGCTGGTCGTCGCCGCCGACAACGGCAAGGCCCAAGGGGACTCCGGCGTCGCGGAGTTCCTCTCCATCGACGACAGCGCGGCCCGCGGCAAGCTCCTCGCCAGGATCAGCGCGCTGGGCGGCGCCCATGGAAAGTACGAGGCGGACTGCCCCGCCACCGAGGTCACCGGCTGCACCCAGCTCGCGGTGAGCAAGCGGGCCGGCGCCCTCTACCTCGCCACCACCGAGCCCAAGAGCGCGGGTTCCGGCGCGAAGAACGACATCGTCGCCTTCGACCTGAGGACCGGCAAGGAGACCGGCAGGACCGCAGGGGCTGACGCGGGCCGTCTGGTCCCGATCGGGCTCGACGAGCGCGGCCAGGTGATCGCGTACCAGGAGAGCAACATCATGCGGGAGGAGGGCGGCGCGGTCTGGCGGATCGACCCCGCCACGTACAAGAAGACCAAGCTGCTCCAGAACCCCTCCGCCACCTACGAGATGGAGTCGCGGTTCGAGTCCGACCGCCGCGCCCTGTACGCCGCACAGCGCCTGTACCTGGGCGCGGACCACGTCTTCGAACCCTCCTCGGTCTACAAGAAGAAGCAGCCGCTCGCCGTCGTCCTCGGCACGAAGTAGCCGGCTCCTCTTCTCCCCCTGACAGGGCCGTGCCCCCGCTTCCCCGGGGCACGGCCCTCGCCGCTCCCGCCGCGTGAACCGCACGGTCTTGGGGAGGAGTGGAGGAGTTGACGCTTCTCTCCCCTGATCTCCCCGGATCTCTGCGGATCTCCGCGGATCTCCGCAGATCTCCTCGGGTTCCCCCTGATCTCCTCGGACGGTGGACGCATGGTGACGGACAGACCGGCGACCTGGCGCGGCGTGGCCGTCGTCGCGGCGCTCATGCTGGGCGCGTTCGCCTTCAACACCACCGAGAACCTGCCGATCGGCCTGCTGGAGCTGATCTCCGGCGACCTGGACCGCTCGCTCGCCTCCGTCGGCCTCCTGGTCAGCGGCTACGGCCTGACCGTCGCCGTCGTCTCCGTACCGATCGCCCTGGCGACCCGCCGCCTGCCCCGTCGGCCGGTGCTCTGCATCCTGCTGGCCGCGCTCTGCCTGGCGAGCACCGTGGCGGCGCTGGTCTCCTCCTACTGGGTGCTGATGGCCTGCCGCCTGGTCACCGCGGTGGCCCAGGCCCTGTTCTGGGCGGTGATGGGGCCGGTCGCCGTCGGCCTGTTCCCTCCGCACGTCCGCGGGCGCGTCATCGGCGCGCTGTCGGTCGGGGGGTCGCTGGCCCTGGTCCTCGGCGTGCCCGGCGGCAC
This sequence comes from Streptomyces sp. UF-297, assembly GCF_058245575.1. Taxonomy (NCBI): domain Bacteria; kingdom Bacillati; phylum Actinomycetota; class Actinomycetes; order Kitasatosporales; family Streptomycetaceae; genus Streptomyces; species Streptomyces sp. UF-297. The sequence continues at coordinate 136,639 of NZ_JBSIBZ010000001.1, read as the reverse complement.
CTGGCTGGGCCAGCACAGCAGCTGGCAGGTGCCCTTCCTGGTGGTCGGCGCGCTCGCCCTCGCCCCGCTGATCGTGATCGCCACCGTTCTGCCGACCTCCCGCCCCGAGGAGAGCCACGCGGTGCGCGGCACCGCCCCCGACGCCCGCCGGTTCGCGCTCGTCCTGGCCGTCACGGCGCTCTCCGTCACCGGCGCCTTCGCCGGCTACACCTACATCTCCACCTTCCTCGTCGAGGTGAGCGGCTTCGCCCGGGCCTCGGTCGGCCCGCTGCTCCTCGTGCTGGGCGTGACCGGCATCCTCGGCGTCGCGGCGTACGGCCGGCTCCTGGACCGCTTCCCGCGCGCGACGCTCGCGCTGCCTGTGGCCACCCAGGCAGCGGCGCTGCTGGGCCTGTACGCGGCGGGCGCCGCGCGGCCGGTGGCCGTGGCCATGCTGGTGCTGCTGGGCGCCTCGCTGGGCCCGGTCTTCATGGCCACCCAGAACCGGGTGATGCACCACGCGCCCGCCCGCACCGAGACCGCCCTCGCGGCGAACGGCGCGGCCTACAACTCCGGAGTCGCCGCCGGCGCCCTCCTCGGCGGCCTCCTCCTGCCCGTCATCGGCCTGCCCGGCACCTTCCTCGTCGGCGGCCTGCTCACCGCCGCGGCCCTCGCCCTCCTCCTGTGCGAGCACCTCCTGGCCACCGGCGCCCGCGACGGCGCCCGTGAGAAGATCCTTTCGCAGTGCGCACCTGCTGTCCGGACCGTGGAAGGTGACGATGTACGCGATATCCCTGGGCGATGACGGCGCCGAGCTGCGCCCGCTGGAACCGTGGCGGGCCGAGGAGTTCCTGGCCCACATCGACCGCGGGCGGGAGTTCATCGGGCAGTACAACGGCCTGCCCGACGTCGTCACGGACCTGGCGTCCAGCCGGGACTTCCTCCAGCAGTACGCGGAGAAGGCCGCGGCCGACGCCGGTCACCTCTGCGGCATCTGGTCCGGCGGCCAGTTGGTCGGCGCGGTCTTCTTCCGGACGATGGACCCCGACCAGGGCGTCGCCGAGGCCGGCTGCTGGCTGGAGCCGTCGGCGGCGGGCAAGGGCCTGGTGACCCGCGGCGCACGCGTCCTCATCGACTGGGGAATCCAGGAACGCGGCATCCACCGCGTCGAGTGGTGGGTCGCCTCGGCCAACGAGCCCAGCATCGCCGTGGCCCGCCGCCTGAACATGACCAAGGAAGGCGTCCTGCGGGACAACTACCTCTACCGCGGCAAGCGCCACGACATGGAGATCTGGTCCGTGCTGGCCCCGGAGTGGCGGGCGAGCCGGCAGGCGCCGTAGGCCAACGCCCCATAAGGGGCGCGGGACCGCGCCGATGTGCGGCTCCGCCGCGTGGACGCGACCGGCCCCCACCCGCCTGCGCTGTCATGACCGCGCCTCCGGCGACATGCTCAGGGCCCGGCGGCGGACGGCTCGGCCGGAGCCGCCTGGCCACCCCCGTACTTGCGTTCGCGGGCCCGCTCCTCCTCCGTGTGCTCGACGTGCGCCATCGTCATACGGAGCAGGGGCGGGGCCATCAGCGAGGTGACGATGGCCACCAGGACGACGATGGTGTACATCTCCATGCCGAGCACCCCCAGCCGCAGGCCGACCATGGCGACGATGACCTCGATGACGACCCGGGCGTTCATGCCGGCGCCGAGCGCGAGCGACTCCCAGTGGCCCAGGCGGCTGAGCCGGGCGCCCAGATAGGCGCCCGCGAACTTCCCCGCGATGGCCACGGTCAGGACCACCAGGCCGGTCAGGGCGACCGTGCCGTTCGCCAGCAGGGTGAGGTCCATCCGCAGGCCCGCCATCGCGAAGAACAGCGGAGCGAGTACCCCGCGCGTGTCCAAAGGAGAGAGCCAGAGGAAGGAAGGGAGCCGGGCCGGGCCGTCGACAGCGCTGTGCCGGGCGCTCGGCTCCGCCGATCCGGGAATGCTAGCGGCGCTATTCGGTCACGCGTAAGGGCATGCGGACAAGAGGGGAAAAGGCTTCCGTAAGTCAGTCATGTCAGGACGTAAACCCCGTGAAGCAGCGTCCCTGACGCGGCCGTACGGCTCGGGAGGGCGGCTAGGACAGCGCGGGGTTCGGGGTGAGGATGCGGCGGAGGATCTCCTCGACCTCGGCGCGGGCGGGTGGCCGGGAGCTGGCCATGCCGCGCAGGGTGAGGCCGTTCATCGCGGCGGTGGCGGCCCGGGCCGTGGACGCGTCGACGTAGGGCAGCAGGGCGTTGGTGGTGGCCTCGGTGTACCGGTCGGCGAGGGGGCGCAGGGCCGGGCGGCGCAGCGCGGCGAGGTAGAGCTCCAGCTCGACGACCTCGTAGTCGCGGTTGGGTCCGAAGCAGCCCATCAGGGCGTCGGTCAGCAGCACGACGAGGTGGTTGGTGGTGAGTTCGGGCCGCTGGGCGACCCACTCCTGGAGCATCGCGGCATAGCGCTCGTAGGCCTGCCGCAGGGCGGCCTGGATCAGGTCGTCCTTGGTCGCGAAGTGGTACGTGGTCGCGCCCAGCGGCACGCCCGCCTCCTCGGCGACCGCCCGGTGGGTCAGCCCCTCGATGCCGCGGGCGGCGATGACGCGCTCCGTGGCGGCGACGATCTCCGCGATACGGCGCTCGGGGTCGCGGCGGCGTCGGCTGGTCGGCTCGGTGGGCATACGGGCGGGCTCCGGGCGGTAGGCGGATCATTACGGTACGTACGTACTGTACCGGGGTGTGCGGGTGGCGGGCCGACGGGGCGCCCGGGTGCCCCGCGCCCCGTCAGGAGGCGAGCTGCCGTTCCAGGGGTGTGCGGTACTGGGGCGTGACGCGCGTGGTGCCGAGGAAGGCGGCCAGGCGGGCGGTCTCGGCCTCGATGGCGGCGCGGGCCCGGCGGCCGGGGTCGGTCAGCAGGTGGTGGTTGATGCTGCCGTCGCGGCGCTGCGCCCAGGCGCCGACGATGGCGCCGTTCCACCAGAGGGTGGGCCCGATGTTGCCGTTGCGGTCGAAGAGAGCCGCCTTGTGGCCGGGGTCGAGGTAGAAGTCGCGGTGCCGCCAGCCCATGGAGGTGGGGTCGAGCCCGGGCAGCAGGGCGGCCCAGGGCTCGCCGTCGGGGGCCGCGTCCATCTCCTCGGCATCCTCGGGCAGCAGATAGCCGGTGCCCTCGTCCAGATCGACGGCTTCGGCCCCGGCGGCGGCCAGGGCCTGGCGGGTGTCGGTGAGGGTCCAGCCGGTCCACCACTTCAGGTCCTCGGCGGTGACCGGACCGAAGGAGGCCAGGTAGCGGCGCGCCAGCTCGGTCTTGGCGCGGGCGGCGGGGACCGGGCGCAGCGGCTCGGCCGGGGCCCAGCGGTACTGGCCCGAGGTCCACGAGCCCAGCGGCCGGGCCCGGCGGATGCGCCCTTCGGCGGCCAGTACGCCCAGGATCTGGGCCGAGACGCGCTGCCGGGACTCGTACGGCTTGCCCGGCGAGGTGACGATCTGCTCGCGCAGGTCCGCGACATCGGCGGCGAGTTCGGCGGCCGCCGCTTCGCCGCGCGCGGCGAGCGCCGCGAGGGTGGCGCGCTCGACGGCGGCGTAGCGGCGAGCGTCCCAGCCGCACGCCTCCTGGAGGTGGCGCATGGCGTGCGCACGGTTCTTCTCGGCGGCCCCCTTCGTCGTGGCGGAGTGCGCGATGCCCGCGAGCTCAGCGGGCAGCACGAACATCGTGCGGCGCATGCACCGGATGCGCGCCAGCTCCAGGTCCTCGTACAACGCCCGCTCCACCGCGGCGACTTCGGGCACCGCCATCCGGGCCGCCGCGGACAGGAACACGGTCGCCGGGTCGGTGGAGTGCAGCCCGACGAGCGCGTCGGCCACCTCCCGAGGCGTCTTGACCCGCGCCGGGCCGGCCAGCAGATGCGCCCGCCCGAGGCGGGCCCGGCGCTGGGCGGGGGTGATGCGGCGGCGGGCGGGGGTGTCGGGGGCCATGGTGACCGCCTCCTGATCGTGCACTGCGGGGAGCGAGGGCAAAACGTGTACATACGTACCGTAACCCGGCTCCGCGCGGCCGCACCCCGGACAGGGCCGCCCGAGCCGCCACATCCAAGCAGTGCGGCGCTTGGGCGCGCGCCAATTATGTCCCGATTGAACACCTCGCCGGACTGGCGTACGGTACGTATGTACAACTCCGGGGTGCAGTACAGCCCCCTCCCCTCGATCCCGGAGTGTTCCCCATGACCGGCTCTTCCCCGCACCCCGCCGTGACCGGCCGGGTGACCTCGTACGCCTTCTGGGGCCGCGACGCAAAGGCGCTCGCCGAGTTCTACGCCGCCGCCCTGGGCTGGAGGGTCGCCCGGGAATATCCCGACGAGAACGGCACCATCGCCGCCTACCTCGTCACCGACGGCAGCACGAGCTACGTCTTCTACACCGCCCGCGACTTCAAGGCTCCCAACTGGCCTGCGGAGGAGCTGCCGTTCCACCTCGACATCGCCTTCGACGACGTCGCGGCCGCCGAGAAGCGGCTGTTGGAGCTCGGCGCCACCAAGCCCGAGCACCAGCCCGGCGGCACGCACTGGACGGTCCTGCTGGACCCCTCAGGCCAGCCCTTCCGCATCAACGACGGCGCCTACGCCCCCAACGCGTAGCGGGCGGGCGGCACGCCCGGTCATGCGGCCGCGTGCGTGCCGCCTGCACCGGTGTCCCGCTCGCGCGCGTCGTGATGGATCGGTGTCCGCGCGCCGGTCAGCGGCACCCCGCTCCCGCCCCGCCGCACCGCGACGATCTCGGCCGCGATGGACAGCGCGGTCTCCTCGGGCGTACGGGCGCCCAGGTCGAGCCCGATCGGCGACCGCAACCGGGCCAACTCGCGCTCGCCGAGCCCGACTTCACGCAGTCGGCGGTGGCGGTCCTCGTGGGTGCGGCGCGAGCCCATCGCGCCGACGAACGCGACCGGCAGCCGCAGGGCCCTCTCCAGCAGGGGGACGTCGAACTTGGCGTCGTGGGTGAGCACGCACAAGACCGTACGCGGGTCGGTCCCGGTGCGCCGCAGATAGCGGTGCGGCCAGTCGACCACGACCTCGTCGGCCTCGGGAAAGCGGGCCCGCGTGGCGAAGACGGGGCGGGCGTCGCACACCGTCACGTGGTAGCCGAGGAACTTCCCCGTACGCACCAGGGCCGCGGCGAAGTCGACGGCACCGAAGACGATCATGCGGGGCGGGGGCAGCCGCGTCTCGACGAACAGGGTCAGGTCGGTGGCCGCGCAGCGCGATCCGCTCGCCGCGAGGCCGAGCGTGCCGGTGCGGCCCGCGTCCAGCAGGGCGCGGGCCTCGCCCGCCGCGGCGCGGTCCAGGTCCGGCGTTCCACCGAGGCCGCCCCGGTACGCGCCGTCCGGCCGTACGAGCAGCGCCCCGCCGAGGAGTTCGGCCGGGCCCCTGGCCACGCGTACGAGCGCCGCGGCCTCTCCTTGCGCCGCGGCCGAGAGGGCCGCGGCCACCACCGGCCTGGCCGGGGCGTCCGCCCCCACCGGGGTGACCAGGACCTCGAGCACCCCGCCGCAGGTCAGCCCGGCCGCGAAGGCGTCCTCGTCGCTGTAGCCGAACCATTCGAGCACCGCCTCGCCGTCGCGGAGCGCCTGTGCGCACAGCTCGTAGACCGCTCCTTCCACGCAGCCGCCGGAGACCGAACCGATCGCCTCGCCCGCGCTGTCGACGGCGAGGGCGGCGCCGGGGCCGCGCGGCGCGCTGCCGGAGACGGTCACGACGGTCGCGACGGCGAACTCCCGCCCCTCCTCGATCCACCGCTCCAACTCGGCGGCTGTATCAAGCACTTCGCTCCCCTCCTCATCCGCCACCTCCACGGGCTCCCGCCGGCGCGGTCCCCGCCATCAGTACGCGGTCGGGCCGGATGGGCAGGTCCCGGTGGCGCACTCCCGTCGCATGCCACACCGCGTTGGCGATCGCCGCCGCCGCTCCCACGATGCCGATCTCGCCGATGCCCTTGATCCCGACCGGGTCCTGCGGGTCCGGGTCGTCCACCCAGTCCGCCTCGATGGCCGGTACGTCGGCGTTGGCGGCGAAGTGGTAGCCCGCGAGGTCGGCGCCGACATGGCCGCCGGTGGCCCGGTCCCGGACCGCTTCCTCGTGCAGGGCCATCGACAGGCCCCAGGTCATGCCGCCGATGAACTGGCTGCGCGCGGTCAGCGGGTTGACGATGCGGCCCGCGGCGAAGATGCCGAGCATCCGGCGTACGCGCACCTCACCGCTGGTGATGTCCACGGCGACCTCGGCGAACTGCGCCCCGAAGGAGTGCCGTTCCTTCTGCGCGAGGGCGCCGACGGCCGCCGAGGTGTCCGAGCGGACCGTGATCCCCTGGGCCGGAATGTCGCCGCCCAGGGCGAGTTGCTGGCGCAGTTCGCCCGCCGCTTCCGTGATCGCCCAGGCCCAGGAGCGGGTGCCCATCGAGCCTCCGGCGACCATCGCGAAGCCGAAGTCGCTGTCGGCGATGCGCACCTGGACGCGGCTCGGTGCCACGTCGAGGGCGTCCGCGGCGATCAGGGTGAGCGCGGTCCGCGCCCCGGTGCCGACGTCCGCCGCGGTGATCCGTACGGTGAAGGTGCCGTCCGCCTCCGCGGTCACGGCCGCCGTGGACGGGGCGACGCCGGAGGGGAAGGTGGCCGCCGCCGTACCGGTCCCCAGCAGCCAGCGCCCTTCGCGGCGCGTGCCCGGGCGGGGATCGCGGCCCGCCCAGCCGAACCTGCGGGCCCCCTCCTCGAAGCAGGCGAGCAGATTGCGGCTGCTGAAGGGCAGCCCGGAGGCGGGCCCGACGTCCGGCTCGTTGCGCGCCCGCAGCGCGATCGGGTCCAGGCCGCACTTCTCGGCGAGTTCGTCCATCGCGGACTCCAGGGCGAAGGAGCCCGGCGCCTCGCCCGGCGCGCGCATGAAGGTCGGGGTCGGTACGTCGAGCGCCACGACCCGGTTGCCGGTGTGGTGCGCGGCGGCGTCGTACATCACTGCGGCCACGCCCGCGCTCGGCTCGACGAACTCGCGCACGGTCGAGGTGAGGCAGTGCGCCTGGTGCTGCAGCGCGCGCAGCCGCCCGTCGGCGTCGGCGCCGAGCCGGACCCGCTGCGCCGTGGGGCTGCGGTAGCCGACGAGCGAGAACAGCTGACGGCGGGTCAACACGATCCGGACCGGGCGGTTCAGGACGGTCGCCGCCATCACGGCGAGCACCTGGTGCGGGCGGATCGTCTTGGCCCCGAACGCGCCACCGACGTGCTCGGACCGCACCCGTACCGCGCCCGGGTCGAGGCAGAAGAGCCTGGCCAGTTCATCGGCCACGAACCGGCTGCCCTGGTTGGAGTCGACGACTTCGAGGCGGCCGCCGTCCCAGCGCGCCATCGCGGCGTGCGGCTCCAGCGCGCTGTGGTGCTCCTCGGGGGTGGTGTAGCGCTCGTCCACCACCACGGCGGAGGCGGCGAGTTCGGCCTCCAGGTCGCCCTTGTCCGTCCCCGCCATCCGGCCCGCGCCTTCGGGCGTGTACGTGCCGGGGTGCTCGGCCGAGAACGCGACGTCGTGCGGCTCCTGCTCGTACCGTACGACAAGCGCCTCGGCGGCCTCCCGTGCCTGCTCGGAGGTCTCGGCGACGACCAGCGCCACCGGCCAGCCGGCGTGCGGCACCCGGTCGTGCTGGAAGACCTGGACGATCGGGTCGGGCGGCCCGAAGGGGCCCACGTAGTCCGCGTCGACGCGCGGGGCGTTCTTGTGGTGCAGGACGGTCAGGACGCCGGGCATCGCCAGGACGGCAGCGGTGTCCACCGAGGCGATACGTCCGCGGGCGATGGTGGACAACACCAGCCAGCCGTGGGCGAGTTCGGCGTAGGGGATCTCTCCGGCGTAGCGGGCCGCTCCGGTGACCTTGTCCCGGCCCTCCACGCGGCTGTGTGCGGCGCCGACGGCGCGTGCGGCCGCGGTGGTGCCCGTCGTCGTGGTCATCGGGCGGCTCCCCTTGTCTGCTCGGTCAGCTCGGTCAGCACGGCCACGACGAGATTGCGCATCAACGTCACCTTGTATCCGTTGTGGGGCAGCGCCCGGGCGGCCGCCAGTTCGGCGTCCGCCGCGGCGGCACAGGTTTCGGCGCTCGCCGCTCCCCCGGTCAGCAGCCGCTCGGCCGCCCTGGCCCGCCAGGGCCTGGAGGCGACCGCCCCGAAAGCCAGGCGCGCCTCGTGTACGACGCCGTCCCGCACGTCCAGGGCGGCGGCGATCGAGCCGAGCGCGAAGGCGTAGGAGGCGCGCTCGCGCACCTTGCGGTAGCGGGAGGCGGCGGCGACCGGGGCCGGCGGCAGGGTGACGCCGGTGATCAGCGCGCCCGGCGGCAGCGCGGTCTCGCGGTGCGGGCTGTCGCCGACGGGCAGATAGAACTCCTCCAGCGGCACCTCGCCCGGCCCCTCCGCCGTCTCGTACGTGACCACGGCGTCGAAGGCCACGAGCGCGACCGCCATGTCCGAGGCGTGGACGGCGACACAGTGCTCGGACGCGCCGAGGATGGCGTGGTTGTGGTGCTCACCCTCGATGGCGGGGCAACCGCTGCCGGGGACGCGCTTGTTGCAGGGCCTGGACAGGTCGGTGAAGTAGCCGCAGCGGGTGCGCTGGAGCAGATTCCCGCCGACCGTGGCCATGTTGCGCAGCTGCCCCGAGGCGCCGGCCAGGACGGCCTGCGCCAGCGCCGGGTAGCGGCGCCGCACTTCGGGGTGGGTGGCGAGGTCGCTGTTGGTGACGGTCGCGCCGATGTGCAGCGCACCGTCCGCGGTCACCTCGATGCGGTCCAGCGGGAGTTCCCGTACGTCGATGAGCAGACCGGGCCGCTCCACCCCGCTCTTCATCAGATCGACGAGGTTGGTGCCGCCGCCGAGGTAGCGCGCGTCCGGATCGGCGCCGAGCAGGGCGAGGGCGCCGGGGACGTCGGGTGCGCGCCGGTAGCCGAACTCCCTCACGCCGCGGCCTCCTTGGTCTGCTGTCCGGCTCCGGCCGCCCGCGCGACCGCCTGGACGATGGACACATAGGCGCCGCAGCGGCACAGATTGCCGCTCATCCGCTCCCGGATCTCCTCGGCGCTCAGCGGCGGCACGCCCGCCTCGGGCCGTACGTCGTCGGTCGCCGCGCTGGGCCAGCCCGCCGCGTGCTCCTCGATCACGGCGACGGCCGAGCAGATCTGCCCCGGGGTGCAGTAGCCGCACTGGTAGCCGTCCAGGTCCAGGAACGCCTGCTGGACGGGGTGCAGCCGCTCGCCGTCGGCCATGCCCTCGATGGTGGTGATCTCACGCCCCTCGGAGGCGACGGCGAACTGCAGGCAGGAGACGGCGCGGCGCCCGTCGACGAGCACCGTGCAGGCGCCGCACTGGCCTTGGTCGCAGCCCTTCTTGGTGCCGGTCAGGTCCAGGTGCTCGCGCAGCGCGTCGAGCAGGGTGGTGCGGTGGTCGACGGGCAGGGTGTACTTCTCACCGTTGACCTTCAAGGTGATGGCGCTGGTCGTCGGTGGGGCCATGATCAGCCTTCTTTCGCGTGTGTGGTGCGCGGCGGGCTTCGGGGCGTGATCCTGTTCTCGGCACGATCAAGGAGGGTTCCGGCAGCTCCTGTTGCCCGCCACCGAGCTCGATTCAGGCGTCTTCCAGGGGCGGTTCGAAGGTCGTGCGGCTCGGTGCGCAGTGGCGTGGGCTCAAGAACCGCGGCGTACAGGGCAGGTGGGAAGCGCATCGCGATCGCCACGGGCCGTCCGTACCGACCGCACCTGCCGCTATGGTGGATCTAAGCGGACAGCTGTCCGCTAGCTTGGAACCTACCGGACAGTTGTCCGCTTAACAAGTGCCGGTCGGCTCAACACGCCCTGACCGCACCGCGATTGCCGTGAGGAGGCCGAGTGCCCGAGCGCAAAGAGACGCCGCTGCGCTCGGACGCGCTGCGCAATCGCGAGCGCATCCTGGAAGTGGCACTGGCGGAGCTGACGCGCTCGGCGGACACCCCGCTCAGCGCGATCGCCCGGAAGGCGGGCGTCGGCCAGGGGACGTTCTACCGCAACTTCCCCAACCGCGAGGCGCTCGTCCTGGAGGTCTACCGCTACGAGGTGCAGCAGGTCGCCGACGCCGCCGCCCAGTTGCTGCGGACCCGCCCGCCGGACCGGGCGCTGCGCGAGTGGATGGACCGCCTCGCCCAGTACGCCATGGCCAAAGCGGGCCTGGCCGATGCGATGCGCAAGGCCACCAGTGCGCACGGCGCCCTGGCCAAGGTGGGGCGCGGCCCGGTGACCTCGGCCGTCACCCTCCTGCTGACGGCGAACGAGGAGGCCGGCACCATCCGCCCCGGCGTCACCCCCGACGACTTCCTGCTCGCCATCGCCGGACTCTGGCAGCTCGATCCGCACGCCGACTGGCACCCCCGCGCCGGCCGCCTCCTGGACCTCGTCATGGACGGCCTGCGCACCGGCGCCCCGAGCCGCTGAACGACACACCGGGCCCCCGACCGTCCCCCTGGCCCACCGAGCGGCGCCCCGCTCCCCCTCCGGATCGCGCCGCCAAAGAAGCCCCGTCCAGCTATAGAAAACGCGTTCCCGTCCCGGTACTGTCACCGACGTCGATCTTGGCTGAAAACCACCTGGGGGGAACCCACATGAACCGTCGCATTACCCTGTCCTTCGCCGCGTGTCTCGCCGCCGGTGCGTCACTTCTCGCCACTCCCGCCCAGGCGGCCGAGGCCGAGACCGGCGCCTCGGCGCAGGCGTCGCAGACCGTCGCGATGGCGGGCGGCAGCACCCGCGTCAAGTGCACCAGCATGAGCAACGGGCAGCTGTGCATCTCCCTGAACACCAGTCCCTCGCGCATCCAGGTCTTCTACACCAAGAAGGCCGGCTCGCAGATCAAGGCCCGCCTGGGCTTCCGCTCCAGCAGCACCGACTGGGCCTCCTGGCGCAAGATCAACGACGGTGACCGCGCCACCGAGACCTGGAACATGAGCTACCCCTGCAGCCGCAAGTACGTCGGCCTGATCCAGGTCGAGGGCCAGCAGACCTTCGAGACGCCGCCGGCCACCTGCAGCTGAGCGCTCCGCCGGGGGCGTGGTGTGTCCTCCGCGGGCCCGTTGTAGCCGGTCGCGCCCACGCGGCCGAGCCGCATACCGGGACGGCCCCACGCCCCTTTGGGGCACGACCCCGGCACACCGGACTCCGGCAGGGCCACTGAGGTGGCAACGACCTCAAAGGGCGCGTGCGGCAGCCTCGACCAGCTGCCGCACGCGCCCTTCGTCTCGCCGTCCCTAGATCACGGCGCCATCTCGTACGTCCCCGACAGCGCCTCGACGCGCTCCCACACCCGCGCCGAGCGGGCGTCGTCGACCACCGGACGCCGGACCGCGCCCAGCGCCCAGCTCTGCTGCGCCTCGGTGGCGGAGTCCTTGCCGTGCAGCTCGACGGCGTGCGCGGAGAAGTCCCGTACGAGGACGGCGAAGAGCTCGTCCAGCACGTCCTGGTCCAGGCCGGTCAGGCGCGCCTGCTCCAGGATCAGCTGGCCGTGCACGACCAGCGCGAACAGCTGGCCGACGGCGAGCAGCAGATCGAGGTCGCGGCTCTGCGCCTCGTCGGGGGCAGCCGTGGTGACGAACTCGCAGAGGGCGTCGGCCTGTTCGCGCAAGCGGGCGACGTTGGGCACCTCGGCGTAGGCGTCGTAGGCGGTGCGCCAGTCGTGGAAGCGGATGGCGCCCAGGCCCCGGGCCGGTCCCTGCCGGAAGAGGAAGTCGTCGTCGGCCGCGTCCAGGCGGGTCGGCACCGGCGCGTACTCCGCCGGGTTCAGCAGGTGGTTGCCCATGAACTTCAGGATCAGGGCGAGGTTGACGTGGACCGTGCCCTCCAGCTTGGGCAGTCCGCGGATCTCGGAGGCGGCCTGGGCGAAGTAGGTGTCCTTCTCGAAGCCCTTGGCCGCGATGACGTCCCACATCAGGTCGATGACCTTCTCGCCCTCCGTGGTCACCTTCATCTTCGTCATGGGGTTGAAGAGGAGGTAACGGCGGTCCTCGGGACCGGCCGAGCGGAAGTAGTCCACCGCGCGGTCGCTGAACAGCTTCATGCCGACGAGGCGGACGTACGCGTCGGTCAACTCCCGGCGCACGTGCGGGAATGCGGTGACCGGACGGCCGTACAGGATGCGGTTCTGCGCGTGGGTGACGGCCTCGTACATCGCGTGCTCGCAGATGCCGATCGAGGCGGTGCACAGGTTGAACTTGCCGACGTTGACGGTGTTGAGCGCGGCGTCGAAGGCGGCGCGGCCGGTGTGCAGCACGTCCTCGGGGCCGACCGGGTAGTTCTCCAGCCGGAACTCACTCACGTACTTCGAGGAGTCGACGACGTTCTTGACCAGGTGGTACGCCGGGTGGCGGCTGTCGGCGGCGAAGAAGACGTAGCCGTCGGGGCCCTCGACGTCGGTGCGACGGCCGAAGACGGAGACGAGCCCGGCGGCGTTGCCGTTGCCGATGTAGTACTTGGAGCCGCTGGCCCGGAACCCGCCCTCCCCGTCGGGCTCCAGCAGCATGTCGGTGGAGTAGATGTCCGCGCCGTGGGACTTCTCCGACAGACCGAAGGCGAACACCTCGCCCTGGGAGAGGAGTTCGGCCGCGCGGGTACGGGCAGCGGCGTTGTCGCTCTGCCAGACCGGGCCGAGACCCAGGATGGTGACCTGCCACGCGTACCAGTAGTCGAGCCCGTAGAAGCCGAAGATCTCATTGAGCGCGGCGATACGGGCGGTGTCCCAGCGCTTGTCCTGCTGGCCCTCGGCGGCGGAGGCCGGGGTCAGGAAGGTCGCGAACAGCCCCTCCTTCGCGGAGAACGCGAGAAAGTCCTCCAGCCAGGCTCGGGAGCGGTAGTCCTCGATCAGCTTGCGCTTGCCGCGGGCCTCGAACCAGTCGACGGTGGCGCGCAGCAGCCTGCGGGTCTCGGGGTCGAAGTGCGCCGGGTCGTAGGTACGCGGGTTGAACAGCAGCGGGTCGGCCATCGGTGTTCGCCTTTCCGGCTCTAGGGACGGGAGTTGAAGGGTGGGACGTCAGGGGTGGCGCGCTGGGTGCTCAGCTTTCGGGAGCGAGCCGGCGGAGGGTGGCGAGCACATCGTCGAGCCAGTCGAGCGTCATGCGTTCGTAGGCGATCCCGCCGCGCAGCACGACGTGCTGGAGCTGTTCACCGGCGTCGAGCACAGCGGGGGCCTCGGGCCCGGTGAAGTCGCGCCGCTCCCCCGCGAGGTAGTGCGCGAGCCGGTCGGTGTGCGCCTGGTGGTGCCGCTCGACCTCGCGGATCAGCGCCGCCGGGTCGTCGAAGGCCGCGCCACGGATCTTCACGGCGAGCTCGTGCCGTACGCTCTCGGGCTCGATCGGCTCGTGCAGCCACTGCGAGAGAGCCACCCGGCCGGGAGCGGCCACGGAGTACTCCCTCTTGTCCGGCCTCGCCTGCTGCGCCACCTCACGGGCATCGACCCAGCCGTCGCCCTCCATGCGCTTGAGAACGCGATAGATCTGCTGGTGCGTCGCCGCCCAGAAGTACCCGATGGACCGGTCGAACCGCCGGGCCAGCTCATACCCGGACCCCGGCTTCTCCAGCAGAGAGACAAGAATCGCGTGCTCAAGCGCCATGCCAGGATCCTGCTATGCAACCCGTTGCATAAACAAGAACCCCCACCCAGGTGAGACACGGCTCACCCGGCACCGCCCCGGCCCGTCGTTCGCCCGGGCCGCGTGGTTCACCCGGTGGCGTAGATGGCCTGCATCTTGCTGTGGAGGTAGTCGCCCGCGCGTACGGGGGCGTGGGGCTCGCGGCCGATGGGAGCCGGCAGTGAGGCGATGGTGGTGTCGGGGGCGCAGGAGTGGAAGTAGACGAGCGAGGTGAGCTCTTCCTCTGGGGCGTCGGGGGGCGGGGGCAGGACGCGGTGACGCCCTGAGCGCCAGCGGTTTCCGCTCCAACGGGACATCAGATCACCGATGTTGAGGGTGATGGCGCCGGGCTCGTGGGGCGCGTCCTGCCAGCCGTCCTCGTCGTCGTGGACCTGAAGACCGCCCTTGCCCCGCTGGCGGTCCAGGAGGGTGATGAGGCCGAAGTCGGTGTGCGGTCCGATACGGAACTGGCCGGGGGCCGCGGGGCCCGTCTCGTGGGCCGCCGGGTACCAGTTGACGGTGAAGTCCCAGTGGGGGCGTGTGGTGTGGCGGGTGAAGAAGTCGGCTTGCTGGCCCAAGGCCCTCGCCATGACTTCGAGGACGGTGTCGGCCAGGGCGCGCATCCGCCCGGTGTACTCGGTGACCAGTGGGCGCAGGGACGGGACTTCGTCGGGCCAGCGGCGGGGCAGGTGCTGCGGGTGGCCGGGGGGTGCGGAGGAGTCGGCGGCGCAGGACCAGACCTCCAGCAGGTCCGGCGGGGTACGGGTGCCCTCGGAGTGGGCGACGGCCACCCGCTCCCGCCCCGTCCAGCCGCGCCGGCCCGCGTTCTGGGCGTAGCGCGCCTTGACGGCCGGGGGCAGATGGAAGAAGTCGTGTGCCGCGGCGCGCACGCGGCCGGGCAGATCCGGTGCGATGCCGTGCCCGGTCACCAGGAGGAATCCGGTGGATTGGAGCGCGCGGTCCACGCGGTCCGTGAGGTGTCTGCGGGCTGCGCTGTCGTCCGGCGACCAGTGGCTGAGGTCGATGACGGGGATACGGGCGGAGGCCATACGGCGACTCCCTTCGATGCGGTGACGGTGGTGTGTGGTGTGTGGTGTCGGTGGCCGTTTGGTGTCGGTGGCCGTTTGGTGACGGTGGTGGTGTGGTGACAGTGGTCGTGCGGTGACGGTGGTGGTGTGGTGATGGTGCTGAGTGGGGCCGGGGCACCGGCGGGTGTGCGGCGGCCGTCGTCAGCCGACGGCGTCGCGCTCGCTCGGCTGCCGGTGCCGGGTGCCGGGTCCCGGTGAGTGGCGCGGTGGGCGGGCGGTGCGGGTCAGCCACAGCACGAGGGCGGCGCAGGCCAGGGTGGCGGCGCAGGCAGTGAGGGCAAGGGTGTTGTGGCCGGTGGCGAAGGCCGCGTGCAGTGTGTGGTCGAGGGCGGGGCGGTGACTGCCGGGAGCGGAGGCGAGGAGGGCGTCGGCGCCGCCACCGGACAGGGTCTGCGCGGTGCCGGCGGGGTCGGCGACCTCGCCCCGCAGGCCGTTGGTCATGGCGGAGACGGCCAGCGTGCCGAAGACCGCGACGCCGAACGCGTAACCGAGCTGCTCGAAGGTGCTGTACGCGCCACTGGCCATGCCCGCGCGCTCGCCGGGGACCGAACCGAGCGCGAGGGAGGCGGCGACCTGGAAGATCAGCCCCATGCCGACCCCGCTGAGCGCCAGGCCGCCCACCAGCGCGGGCCAGCCGGAGTCCGGTCCGAGGAACCCTTCGGCGCCCAGGCCGAGCCCGGCGAGGACGAGGCCGAGACAGGCCCCCAGGCGCGGTGAGGGCTTGGGCATCAGCCGCCCGCTGATCACCGCTACCGCGGCGGCGGCCGCGGCATGCGGCAGGACGACGAGTCCGGCGCCGATCGGGGAGAGGTGCTGAACGGACTGCAGCCACAGCGAGGTGTAGGGCAGGATTCCGTACACCGCGCCCTCGCCGACCGCGATCGTGAGCATCGCGGCCGTGAACGCCCGGCTGCGGAACAGGGACAGGTCGAGCAGCGGGTGAACGCTGCGCCGCTGGACCCGTACGAACATCACAAGCGCGGCCGCCGCGATGCCCAGCGGCGCCAGGGTGCGCGGGGACGTCCAGCCCTGGGCGTGCGCCTCGGTCAGCGCGTAGACGAAACCGCCCGCGCCGAGGGCGAACAGCAGCAGACCGGGCACGTCCAGGCACCGTGCGGCGTCCCTCGCCGGCGTGGAACGCGGGATGTAGCGAAAGGTCATGGCCAGGGCGAGCGCGGTGACGGGGACGTTGACGTAGAAGATCCAGCGCCAGTCCAGGGTCTGGGTGAGCAGACCGCCCAGGATCGGCCCCAGTGCGGAGGCGCTCGAAGCGACCGCGGCCCAGGCCCCGAAGGCCAGTGCCAGCCGGCGCCCGGAGTACAGGGTGCTGATCAGGGACAGGGTGGTGGTGAACATCGCCGCGGCGCCCAGGCCTTGGACGATACGGGCGGCGATCAGTACGCCCATGGTCGGCGACAGCGCGCAGGCGATGGACGCCAGCGCGAACACGACCAGGCCGCCCGCGTACATACGGCGCCTGCCGTGCAGGTCGGCGAGCATCCCGGCGCCCAGCAGCGCGGCGGCCACCGCGAGCGCGTAGCCGTCGGCGACCCATTGGAGCTGCGACAGTGACGAGCCCAGGGAGTCGGACACGGCCGGCAGCGCGACCAGCACGATGGTGACGTCGGTGAGCAGGATGAAGGTGCCCAGACAGATGGCGGCCAGCGGCCCCCAGATACGCATGAGAACGGCTTTCGTAGGGGATCGGAACGGACCGCATCACCATCCGGACCTGGCCGCCCCCGCCCCAAGCCGTACCCTCGGATACGGAAGGATCAGGCGACCAAGGGAGATCTGGCGGTGGATTCCAGCGTCCTGGACGAACTCGACCAGGGCCTGCTCCGGGCCCTCCAGCTCGACGGCCGGGCCCACTTCAGCCGCATCGCGCGCGACCTGGACGTCTCCGAACGCACCGTCGCCCGCCGCTACCAGCGGCTGCGCACCCTGGGCCTGCGCATCGTCGGCCAGCCCGTGGCCTCCCGGCTGGGCCTGACCCGCTGGCTGCTGCGGCTGCACTGCACGCCGGACGCCGCGGGAACCATCGCCGAGGCGCTCGCCCGCCGCCCCGACACCTACTGGGTCACGCTCGCCTCCGGCGGCACCGAGCTGTACTGCGCGCTCAATGTCCGCACCGCCGACCAGCGCGACTCCCTGCTGCTGCAGAAGCTCCCGCGCACCCCGCAGGTGCTCTCCGTGAGCGCCCACTGCATGCTGCGCATCTTCGTGGGAGCCACCAGCACCTGGCACGCCACCCGCTTCCGGCCCGAGGACGCCGCCCCCGCGGTGGATTCCGGCACCTCCGCGGTGGATTCCGGCGCATCGGCCGCTCCGCTGGTCTTGGACGCCACCGACCGCACCCTGTTCACCGAACTGGCCCGCGACGGCCGCGCGACCCTGCCCGAACTCGCCACGGCCGCCGACCGCTCCCCCTCAAGCGTCCAGCGGCACCTGGACCGCCTCCGCGGCGAAGGGGCCCTGAGCTTCGCCGTCGACTTCGACCCCCAGTTGCTCGGCTACCACCTGACCACCCGGCTCTGGCTGAACGTCGCCCCCGCCCACCTGCGCACGGTCGGAGAGGCGCTGGCCACCCACCCGCAGATCGCCTTCGCCGCCGCCGTCACCGGCGACTCCAACCTCGTCGCCAGCGGCATCTTCCGCGACCCGGCCGATCTGTACGACTACATCGACCGGCGCATCGGCCGCCTCCCCGGCATCCAGAGCATCCAGACCGCCCCCACCCTCCGCGAGATCAAACGCGTCGCCCCCACCGTGCCGTGAGCAGCCGCCCCGGCGTGCACCGCTCGCGCACCAGGCCGCCACACGTCCGGCGCCCAGCGCTCCGCTGGATACGCGGTGTGTCGTCTGCGGGCGCGTCGTGGCTGGTCGCGCGGTTCCCCGCGCCCCTTTGGGACTCGGCCGAACCGCATCGGCGGACGGTGGCAAGGCGGCTCAGTCGACCGCGGAGTCCAGGCGCATCCGGGCGTCCGCCTCCGCGAAGAGCGGGAAGAAGGTACGCGAGGTCAGGCGGCCCAGGCTGGTGGTGCTCTCGCCGCTCACCCCGCCCTGGGAGACCGCGGTGACGGGGCGTCTTCGCACACACCAGCCGCCGCTCGCCGTCGGGCGGCGAGTGGCGGCTGGTGTGTGAACGTCGCGGTCAGAGGCCGTCGGCGGCGGTGAGGTCGACGGTGGTGAGGGAGACGAGGCCGTCGGCGGCCATGGCGCGGAAGCAGGCGCTGCGCGGTGGCGTCAGGGGGTGCGGTTGACCTCGACGTTCTCCAGGACGCCGAGTGCGTCGGGGACGAGTACGGCGGCCGAGTGGTAGGCGCTGACCAGGTAGGAGATGACGGCCTGGTCGTTGATGCCCATGAACCGTACGTTCAGGCCGGGCTCGTACTCGTCGGGGATGCCGGTCTGGCGCAGGCCCACCACGCCCTCGGCCTCCTCGCCGGTGCGCATCGCGATGATCGAGGAGGTGCCCTCGGGCGAGACCTCGATCTTGCCGCACGGGAAGATCGGTACGCCGCGCCAGGCCGGGATGCGGTGGCCGTTGACGTCGGTGTCGCCGAAGTAGAGCCCCCGCTTGGTGCACTCGCGGCCGAAGGCGGCGATGGTCCGCGGGTGGGCGAAGAAGAACTTCGTCTGGCGGCGCATGCTCAGCAGTTCGTCCATGTCGTCCGGGGTCGGCGGGCCGGAGTGGGTGGAGATGCGCTGGCTGTAGTCGGCGTTGTGCAGCAGCCCGAACTCGCGGTTGTTGACCATCTCGTACTCCTGGCGCTCGCGCAGCGCCTCGATGGTCAGCCGTAGCTGCTGCTCGATCTGGTTCATCGGGTCGTTGTAGAGGTCGGCGACCCGGCTGTGCACCTTGAGCACCGTCTGGGCGACGCTCAACTCGTATTCGCGGGGCTCCAGTTCGTAGTCCACGAAGGTGCCCGGCAGTACGGGCTCGCCGGCGTGACCGGCGGAGAGCGCGATGTCGGCCTCGCCGCGCTTGTTGCGCGGCCGCTCCCCCTCGGCCTGGCGCCGCTCGACGTGGCTGCGCAGCCGCTCGCTCTGCCCGGCCACCTCCTCGTACGCCTGGCGGGGCAGGGCCAGCACGGTCACCGCGGTCACCGCGCGCGCCGTGAAGTCCCAGGTGCCGGGCTCGGCCGCGACGGTCTGGCCGCCGAAGAAGCCGCCGTCGGCGAGGAGGCCGCGCTTGGTCTCCTCGCCGTACTTGCCGGTCCCGATCTGCTCCACCTTGCCGTGGGCGATGAGGTAAATGTGGTCGACGGGCCGGCCCGCCTCGGCTATGACCTGGCCCGGCGCGTACTCCTGCTGCTGGAAGCGGTCGGCCAGCGCCCGCAGCGCGTCGGCCTCGTCGAAGCCGCGCAGCAGGGACAGTTCCCCCAGCTCCGCGGGGACGACCCGGACCTCGGCGCCTTCCTGGATGAAGCTGACCCGTCCGTCGCCGACGGCGTACACCAGGCGCCGGTTGACCCGGTACGTGCCGCCGCGCACCTCCACCCACGGCAGCAGCCGCAGCAGCCAGCGCGAGCTGATGCCCTGCATCTGCGGGACCGTCTTGGTGGTGGTCGCCAGGTTCCGGGCGGCGGCGATCCCGAGGCTCAACTGCGCCCGCGCCCCGTTCTGTCCGGGCTGTTCGGGCTGCTCGGGAGGCACTGCGGTCGTCATCCAGGGGGTCCTTTCCCACGGAGTTGGTACGCATGGCAGAACAAAGAACTCCTGTGGCGACCCGGGCCGGCACAGGAGTTTGGCGGAGCCAGTGAATCAGCGCACAACGATGTTGGTCGAGAGTTGCCATGGGCACCCAGCGCATTCGCGCCACCACTCTCACTCCAGCTTCGCCTGCCTCTCGCGCCACGGCGCGCAGGCCGCCCGTACCGGCCGTCCGCCCTCCGCACCGGGGGCCCGTACGGTCTCCGCCGACCGCCGGTGACGCATCGGGAGGCCGTGGGCGACGTGCACCTGCGCCTTCCGCGCCGCGCGTCGCCTCACCCGAGGACGGCGGGAATCCTTCGATCGTCCCGCCGCGGGCTTGACGGCACGCCGCCGCGCCATCGACGCCGCGCCGGTACGGCCGTGCGCGCCGGGCACGTTCGAGCCAATGACGAGATCGGGTGCTCTATCCCGTATGCGGTCTCCCGGGCCGGTCCGCCGTTCCAGTACTACGCCTTCGGTACCCGCCACCGGTGCCGCCGGCGACAGCCAGCCGTTCGCGTCCTGCGTCAGCACGGACGCACTGGCGGCGGAGTCGAGATACCCGCACCACTCCTGAAGGGTTCCCCGCAGCGCAACGTTCAACTTCTCGTTGCGGAAGGCCGATTCACCTGCCGGCGTCATCATCATCAGCCAGAACAGCGCCGGCATCGGGAAGAAGACCCGCTTGGTCTTGTCCGCGTCGTACTGCGGCGCGGTCTTCGCGATGGTGTTGAGACACAGCAGCAGATCGTCGATGGTGCGGATCAGATGGCGCGGCCACGCACAGGAGCGCTTGGCCTGCTCGATCATTCCGGCCACGTACATCCGGACGATGCCGTCCCGCTCCAGCAGCCCCTTCAGCTCGCCATACGCCTGCATCCTGGAGAGCCGGGCCGGAACGGCACCAGGGCCCGGCCGCGAGAGTTCCCCTCTCGCGGCCGGGCCCGTCACCGGCGCTCCGACATCCGCTCCGCCCTTATGCCCGGGAGGAGCCGGCAGACCTACGCGCCGCTCGCCGCGAGCATGTCCGCACGCTCGACGATCTTCACGCGTTCGCGGCCCTGCGGTTCGCCCAGCGCCTTTTCCGCGGCGTCCAGGCGGTGCCAGCCTTCCCAGGTGGTGAAGCGGACGTTCCGCTCGGCGAGGAAGGCGTCCACGGCCTCCGGGGCGGGGGACGTGGGGGTGTGCAGGCGCCCGTTGGCGTGGTCGTCCAGCAGGCTGGCGACCGTTTCGTTGGCGTCGCCCTTGGTGTGGCCGATCAGGCCCACCGGGCCGCGCCGGATCCAGCCGGTGACGTACGTGGACTGCAGGTGCTCGCCGTTCTCCTCGATCACCCGGCCGGCCTGGTCGGGAACCGTGCCCGACTCGACGTCCCAGGGCAGCTTGGGCAGTTCGTCGGAGAGGTAGCCCACGGCGCGGTACACGGCGCCGAGGTCCCAGTCCTTGAACTCGCCGGTGCCCTTGACGTTGCCGGTGCCGTCCAGGGCGGTGCGCTCGGTGCGCAGGCCGACGACCTTGCCGTCCTCGCCGAGGATCTCGGCCGGCGACTCGAAGAAGTGCAGGAACAGCTTGTGCGGGCGGTCGCCGACGTCGCGGATGGCCCAGTTCTCCAGGGTCTTGGCGACCATGTCGGCCTGCTTGTTGCCGCGCCGGGTCGCGATCGAGCCGTCGTCGTACTCGATGTCCTCGGGATTGACGATGACCTCGATGTTCGGGGAGTGGTCCAGCTCCCGCAGCTCCATCGGGCTGAACTTCGCCTGCGCCGGGCCGCGGCGGCCGAAGACGTGGACCTCCAGGGCCTTGTTGGCCTTGAGGCCGTCGTGGACGTTCGGCGGGATCTCGGTCGGCAGCAGCTCTTCCGCGGTCTTGGCCAGGATGCGCGCCACGTCGAGGGCGACGTTGCCGACGCCGAGGACGGCGACCTTCTCCGCCTCCAGCGGCCAGGTCCGCGGCACGTCCGGGTGCCCGTCGTACCAGGAGACGAAGTCCGCGGCGCCGTACGAACCGTCCAGGTCGATGCCCGGTATGTCCAGGGCCCGGTCGGCTGTGGCTCCCGTGGAGAAGATCACCGCGTCGTAGAAGGAGCGCAGGTCGTCCAGGCTGATGTCGCGCGGGTAGTCGACGTTGCCGAAGAGGCGGATCTGGGGCTTGTCGAGCACCTGGTGCAGGGCCGTGACGATGCCCTTGATCCGCGGGTGGTCGGGGGCGACGCCGTAGCGGATCAGGCCGAACGGCGCCGGCATCCGCTCGAAGAGATCGATGGAGACGCCGGGCGCGACGGCTGCCTCGGACTTCAGCAGCGCGTCGGCGGCGTAGATCCCGGCGGGGCCGGCTCCGACTATGGCTACCCGCACAGGGCGAAGCATGATCAGGTTCCCTTCGAGCGGTGGGTAGGAGTACTCACCGGGAACCTTAAACTAAGGCAAGCCTAACTTAGCAGCCGGGGTGGATCTACCTCCGCGGGCCGGGGCCTCGGCCGGGCGGGGAGGCCGTCTCCCGGGCCCGGACCGAGAACGTCCGGGCCGGCCCGCGCAGGCCGACCCGGACGTCATGGTCAGACGAGGTCGAACCGGTCCAGGTTCATGACCTTGGTCCACGCCGCGACGAAGTCGTGCACGAACTTCTCCTTCGCGTCATCGCTCGCGTAGACCTCCGCGAGCGCCCGCAGCTCGGAATTCGAGCCGAAGACGAGGTCGGCACGGCTGCCGGTCCACTTCACCTCACCCGTGGCGGCGTCCCGGCCCTCGAAGGTGTCCTGGGCCTCGGACGTCGACTTCCACTGCGTGCCCAGGTCGAGCAGGTTGACGAAGAAGTCGTTGGTCAGCTGCCCAGGGGTCGTGGTGAAGACGCCGAGCTTGGACTGCTGGTGGTTCGCGCCCAGCACGCGCAGGCCGCCGACGAGGACCGTCAGCTCGGGGGCGCTCAGGGTCAGCAGGTTCGCCTTGTCGAGCAGCAGGTACTCGGCCGGAAGGCGGTTGCCCTTGCCGAGGTAGTTGCGGAATCCGTCGGCACTCGGCTCCAGCGCGGCGAAGGACTCCACGTCGGTCTGCTCCTGCGAGGCGTCCACGCGGCCCGGCGTGAAGGGGACCTCGACGTCGAATCCGGCGTCCTTGGCCGCCTGCTCGACGGCCGCACCGCCGGCGAGCACGATCAGGTCGGCGAGGGAGACCTTCTTGCCGCCGCCCTGGGCGGAGTTGAACGACTCCTGGATGCCTTCCAGCGTGCGCAGGACCGCCGCCAGCTCGTCGGGGCTGTTGACCTCCCAGCCGCGCTGCGGCTCCAGGCGGATGCGCGCGCCGTTGGCGCCGCCGCGCTTGTCGCTGCCGCGGAAGGACGAGGCCGACGCCCACGCGGTGGACACCAGCTGGGACACCGACAGGCCCGAGGCGAGGACCTGCGCCTTGAGGGTGGCGACGTCCCCGGCGTCGATGCTCTCGTACGTCACCTCGGGCAGCGGGTCCTGCCACAGCAGCGTCTCGCTCGGGACCTCCGGGCCGAGGTAGCGCACGACCGGGCCCATGTCGCGGTGCGTCAGCTTGAACCAGGCCCGCGCGAAGGCGTCCGCGAACGCGTCGGGGTTGTCCTTGAAGCGGCGCGAGATCGGCTCGTAGACCGGGTCGAAGCGCAGCGAGAGGTCGGTGGTCAGCATCGTCGGGGCGTGGCGCTTGGAGGCGTCGAAGGCGTCGGGGACTGTGCCTTCCCCGGCGCCGTTCTTCGGCCGCCACTGGTGCGCGCCCGCGGGGCTCTTGAACAGCTCCCACTCGTAGCCGAAGAGGATCTCGAAGAAGCTGTTGTCCCACGTCGTGGGGGTGTCGGTCCAGATGCCCTCGAGCCCGCTGGTGATCGCGTCGGCGCCCACGCCGGTGCCGTGCGTGCTCTTCCAGCCCAGGCCCTGCTGCTCCATGGGCGCGGCCTCGGGGTCGTCGCCGACGGCGTCGGCCGGGCCCGCGCCGTGGGTCTTGCCGAAGGTGTGGCCGCCGGCGATCAGGGCGACGGTCTCCTCGTCGTTCATCGCCATGCGGCGGAACGTCTCACGGATGTCGCGGGCCGCGGCGATCGGGTCCGGGTTGCCGTTCGGGCCTTCGGGGTTGACGTAGATCAGGCCCATCTGGACGGCGCCGAGGGGGTTCTCCAGCTCGCGGTCGCCGGTGTAGCGCTCGTCGCCGAGCCAGGTGGTCTCGGGGCCCCAGTAGACGTCCTCGTCGGGCTCCCACACGTCGGCGCGGCCGCCGCCGAAGCCGAAGGTCTCAAAGCCCATCGACTCCAGGGCGACGTTGCCGGTGAGGATCAGCAGGTCGGCCCACGACAGGCTCTTGCCGTACTTCTTCTTGACCGGCCACAGCAGGCGGCGGGCCTTGTCGAGGCTGGCGTTGTCCGGCCAGCTGTTGAGCGGGGCGAAGCGCTGCTGCCCGGCGCCCGCGCCGCCGCGGCCGTCGCTGATCCGGTACGTGCCCGCGCTGTGCCAGGCCATCCGGATCATGAACGGGCCGTAGTGGCCGAAGTCGGCGGGCCACCAGTCCTGCGAGGTCGTCAGCACCTCGGCGATGTCCCGCTTCACGGCCGGGAGGTCGAGGGTCTTGAAGGCCTCGGCGTAGTCGAAGTCCTCGCCGAGGGGGTTGGCCACGGCGGGGTTCTTGGCGAGGATCTTCAGGTTGAGCCGCTCGGGCCACCACTGGCGGTTTCCGCCGCCCTGCGTCGGGTGCGGCGCGCGTCCGTGCGCGACCGGGCAGCCGCCGGTCTCCTCCGGCTTCGGGTCGGTGACGATCGCGTCATGGTTCTCAGTCATGGGAATCCTTCCGGACGGGGCGGATCTCGATGCTCAGGAACTGCGGGCGGTGGAACTGCGGTGGAACAGTGGGGGCACAGGCCCCTTGGACGGCCCGGCCCCGTCGGCCGGGAAGCCGCGGCCGTCGGACGCGATCAGGCAGGGGAACGGCCGACAGCGCGGTCCACGTCGGTGACGGCGCCGCACGGCCGCGATACCGGACGCCGGCGGTCCGCTACGCGGCCCGCCAACTGGTCGGTTCCTCGGGGCAGTTGGACGCGACGTATGCGCCCCGCCGCGGTGGGCGTGCGGCACCGGATGCCGGGGCGAACGGGCCCACGCCCTGAAGTCACGTACATTTTCCTGCTGTTGTCCTGTTCCCTTGGCGGTCGGCCGGATCTGATCCTACGATGGACCAAATCCAAGTCAATACAACGCACAGGCCGGTACGAATTCATTCGCCAGACGATGCGCAGTAAGGCTGGTGGGCATGAGTGACCTGCTGGAACGGCTTCGTGGGCGCGGCTGGCGGATGACCGCTCAGCGCCGGGTGGTCGCCGAAGTACTCGACGGCGAACACGTCCACCTCACCGCGGACGAGGTGCTCGCGCGCGCCACCGCCAGACTGCCGGAGATCTCGCGCGCCACCGTCTACAACACCCTCGGCGAACTCGTCACGCTCGGCGAGGTGATCGAGGTGGCCACCGACGGCCGCGCCAAGCGCTACGACCCCAACGCCCACCACCCCCACCAGCACCTGATCTGCTCGGGCTGCGGCGCCATCCGGGACGTACACCCCGGCGGCGACCCGCTGGCCGACCTGCCGGCCTCCGAGCGGTTCGGCTTCACCGTCTCCGAGGTCGAGGTGACCTACCGGGGCCTGTGCCCCGACTGCTCCCGCGCCTGACCTGCTCCCTAGGGCCTGTCGGCAGCCTGGCTAATGTGCACGCATGACCACCGAGCTGACCCTGCTGCCGCGTGTCGCCCATCGCGGACACGAGGTCACCGCGCCCCGGCTCCGCAGCCTCCTCGCGCTGCTCGCCGGTGACCTGCGCACGGGCTGCAGCACCGAGCGGCTGGTGGCAGGGCTGTGGCCGTACGCATTGCCGGAGCACCCGGCAAAGGCGGTGCAGATCCTCGTGTCCAGGGCACGGGCACAGCTGGGCGCCGACCTCATCGCCGGCACCCCGACCGGATACCGGCTCACCCTCGCCGACGATCAGGTCGACAGCTCCGCCCTGCTGCTGCACGCGGCCGCCAGCGCGGACCGGGCCAGGGCCGGCGACCACGCGGGATCGCTGGCCGCGGCCGAGGCCGGACTCGCGCTGTGGGAGGGCACCCCCGACGGACACGGCGACACCGACGACCCCGTAGCCGCGCTCCGCACCGAGCGCGCTCCCGTCCGCGGCACGCTCGTACGCGCCCAGGCACTCGCGCTCGCCCGCCTCGGACGGCACGCGGAGGCGGCCGGCCCGCTGGCCGTGGCCGCATCGGAGCACCCGCGCGACGAGGAGGTGCTCGCCGAACTGCTGCGCGGCCAGGCGGCGACGGCGGGCCCGGCCGCCGCGCTGATGCGGTACGAGGCCTACCGCCGCGAGCTGCGCCAGACGCTCGGCACGGACCCGGGCGCCGGGCTCAGGGCCGTACAACAGGAGCTGCTGCGCGGCGAGCCGCCGGTGGTCCGGCACGGCGTACCGCACGAACCGAACCCGCTGCTGGGACGGGACGAGAACATCGCGGCGGTCGAGCGGCTGCTGCGTACCTCCCGCGCCGTCACCGTCGTCGGCCCCGGCGGCCTCGGCAAGACCCGGCTCGCACACACCGTCAGCCGCCGGACCGAGCAGCGCGTGGTGTATTTCGTGCCGCTCGCCGGCATCACCGCGGACCAGGACGTGGCCCCGGAGGTGGCCTCCGCGCTCGGCGCGGGTGAGGGGCGCCACGGCGCCCTGAGCGGCCACGCCCCCACCGACCCGGTCTCCGGCATCCTCGATGTGCTCGCCTCCGGGCCCGCGCTGCTGGCACTGGACAACTGCGAACACGTCATCCGGGGCGCCGCCGACCTCGTACGGGCCCTGGTCTCCGCCTCGAAGGACCTGCGGGTGCTCGCCACCAGCCGCGCCCCGCTGGGCCTCACATCGGAGGCGGTGTACGCGCTGCCGGAGCTCGGCCTCGACACCTGCGCCGAGCTGTTCGCCCAGCGGGCCCGCGCCGCCCGGCCCGGCGTGGCACTGCCGCCGGGCGCGGTCGCCGAGCTGTGCCGCCATCTCGACGGGCTGCCACTGGCCGTGGAGCTGGCCGCGGCGCGGGTACGGGTCCTGTCGGTGCCTCAGATCGCCTGCCGCCTCGGCGACCGCTTCGCCCTGCTGCGCGGCGGGGCACGGGATGCGCCGGAGCGCCATCGCACGCTGCACGCGGTCGTGGAGTGGAGCTGGAACCTGCTCACGCAGGACGCCCGAGCGGCACTGCGCACCCTGTCCGTCTTCCCCGGCGGCTTCTGCGGCGAAGCGGCGGACCAAGTCCTGGGCGAGGACGCGCTGTTCGTCCTGGAGCAGCTGGCCGGTCAGTCGCTGCTCACCGTCGCCGACACCCCGGACGGCGTACGGTTCCGCATGCTGGAGACCGTACGGGAGTTCAGCGCGGCCCGCCGCACGGAGGCGGGCGAGGACGAGGTGACCAACGGCCGCTTCCTCACCTGGGCGCGCGACTTCGGCGTCGCGTACCACGATGTGCTCCTCGGCTCACAGCCCCTGGCCGCCCGGGAACGCATCAAGGCCGAGCAGGACAATCTCGTGGCGGCTCTGCGGCACGCCCTGGCCCGTACCGACGGCCCCACCACCGCCGCCGTCACCGCCGTTCTCGCCGCCCTGTGGTCGGCCGACTCCCACTTCCCCCGCCTCGCCGCCCTCGCCGCCGAGACGGGCCCGCCGCTGTCGCACTACTACCCCGAGCCCGGCTACGTCGAAGTCGCCCGCACCGCCGCGGTGTTGTGCTCGGCAAGCCTCTTCATGGACCACGGCCCGCGCGCCGTCCGCCAGCTCGTCACCCTGCGCCGACTGCCCCCGGCACCGCCGGACACCCTGCTGCGCGCCACCGCCGTGGTGCTCAGCGCGGTCCCCGACATGCTGCCTCCCCGCTACGAAGCGCTGCACGAGCTCTGCGCCGGCGAGCAACCCCTGGTCGCAGCCGTCGCCGAGTGCGTCGCCACCTACGTCTGGGAGCACGAGCACGACATCGGCCGCACGCTCGCCTCCGCCCGCCGGATGATCGCCGTACTGGAGCCGGTCGACAACCCGCCCCTGCAGGTCATGGCGTACTCCCGGCTGAGCGACCTGTGCCTGAAGACAGGGGACGGCGACGCCGCGTACGGGTACCTCACGGCCGCGCACGAGGCACTGCCACGGCGCGGCGACGAGCACGACCACATCGGCATCCGCTCCGGCCTGGCCCTCGCCTGCATGCAGCGCGGCGACCCCGACGAGGCCGAGCACTGGCTGCGGCAAGCGGAGGGCCGGGGCACCACGCAGCAGGACACCTTCTACAGCCCCGACCTCGGCGTACGCGCCGAGATCGCGCTCGCCCGCGGACTGACGGAGGCCGGGCTCGAACTGTGGCGCCGCGCCGTGGCACGGCTGCCCGCGGCCGGGGCGCGGCACAGCGGCGACCCCTGGCTCGACCCGTGGGCGCTGGAGATCCAGGCGGCGGCGGTGACGGCCCACGCGTACACCGGCCGCCTCGACCTCGTCCGCGACACCGTCGACCGACTCGCGGCGCTGCTCGCCGACCCCCTCCGCACACACCTCGAACTGCCCGTCATCGGGACGGTGCTGCACGCACTCGGCGCGGCCGGGCTCGCGGTCGGCGACCCCGCCGCCGTACGGATGATCGCGCTGGCCGAACGGCTGTGGGTGCTGCGCGAGTTCCAGCCGACGATGTCGGCCGCCCGCGCCCGGCAGGCGGTCGAGAACGCCGACAGGACGGCATACGCCGACGCCGTGTCGGAGTACGCCGCCCTGAAGCGGGACGAACTGCGGGAGGCAGCCCGCGCGCTTACTTCGGGTCGCGTTTGAACCGCGACTTCGACCAGACATAGCCAAGCCCAGCCAGCCCCAGGCACCAGGCAACGGCGAGCCATCCGTTGCTCCCGATCTCGCTGCCGAGCAACAGACCGCGCAGGGTCTCGATGGCCGGCGTGAACGGCTGGTACTCGGCGATCGGCCGGAACCAGCCCGGCATCGCGTCGACCGGGACGAAGGCGCTCGAAATGAACGGCAGGATGATCAGCGGCAGCGCGTTGTTGCTGGCCGCCTCGGCGTTCGGACTGGCCAAGCCCATCCCGACGGCGATCCAGGTGAGCGCCGTGGCGACCAGCGCGAGCAGCCCGAACGCCGCCAGCCACTCCAGAGCCGTGGCGCCGGTGGACCGGAAGCCGATGGCCACAGCGACGGCGCCGACCACCACCACACTGACGAGCGCCTGCAGCACACTCCCGACCACGTGCCCGATGAGCACCGAGCCGCGGTGGATCGCCATCGTACGGAAGCGGGCCATGATGCCCTCGGTCATGTCCGTACAGACCGAGATCGCAGCCCCCGCCGGGGTGGCGCCGATCGTCATCAGCAGAATGCCCGGCACGAGATAGGCGATGTACGCGGAGCGACCACCACCGCCGCCACCACCGATGCCCGCGCTCATCACATCACCGAAGACGTAGACGAAAAGCAGCAACAGGACGACCGGCATCAGCAGAATATTCAGGGTCAGCGACGGATAGCGCCGCGCGTGCAGGAGGTTACGGCGCAGCATGGTGGCCGAGTCGCGCAGGGCGAGGGAGCGGGAACTCATCGAACGGCCACTCATCGCACGGCCTCCTCGGCCTTGCCGATGCCGCCGGTCAGAGCGAAGAACACGTCGTCGAGATCGGGAGTGTGCACGGTCAGCTCGTCCGCCTCGATCCCGGCCGAGTCCAGCCGATCGAGGAGGGAACGCAGCTCGCGCTGGCTGCCGTCACTGGGAATCCGCAGCGACAGCGCCTCGTCGTCCGCACTGACCTCGCGCAGAGCGACAGCGGCGGCCCGGTACGCGACGGGGTCGGCGAACCGCAGCCGCACATGCCCGCCCGGTACGAGCCGCTTCAACTCCTCGGCGCTCCCCTCGGCGGCAATCCCGCCGTCGCTCAGCACCGCGATACGGTCGGCGAGCTGATCGGCCTCCTCCAGATACTGAGTGGTCAGAAAGACGGTGACACCACCGGAGACCAACTCGCGGATGATCCCCCACATGGTGTGGCGGCTGCGCGGATCGAGACCGGTGGTCGGCTCGTCGAGAAAGATGATCCGCGGATTGCCCACCAGCGTCATGGCGATATCGAGGCGACGCTTCATCCCCCCGGAGTAGGTAACCGCCGGCTTTCTCGCGGCCTCTGCCAGACCGAACCGCTCCAGCAACTCCCTTGCGACCCGGCGGCCTTCACGCCGGGAGAGGTGCTGCAGATCCGCCATGAGCATCATGTTCTCCTCACCGGTGATCAGCCCGTCGACGGCGGAGAACTGCCCGGTGACGCCGATTGCGGCCCGCACGGCCTGCGGCTCGACGGCCAAGTCATAGCCGCCTACGCGCAAGTCGCCGGCATCGGCGCTGATCAGAGTAGAGAGAATCTTTACGGCGGTGGTCTTCCCGGCACCGTTCGGACCGAGCAGAGAAAAGATGCTCCCGGTCGGCACCACCAAATCAATCCCGCCCAGAACCGTCTTGTCCCCATAAGCCTTGCGCAGCCCCTTCGCCGCAATGGCAAGTGAGCACGATGTCGTCGTTGTCGTCATGCCCCACAAGGTGCGGCGACCCGCACTCAACTCGGTTTCAGGATGGTTTCACCATCAGACCCAGTTGACTTCCACCCCAGTTGTCCTCCATCCGGCTTCCTTGAAGGATCTCCCTGTGACCACCCTGTTTCTGACAGTCGGCCTACCAGGGGCCGGAAAGACCACGAGGGCTCGACAACTGGCCAAGGAGCACAGCGCACTGCGGCTGACACCGGACGACTGGATGATCCCACTGTTCGGCAAGCCTGAGGCGGACGGAAAGCGCGATGTCCTGGAAGGCCGCCTGCTCTGGCTCGCCCTGGAGGCACTGAGGCTCGGAACCCACGTAGTCCTGGACTTCGGCTGCTGGTCCCGCAACGAAAGATCCGCGATCCACTGGCTGGCAGAGTCTGCGGGCGCTTCCTGCCACCTCGTGTACATGCCGGTGGACCACGAAACCCAACTCACTCGCATCACCCATCGCCAGTCGACCGCCCCGGACCAGACCTTCCCGATGACCGAGGCGGACCTCTTGCACTGGAGAACGCTCTTCGAGGAACCCGATGCCCACGAGCTCAATGGGCACGAGATCGGGGACCCTCCTCCTGGGTGGGCGGGTTGGCTGGAGTGGGCCACCGATCGGTGGCCGTCGCTCGCTTGACGGTCCGACCCAACCCTGGGTCCGACCCAGCTCCGGGCGCGGGAGCGTGGGGCAAATCGTGGGCACACACGGGTTTTTCGAGCGTGATCGTCGGTGGCACCCCGTTCGCTGCCGTAAGCGCCTCGGCTCCATGACCATGGTCCGCGGACGCGTCGGCTCCACCAAAGCGGGCGCCACCATCCCCAACGCCCAGACCATCGCCACCCTGCCCGCCGGTGGCCGCGAATTCGCCTGAACCGCACCCCGCGACCAGACCAAACCTGGACCCCTCCGTCGCCCGCACCGAGAACAGCGCCGGCGGCGTGCTGGGCCCGTACGAGTCCATCGGCCAACCCATCTGGATCTGCCTCGACGGCATCACCTACTGCACCGACTGACTGCCGCATGGCAGGTCACCGCTGCACCGGGGGCCGATCGAGCAAGCCCAAAGCCGAGAGGATGGACACGCAGAGCGTCATCCACACCACGAAGGCACCGCCCCCGTACAAGACAGCTGCGGGTGTATTGCTGCCGGAGGCAGCGGAAAGGACTCCCGCCACGACTGCTACAAGCACCGCCGATAGAAAGGCAACGGCAAGCAGCAGAGCGCGGACAGAGATTTCGGGCTTCACCGGTCGATTTCCTTCCCTCTGAGGGGAGTCGACCGACGCAGCTAGCCTCAGCCTGACCCCCGTGTCAGCTGAGGCTCTGCGTACAGAGCCCTGCTCCGATCCTCTAGGTGGACGAACTCGGCCAGGAAGGGAATCCCGGCCCACCTAGAGACCAGTTGAATCGTAGAGGGGGCGAGCCCTTGATCGCCATTGGGACGTGCGATGCCTACCCCTGCCGACTGGGTACTGCTGTGCGACCTACGCACCGACCAACTGCTCGACGTACTACCCGTACTCGGCATCGGGTACGACGCCCGCCCCGCGCTTGAGTCACTCCCTGTCGTAGCGCTGTTAAAGCCTGATTTAGCGGGAGATTAAGTTGTTGCCCAGCAGCACCCCACGCCGTCGTCATGGGCCGCTACTTGAGTCCCGATGGTCGGCCTTGTCCGGAACCGCGACTTTCCGAGCCCCAGCGCAACTCACCTTCCCCGCCGCTGATGTGATCCTCGGCAGCCCGGCCGTTGCCCAGTTGGAACGCATCCGCAACCGGCTCAACTACCGGGGCGGACTGCCCCTCTGCTGAACCAACACAACCCCAGCCGGTGTACAACCTTGTGCCGGCCTCGACTTGATCGCTCCGCGCATCTCCGTCACTGCCAGACATGGCTCAGGCCCGCCGGCTCTACCTCTCCCGCTACCCCCAGGGCTGTCAGGCGCGTCACTGACGGCTGGGATCGTGACAGCCTGAGCGCGCGCCCGCTGTGTGCTGCGGAAGCCCCCGAACGCGCTGTGCTGCCGGAGAAGCGTGGCGGTGATCCTGGGTCTGCACGTGGGGGCGGGGTGCGGTGGCCGAACACCTCGCCCGTGTCCGGGGCTTCCGTCGGCATGTGGTGGCTGCTCGAAGGATGTCGGTTCCCAGGGAGCCCAGTGGGGGTGTTGTTGTGGGACGGGCGTATCCCAGGGAGGTACCGAGTCCCGGCCGTACAGAAGCCCTGATGAACCCACGGCAGTGCCGCGAGCGGCCTCTCGCGCAACACTTCGCGGCAGGACCACCGTGGGCCCTTGCCCGCTCCGCCGACAGCGCCGCCCCGGAGGGAACTCGCCCATGACGGCCTGGGTCCAGACCGTGGCCTTGTCCGGGGGTCTCCTCGCGTTCGGCTTGGGCGGCCTGTGCCTGCGCTCCAGGGTCCGCCGGCGATTCGGCAGCGACCCCGAGCACAACGAGCGCGTCACCTTTCTGATCGAGGTCGTGGGGCTCTTCTACGCCTTGCTGGTCGGGCTGGTCGCCGTCGGCGCGTACGACCACTACGTGGAGGTCAAGAAGCTGGTCAATCAGGAGGCCTCACAGCTCACCACGGTCTACCGCGCCAGTCAGGCGTTCCCGAACAGCCGGCGATGCCGGATCCAGTCGCAGGTACGCAACTACGCCGGGAACGTCATCGGC
Source organism: Streptomyces sp. UF-297 (assembly GCF_058245575.1). Taxonomy (NCBI): domain Bacteria; kingdom Bacillati; phylum Actinomycetota; class Actinomycetes; order Kitasatosporales; family Streptomycetaceae; genus Streptomyces; species Streptomyces sp. UF-297. Next base: position 103,946 of record NZ_JBSIBZ010000001.1, on the reverse strand, counting down.
GAGGTCTGGCCAAAGCAGCGGCGGGGTGAGATCGAGGAGGACCGGGGGCGGCTGGATGCCGTGTTCGAGTCGCTCATGTTCTACGAACCGCGCAACACCCAGGAGTCGAATGCCCAGTCCGTCACTCTCGAGGCCTTCAACGACTACAACAACCTCCGACGCGAGCGGCAGGGAGAGGTGGAGATCGGGCTGCTGCCCGCGCTCTACGTCGTCCTCTTCCTCGGCGCCGTCATGACCATCGCGGCGACTTGGGTACTCGCCGACGTCAAGCTGATCGACCACCTGGCGCTGACCGGCCTCCTGTCGATATTCATCGGCCTGTTCCTCTCCCTGATCGTCGCACTGGATCATCCGCTCCAGGACAGCAACGCCATCGAACCAGGGCCCTGGAAAGTCGCACTCACACAAGGAATGGGCGTTCCGCCCACGGGCGAGAAGCAGGTGAGCACGTACTTCGGAACATCGACCGCACAACGGGTCCCGGGCTGCCTGTTGGACGTATCCGACTACGTTTCATTCGCGAGCTCCGACCAACTGCCGGAACAAACAGGGGCAGCTCCACGGTGACCCAACTCCTCACCGGGAGGCAGTGATGCCGGTCAAGTGCCGTGGGCCGCTGACACGTATCGCGCTGTCGGGAGTCATGCTGGCCGCGCTCGGGCTCGGCGCATCAGCCTGTGCAGGCGGCGAGGACCGCACCTCGATCACGGTGGCAGCCGTCGATTTCATGCGGGACATGGAAAAGCTGATCGACGACTTCGAGCAGGACCACCCGCACACGCACGTGAACCTCGTCTTTCTCCCCGAGAACGAGTTGCGGCGGCGGACGCCAAAGGACATCGCCACCGAGGCCCGCCGTTACGACGTCATCGCCATCGGCCCTTACGAGGCACCGATCTGGGCCTCCAGGGGGTGGCTGACCCCGCTCGATACCCCCGCGCGGCAGAGCGACGAGGACATGCGGGACTTCGTCCCCATGGTGCGCTCGGCGCTGTCCTACAAAGGCCACCTGTTCGCGGTGCCGTACTACGGCGAATCGTCCTTCCTGATGTACCGCAAGGACCTGCTCGCCAAGGCCGGGCTGACCATGCCTCAGCACCCCACCTGGCAGCAGGTCGCTCAGCTGGCGGCGAAGCTCCACGACCCCGAGAACGGCATTGCCGGGATCTGCCTGCGCGGTGGCCCCGGCTGGAAGAACCTTCTCCCTTTGAACACGGTCATCGCGGCCTTCGGCGGCCGCTGGTACGACGAGCACTGGAACCCCCAGCTCACCTCCCCCGCGACGAAGCGGGCCGTGGAGTTCTACGTCAACCTGGTCCGCCGCTACGGCGAGCCGCACGCCGCCGAATCCGGCCCCGCCGAGTGCCTGGCGGTGATGCGGGAGGGCAGGGCCGCGCTGTGGTACGACGCGACGTCCCATGCCGGCCGCCTCGAGGACCCGGCCAGCAGCAACGTCGCCGGCAAAATCGGCTACGCCCCCGCGCCGGTGGTGCGCACGAAGAGCTCGGGGTGGCTGTGGACCTGGGCACTGGCGATCCCGGTCACCGCGAAGAACCCGCGGGCCGCCTGGGAGTTCGCTTCCTGGGCAACATCCAAGCAGTACCCCGAACTCTACGGTGAGCGACTCGGATGGGTCCGGCTGCCACCCGGCGCCCGACTGTCCACCTACAGACTCCCGCAGTACCAGAAAGCCGCCAGAACATTCATCAAGCCGACGCTCGACGCATTCAAGGCCGTGAACCTCACGCACCCGGAGGTACTCAAGCAGCCCTGGTCCGGGGTGTCATACATCGTCATCCCTGAATTCGCGGGCCTCGGCGACCGGGTGTCCGAGGAAATCTCCGCAGCGATCGCCGACCGGCAGCCACTGGACGCGGCACTGGCGAACGCACAGCTCTTCGCAGAAGACGTGGTGGAAGGCGGCGGCTACAGAAGCCCCTCCCCCTGAACTGGCCGGGCGGCAGCACAGCCAGCCTTCAACTCGCCCCGCACTTACGTCCCATGCCCACCGCGCTGATCCCAGAAGGCTCAACCGGACCTGGCGGTGGGGAATTGTCGACGTTCGCATCGACCAGGCGTACCGACGGCCAGGCGCCGAGAGCCATCGTGCCGTCGAGAACCGGGAGGGTGGCGTTGGACGGTACGAGGACGGGGAGGACGTGGTCGCGGCCGTGGCCGTGGGTACCTGTGGCGGGGGCGCCTTTGCCGTTGTCGGGCACCTCGGAGGGTTTACCGCACGAGGGCACCTGGTGGGCTACCGGTACGGGACACTCGCCCCCTCCCCTCCGTCATCCGCCCCTTGCCCGCAGGGGGAATTCTGACACGGGCGGATGCGGTGGCGTAATCGCTCACGGGCCCGGCGTCCGCGCCGACCGCGCCTCTGTTCGGTGGTGTCGAGCTTCACCGACCACGGAATATGACGCAGCCTCTGACAAGCGCCGGGCGCATGCGCTCAGTCGCTCCAGCGGTCGTGGATCTCGCTCAGCGTCGCGAACCACACATCGTCGTGCTGCCGCACGTGGCGGATGAATCGCTCCAGCATCATGATCGCGTGTGCCCGCCCGCTCACGATGCCGTGCACGGTGAGGGTCACGACGCCGCCGGGCTCGTTCTCGTAGGCGTAGTCGAAGGTGTCCCGCCACCGCGCGAAGACCCCCTCGGTCGACATGAGCCCGGCGAGCACCCCGGGGACATGGTCGAGTGCAGGGACGTCGTCCATGTACCAGGACACGGGCAGTTCGAGCACCGGGCTGGGCGGGCCGAACTCGTTCGGTTCCTCGCGGTGGACCACGACGGGACGTGGCCGGTAGGGGATGAAGTCGCGGCCCATCAACGAGCTGTCCCAGTCGAAGCCGAACTCCTCGAGGATGCCGAGTGTGGCGTCGGAGAAGTCCCAGGCCGGTGAACGGTACCCGCGGGGGCGTCGGCCGACGACCTTCTCGTGCTGGCTGAGCTGCAACTCCATCAGCCGCCGTTCCTCCTGCTCTGTGAGCGAGGGCACCGACTCGTGGTACGCGCCGTGCGCGGCAATCTCGTGCCCGTGGTCGAGCACCGACCGGATGCTGTCCGGGAATGTGATCAGCGTGTGCCCGGGTGTGCACCAGGTCGTTGGGATCTCATACTTCTCGAACAGCGCGAGTAGGCGCGGAGTGCCCACCTCGACGTCGAAATCTCCGCGCGACAGAAACGCGGGGCTGAGCTTGGACGCGTCTCCGTTGGGCGCGCACTGCGCGTCGAAGTCGACGCCGATATTGACGGCGAGACGCTTACCTTCGGGCAGGTTGAGCGGCATAGAGGCTCTTTCGTCGAGTGCCGGGGGGGCTTGGTCGTCGTGTTCCCACCAACACTGCCCTCGAGCGCGCGCATTCCCCTCGAAGCGACGTCGCAACGAGGTCAGCAACCCACGTACACGGCCACATGTTGCCCACACGCCACCACCACTGGCGGTTACGAGCTACTCAACCAACACGCCATGCGACGAACAGGATCAAGGTCCAGCGGTCCGCCACCTCGGCCCCGCCGCCCGGAACATCCGAATCAGACGGCGGGGGCGCAGAGTTGGTGGCGGATCAGCGCCTGCGCCAAGCCAGCCAGACAGCAGCGCCGACTGCGGCCTGCACCGCTGCGTTCGTGGTGGTGCAGGCCCCGAAGGCCGCGCTGTAGCCGGCCACGTAGCCAGTAGCCAGCGCAGCGGCGATCAGCTTGGGGCCGCGGGGTGGGCGTTCGTCTGCCGAAGCGGCCGGTTGCATACTGGTCATGCGTACCTCCCGGTGAGAGCCGGATGAGGGCGACCCGCCGCTTCTGCGATTGCTTCCTACGGCGAGCAGAGGCGGCGGACCTGTGTGAACTACCGTTCCAGCATGCCCTGTTGCTTTGGTGGCGAGTGCACTCGGGGTCATCCGTGGGCCCCGTCGGCGGCACTGAGTGCCGCCGCACAGATCGGCATGCCCCCTATGTCTGGCTCTGAGAAGCAGGGTGTGACGCTTGCCGCCTGCTTGCTCGATCAAATGGTCGGCAGTATCGGCGACTTGAGGGTCGAAGTTCTTGTAGATGCGGTGCCCGATGCGATTCAGCTCTCCCCCATCTCGTCCTCGGCGAACGTACTTCTTGTAGATCCCTGCGGCGAAGGGGGCGGTTCCGTATAGCCGCACAGCTGTCGGATGCGGTGCAGAACGCCATGGCGAATGCCGCTGTATATCTTCTCGACAGCGGTGGCGGCAGCGGCAGGATCAAGATCTTTTCCGGTATGCGGCCCGCCCATGCCAGCAACTCCATCACGAGCGTGCTGCTCGCGACCTTCACCCTGGATCTTCCTGCCTGCAGTTTCGCCACGGCGGGGGGCGCGACGCTCAGTTCCGTGCTGGCGTCCACGACCACTTTCGGCGGGCGTCTCATTGAAGGTCACGGCGGGCATATTCACGCAGCCGACCGCATAGGTGTCGTTATGTCCCTACATTTGACGAACGAGCAGAGCTGGTCGTGCCCGAACTGCATGACGACAGACTTCACCCGCGGCTACGCACCGAGCCGCTTTCGCAACTGCCCCACGGGGTGACGGCCCCCTCGTGCTGGACGGCAGGTGATGCAAGGTCGAGGCAGCCGAGCGCGAGGGCTGCATCGGCGCTGAGGACGCCTGCTTTGATGGTGAGGGATGCCTGGTGATGTCGGTGGTGACGACCCGTGATGACGGGCAAGGTTGCGTCGCCTGTGCAGCGAATCGTCGCCCCGAGCGTAGACGTGCGGTTCCTGGGCGAATGAACGCCCTGTCTGGACAGCGAGTCGAGCTCACGAAGCGTTGCGTCGGCGCCGGGCCTGCCACACGGCTGCGCCGCCCAGGGCAGCGACGATGGCGCCTCCGACCAGCAGTCCTGCGGACGGACCGTCGTCTGAACTGTCGCTGGTGTGACCGCTGTTGCTGTTGCTGTCACTCTCGGCTTTGGGACTGTCGGCTACCGCTTCTCCGCATCCGCGCTGCGGATAGCCCGCGATGGCGCACAGCAACCCTGACGTTGCGTAGCGCAGTGGCGGTGCGGCCTTGGCCAGGGCCTCCGCGGTGGTGGCCTGTGGCGGCAACTGCACGCAGTGCGAGCGTAGGGCCGGGGGCTTCTCGCCGGACGGGGCGTCCTTTGCTGTGCCGAAGTCCAGGACCAAGGCGACCCGCTTGGTGCCTGCCTTCGCCGGAGTGGAGGCGCAGATCGCCTTGAAGTCGGGGGCAGCACGGGGGACGACGGAATCCTTTGTGTCTGCCTGGAAGACGGCGAAACGCAGCCCTTCTACTGAGCCGTCGGCCGGGCGGTAGGTGCCCGGGCCTTCGGCTGTGGTGCGCCAGGTGCCGTTGTCCCCGTGCCGCAGCGACCAGTAGCGGAAGTCACCGGCCTGTGCAGGCGCCGCGGAGGCCAGGGCGAGGGTCCCCGCTGTGGCCACCGTGGCCAGGCTGTAGCTGATGGACCTGATGCTGCTGCGCTTCACTGTGTGTCTTTCGTTTGCTTGGTACGGCCCGCTGCGGTCTGCAAGAGCGTCCGGGAATCTCCGGGTGCATGCCGAAACGGAGGTGAATATAGCTGGCTGCCACATTGTTGACCAGGCATCCCGAACGCCGGCTCTCGCCGGTGCTCGTGGCCGCCTCGTACAGATTCGGTTGCGTTCCGGCGGCGGTGATACGGGATGGGTGGAACTTCTCACCGCGGGCGCGCTGCCTTCTTGCCGAGCGGGGCGGCGTCACAGTGCGCAGCTTCTTGGCCAGCGGGCTGGAAGCGGCCGGGCCGGCCCTTGTTGGGCCGGCCCGGACATCTGAGGGTTATGCGAGGTGGTGAGGGTCCCGGTTTATCGCTTTGTCCGGGGCTAGCAGGTGCGTGCTTCTTCCTGGCAGGGCTTGAGGATGGTGGTGGGGTCGAAGAAGCGGGCCGAGGGCTTGGTGCGGACGTCACCGGTGGTGATGTCGCGGATCACGATGCCTTCGTTCTCGGTGAAGCTGGGGTCCGCCTTGTAGCCGCCGAGATAGATCCCCTCGGGGCCGGACTTGTTGGCGGTGACAATGTGCAGGTAGTCGCCGGTGCGGCTTTTCCAGAGGGCGCTGCGGACCGGATCGCTCCAGTCGGTGTTCATCGCGACGACATCGACTCCCATACGGGCGAGAACATGGGCGGTCTCGGGCGGCATCATGTCGACGTCCTGCATGAGGGCGAGCCGGGCGTAGTCGCGGTCGATGACCAGGTAGTCATTCGACAGCCGGTCCTTGGGGAGCGTTTCGCCGCGCTTGTGGTGGGTGCGCTTGTAGTCGTAGGTCTGCCCGGTCGAGGTGATCAGGGTGCTCTTGGGCACCTCGGTCTTGGTGGCCGGGTAGTGGACGAGCAGGTCGGTCCGATTGCTCGTGGCGAACGACTTCAGCTTCTCCAGGCCCGCGGTGTCAGCGCCGGGGAAGTAGTTGGCCGGGAAGACGATCAGGCGCAGTTTCTTGCCGGAGGACTCGGCCTGGGTCCTGGCCTTGGCCGCGGCGTCGAGGGCGGCCTGCCAGGGGGTTGTGCTGGGACCGGGGTCAACGGCGGCGGCGGTGAAGGTGGTCGCCTCGGGCTGGTGGAACTGCTTCTGCGTGTACGTCTCCAGGGTGTCCTGGCTCATCAGGGAATACATCGCGGGCTTGCGCTCGACCGGGAAGGTGCGCGACTTGCGCACGGGGATCTCGCCATAGCCGATTTGATCGGACTGGCCGCTCACGTCCGCGAGGGCCTTGCCGTCATTGGTCATGATGATGCTGCGCGACCCGAAGTTGAAATCGTAGGGGAACGGCGACGGCACGGTGAAGGTGTTCTGGGTGAACACATCGGGCTTGGTTCCCTTTTCGCCCTTGCCCCAGCGGTTCGCGACAATCATCGAGAAGTCGTTCTCGAAGGTCCGGACGCGGACGAAGTCGGTGTCGATCCCGACGTTGGCGGGCGCAATCAGGATGTCCGCTCCCTGCACCGCCGCTGCCCGGGGGAATTGGGAGTTGAACATGTCCGAGCAGATGACCAGCGCCATCCGACCGTATTCGGTGTCGAAGGTCGGGATCGGGTCGAAACTCGACGCGTTGTACGAGGATTCGATCAGGTGGTTGCGCTTGTGATAGATGCCACGGGTCTTGCCGTCCGGGCCGATGAGCACGGCCGAGTTGTAGTACTGGTTCGTGTCCGGCTCGTAGACGGGCATGCCGAACGCGATGTAGGCGCGGTGCTGTTTGGCGACAGCGCCGAGTGCGTCGGTGGACTTTCCGGGGACCTGTTCCGCGGCCTTGGACATCTCCGCGCGGCTGAAGAAGGAGTAGCCGCTGGTGGCCATCTCCGGCAGCACGATGAGCTTGGCGCCCTTGTCGGCTGCCTGGTTGGCGAGCTCGACCATCTTGGCGCGGTTGTTGTCTACCTTTCCTTCCTCCGGGGCGAAGTGAATCGTCGCGGTCTTGAGGGACTTGGGTGCTGGTGATGCGTTCGATGCGGCGGCGCTCTGGGGCTCGTGGCCCGGCAGCAGGGGAATCAGCCCTGCCAGGAGGGCCGCCACCATGACCGACCGGAGCCGGTGGCGACGGAACAGCGTGGTCCGTTTCAAGGAATTTTCCGATCTCATATGGCGGATGCCTTCTTCGAGTTACTCAGAGCAGCACTCAGGAGACTCTGCGGGATTTCCGGATGCATGCCGAAATGGAGATGAATGTAGCTGGCCGCCACGTTGTGGAGCAGGAATCCCGCACTGCGGCGTTCCCCTCTGCTCGTTGTCACCTCGTACAGATTCGGCTCGATCTCGGCAGTGGTGATACGGGACTGGTGAAATTCCTGACCGCGGGCCCGCTGGCCCGCTTCACCGTGCGGGGACGGCGCCTGCGTGCGTACGTCAACGTAATCGATGGAGAGATAATGACGATCCATCACCACATCGATCGGGAGGATACCGGTCATAGCCGCTTCCTTTCCGTCGAAGTCGGTCAGTGACCGGGCGAGGTACATCATCCCGCCGCACTCGGCGTAGATCGGCAATCCGTGCTCTGCGCGATCCCTCAGCTCCTGCATCAGCGAATGGTTGGCAGCCAGTTCGGCGGTGAAACTCTCGGGGTAGCCGCCGCCGAGGTAGACCGCGTCGATGTCATCCGGCAGTCGGAAATCGACGGTGGGACGGAAGGGCACCAACGTGAACCCGGCATCCTCCAGCGCGTGCAGGTTCTCCTCGTAGTAGAAAGAGAACGCGGCGTCGCGTGCCACTGCCAGTCGTGCGCGGGGCGCATCGGGGCCGGTTCCGCGCGGCGGATGAGGTGTGGGTGTTACGGCAGGGTGGGGCAGCGCGGTGCGCGTGGCTGCCAGCAGCCGGTCCATATCCACCGTGTTGCCGGAGGCGATCTGTGCGCGGGCGCGTTCCGCGGCGCCGGTCGGGTTCTCCTCGACCGTGGTCAGCCCGAGGTGTCGCTCGTCGACACGCAGGTGCTCGCTGCGCTCGACCCAGCCGGCCACGAGCTCTCGCAGGTGGTCCGGCAGCGCGGTGAGGACCATCTCGGCGTGGGTGCGGCTGCCGACCCGGTTCAGGACACATGCGGCGATGCGGACCTCGGGGTCGAAGGCCATCAGGCCGCCGAGGACGGCTCCGGAGGTGCGCGTCATTCCCCACACGTCCATGACGACCACGACGGGAAGGCCGAGGAGCTTGGCGATGTGCGCCGCGCTTCCCTTCTCCGTGCCGTTCTCCCCGTCGTACAGCCCGCCCATGGCCTCGATGACGCACACGTCCGCCTCCGCGGACCAGCGGTCGAAGGCGCGGCGCACTCCCTCGGCCCCCATCATCCACAGGTCGAGATTGATCGACGGGCGTCCGGTGATCTCCCGGTGATATCCGGGGTCGATAAAATCAGGGCCGATCTTGAAGGCTTGTACCTTCAGCCCGCGCTCACGCAAGAGGCGCAGCAGAATGGCCGTAACAGTCGTCTTCCCCGCGCTGCTGTGCGTCGCAGCGACAACGAATGCGGGCCGCAACCGCGCTGCGGGGTCGGCATCGGCCGTGTTATTCACTCCTGCTCCTCCAGAACGAGTCGGTCTTCAGTGCAGTGACGCAGAGTACCGCCAGATTCCGGGCAGGAACGGTCGGAAGCAATCCACTGGAAGCCATCTGTACGGGGAGCGGTTCGTCTGAAGTGAACCTCGTGATCAGGCGATGAGGCCGTAATCGCGCCGGCTGGACACGAGGGAATGACGCTGGTGCTCGCGACGTGCGTGGTGGTTCAGCATCAGCAGGCGTCGAGGTCACCGTTGTCGATCAATGCGGGGACTTCGCGGACGGCCTCGGTGCAGGTAGGTCTCCAGCGGGCGGCATCCCGCTGGATCAGGTCGAGTTGGTGGACACCATCGACCAGGACAGCAGCGAGGGAGACGGTGCACCACTTGCGTGCCGTGGCCGGGCCCGCTGCCGCACTTTCTCAGCCGTCGGGCCGTTCGGTGCGGCCGGGCCACGACCCTGCGGTCCAGCTCACGACGGCTGCATCAGCCCAGGAAGCTCAGCCGGACCTGGCGGTTGGGGTTGTCGACGTTGGTGTCGACCAGGCAGACCGACTGCCAGGTGCCGAGGGCCATGGTGCCGTCGAGGACCGGGATGGTGGCGTGGGGTGGGACGAGGGCGGGGAGGACGTGGTCGCGGCCGTGGCCGGGGGTGCCGTGGCGGTGGCGCCAGCGGTTGTCGGCGGGGAGGAGGTCGTGGAGGGCGGCGAGGAGGTCGTCGTCGCTGCCGGCGCCGGTTTCGAGGACGGCGATGCCGGCCGTTGCGTGCGGGACGAAGATGTTGAGGAGGCCGTCGGCTGCGGATACGTCGCGCAGGAAGGCGGCGCAGTCGGCGGTGAGGTCCATGACGGTCTCGGTGGAGCCGGTGGTGACGTCGAGGGTGCGCGAGGTGAATGCGGAAGTCATGGGTCCATCTTCGTACGGGCGGGGCTGAATGCGGGTAGGTGTGGGTGCAATGTCGCTGCAACAAAGGTCCAGCAGGCGAGACGATAATTGACCGGGGTTGACGCACGACGCTACGTTCGGCGGCATGTCTACGTCACCCTTGCTCACTTCGCGCGGTCACATCGACCTGCTGCGGGTGGCCTCCGCCGCGTGTCGCCGCGGCTGTTGACGTTGCTTTCTTGGTGACTTGGGTGCGCGGTTGCCGTTGATGGGGTTTTGATCGCCGCCTGCGCCGTTCCTCTTCTGTTGTCAGTGCTGCCGCGCTTTTCGCGTTCTTTTCCTGAATTCGTCTGAACTCCGCGCGTTGTCGGGGGCCGCCATGCCCTGATGCGCGGCCTTCACCTGCCCGTGGAGCCCCTATGTCTCTCGATCAGGCCGAGTTGGGCCATTCCCCGCCGGCGCCGCAAGCGCCTGGACTCTCCGCTTCGGCGCAAGCGAAGGAGGCTGTGGACGGGCGGGCTCCGGAATTGCGGGCCGTTGTTCCCGTGTCCGCTCGGCGGCGGTTCGTTCCGCGGTGGCTGCGACGGACCGTGGGGCCCGTATTCCTGTTGGTGCTGTGGCAGGTGCTGAGTTCGACCGGGGTGCTCCAGGGGGACATTCTCGCCTCGCCTGGCACCATCGCCCGTACGGGTTCGGGGCTGGTCTCGGACGGGACGCTGCCGTCGGCGATGCTGGTGTCGCTGCAACGGGTCGCGGTCGGGCTGCTGTTGGGCGGGGTGGTGGGCATTGCGCTCGCGCTGGTGTCCGGGCTGTCGCGGCTCGGGGAGGATCTGGTCGATGCGACCGTGCAGATGCTGCGATCCATCCCGTGGGTGGGTGTGATCCCGCTCTTCATCATCTGGCTGGGGATCGGCGAGGCGCCGAAGGTCGCGCTGATCGGGCTGGGCGTCGCCTTTCATCTGTATCTGAATGTGTACGCCGGGATTCGCGGCGTGGACGCGCAACTGGTGGAAGCCGGAACGTCGTTGGGCCTGGGGCGGTGGGGACTGATCCGGCATGTCGTCCTGCCCGGTGCGCTCCCCCATGCCATGACCGGGTTGCGCTATTCGCTGGCCACGGCATGGCTCGCGCTGGTCTTCGGTGAGCAGATCAATGCCGATGACGGTATCGGCTTTCTGATGAATCAGGCGCGGGAGTTCTTCCGTACCGATGTGATCGTGGTCTGCCTGGTGGTGTACGCGGCGCTCGGGCTGCTCGCCGATTTTCTCGTGCGGATGCTGGAGCGGCTGTTGCTGCAATGGCGGCCGACGTTCACCGGAAAGTGAGGGAGAGGGGTGAGTGATGTGGTGGATGCGTCGACGATTTCTGGCGTGGCGGTGCGGGTGCAGGGACTGACCCGGTCCTTTGGCGGGCGGAATGTCATCGATCAGCTGCAACTGGACGTACGGCCCGGGGAATTCGTTGCGCTGCTGGGGCGCAGCGGGTGCGGGAAGTCGACGCTGCTGCGGGTGCTGGCCGGGCTCGACCGGGAGATCGGGGGCGAGGTGCTGGCGCCCCGGCGCAAGGCCGTCGCGTTCCAGGCGCCGCGGCTGATGCCGTGGAAGAGGGTGTGGCGCAACGTTCTACTCGGGTTGCCCGGGAGTCCTGAACGGGCCGATGCTGTAAGGGCGTTGGAGGAAGTGGGGCTCGGGCATCGCGCCGATGCCTGGCCCAAGACGCTGTCCGGGGGCGAGGCCCAGCGCGCCTCGCTCGCCCGTGCGCTGGTACGCGAGCCGGATCTGCTGTTGCTGGACGAGCCGTTCGGCGCGCTGGACGCGCTGACGAGGATCAAGGCGCAGCGGCTGGTGTCCGAGCTGTGGCAGGAGCGCGGGTGCGCGGTGCTGCTGGTCACGCATGACGTCGAGGAGGCGCTGTTGCTGGCCGATCGGGCGCTGGTGATGGACGGGGGCGTGATCGCGTACGAGACGGAGGTGGATCTGCCGCGGCCGCGGGACATCTCCGACCCTCGCTTTGCCGCGCTGCGCGGGCGGCTGCTGGACCGGCTGGGGGTCGAGGGGGCCTCCGTACCGGCGTCAGCGCCGGGCGCGGCTGCTTGAACCGGTCGGTTACGGGCGGGATGCCTCTCGATGCGCGCCTCCCGTACGCACCCTCGATACGTACGAAACCCACGAACGGAACGTTGATGAGATCACCTGGCACCGCCGCACCGCCGACACGGCCGGCCCCGCGGCCGACCTCCCCGCGGCCGGCCTCCACCCGAACACGCCGCCTCGCCCTGCCCGGCCTGCTGCTGCCGCTCGCCCTGTTGCTGGCCGCGTGCGGAGGCTCGTCCAAGGCGGCCGGGTCCGCCGGCGGGGCGGGCAGCGGTACGGACGGCAAGGGCTCGGTGACCTTGAATGTCGGCGACCAGAAGGGCGGCGCGGAGGCCGTGCTGCGCGCCGCCGGAGAGCTGGACGACCTGATGTACCGGATCAAGTGGTCCACCTTCACCTCCGGTCCCCCGCTGCTGGAGGCGGTCAACGCGGGGGCCGTGGATGTGGGAGCGGTCGGCAATACGCCGCCGGTCTTCGCGGCCGCCGCGAAGTCGAAGATCAAGGTGGTGGCGGCCTCGCACGGGTCCTCTGCCGGGGAGGCGGTGCTGGTCAAGCGCGACTCGCCGCTGAAGGAGCCCGCCGATCTGAAGGGGAAGGCGATCGCGGTCGCGCAGGGCAGTTCCGCGCACTTCCAACTGGTGGCGTCGCTGAAGAAGGCGGGGCTCACGCCGAAGGACGTCAGGCTCAACTACCTTCAGCCCGCCGACGCCCTGGCCGCCTTCACCCGCGGCAAGGTCGACGCCTGGGCGGTGTGGGACCCCTACACCTCGCAGGCGCTGGACCAGTCGGACGCCCGGGTGCTGACCACCGGCGACGGCGTGGTCAACGGGCTGTCCTTCCAGGTCGCGGCGCCCGCCGCGCTGGCGGGCAAGGAGAAGTCCGCGGCGATCGAGGACTATGTCGAGCGGCTGCGGCGCGCCCAGGACTGGGTGTACGCGCACCCGGACGCCTGGGCCGCGGTGTGGGCCAAGGAGACCGGGCTGCCCAAGAAGGTGGCGCTGGACGCGGTCAAGCGGTCCAAGGGCACGGCGGTCGCGGTGGCCCTGGACAAGGCCGCCGTCGCCTCCGAGCAGGACATCGTCAACTCCTTCGCCGAACTCGGGCTCATTCCACGGCGGTTCGACTTCGCCGAATTCGTCGATCCCCGCTTCAACGGTGACCTGCCGCCGTCGAGCACGGCGCCGCGTACGTACGGAAAATCCGGGGCTCCCCAGGCATCGGGAAAGGCATCCGGGGCAACCGGCACGCCCGATACCTCCGGGATCTCCACTTCTTCGGGAAAGGCCGCTTGATATGTCCGTGCATCTGCATTGGTTCCTGCCCACCGGCGGTGACGGGCGGACGCTCGTCGACCGTCACGCCTATACGGACGGTGGTATCCGGCGGGACCGCATCACTCCGGTGAGCGGGGTGCGTGCGCCCGACATCGAGTATCTGACGCAAGTAGCCAAGGCGGCAGAGCAGTTGGGGTTCGAGGCGGTGCTGACCCCGACGGGTACGTGGTGCGAGGACGCGTGGCTGACGACGGCCGCTTTGACGCAGGCCACCGAACGTCTGAAGTTTCTGGTCGCCTTCCGGCCCGGGGTGATCTCGCCCGTGCTGGCCGCGCAAATGGCGGCGACGTACCAGCGGATCTCGCGGGGGCGGCTGCTGCTGAATGTGGTGACCGGGGGTGACTCCACCGAGCAGCGGCGGTTCGGCGACCATCTGGGACACGACCAGCGGTACGCACGGACCGATGAATTCCTGCAGGTCGTACGGGGCGTGTGGGGCGGGAAGCCGTTCGACTTCCACGGGGAGCACTATCAGGTGGAGGGCGGGCTGACCGCGCTGCCGCCGGACCCGCTGCCGGAGATCTTCTTCGGCGGTTCCTCGGCGGCGGCCGGCCCGGTGGCGGCGCGGAATGTCGACGTCTATCTGACGTGGGGCGAGCCGCCCGAGCAGGTCAAGCAGAAAATCGACTGGATTCGAGGGCTGGCGGAGCAGGAAGGCCGCCAGGTCCGCTTCGGCATCCGGCTGCACACCATTTCGCGGGATTCCTCGAAGGAGGCCTGGGCCACCGCTCATCGATTGCTGGACGATCTGGATCCGGAGACGGTGGCCGCCGCGCAACAGGCGCTCGGAAAGAGCGAGTCGGTGGGGCAGCAGCGCATGCTGGCACTGCACGGCGGTTCGCGGGACAAGCTGGAGATCGCGCCGAATCTGTGGGCGGGAGTGGGGCTGGTACGCGGCGGAGCCGGTACGGCGCTGGTCGGCAGCCACGGCGAAGTCGCCGACCGTATCGAGGAGTATCACGCCCTGGGCGTCGAGCACTTCGTCCTCTCCGGATATCCGCATCTGGAAGAGGCGTACTGGTTCGGTGAAGGGGTGCGGCCCGAATTGGCGGCGCGGGGGCTGCTGGAGGCGGTGGCCTCACCGTTGAGCGGAGTGCCGGCGGCCAATGGCCGTCCCGCTTCGGCACCCGGCGGGGCGCCGCTGCTGTTTTCCGGGGGCCGATGATACGGATCGGCCGCGTTGGACTCTCAACCCTGGTGAGGGCGTTCGGCGTCATGGAGTGCGCAGAGGGCACTGTGGCCCCAATTGACGCCGGAGGCACCACTGATGACGCAGCGCGCAACTCGCACTGCCCGTACGGCTCGAACTGCCCATACGGCTCGCACTGCTCGTACGTCTCGCACTGCCCGTACGGCTCGTACCGCTCTGATTGCCGCGACATTGAGCGCCGCAATCGGAGCGACCGTACTCGCTTCGCCCGCGTACGCGACGGATTCGGCCCCCGCCAGTGGGCATGAGGCGACTCGGAACGCGATGCGGCAATTGGTGGAGGCGGGCGGGCTGCCCGGTGTCATCGCCAAGGTGCGGGACGGCAAGGGGACATGGTCCGCAGCGGTGGGTTTCGCGGATACCGATACCCAGCGGAAACGGTCGGCCGATGAGCATTTCCGGGCGGGCAGCAACTCCAAGATGTTCATCGCGACCGTCATGCTCCAGCTGGAGGCGGAGGGGAAGCTGGACCTGGACGACACCGTGGATTCCTGGCTGCCCGGCCTGGTACGGGGCCATGGCCACGACGGCACCCGGATCACCCTGCGCCAACTGCTGAACCACTCCAGCGGCATCTTCAACATGACAGACGACGAGGAGTTCGGGCGAAACACCTCCGGCCTCGACTTCCCGGCGCACCGCTATGACACGTACCGGCCCGCGGAATTGGTCGCGATCGCCATGAAGCACCGGCCGGCCTTCGAACCGGGCCAGGGCTGGTCCTACTCCAACACCAACTACGTCGTCGCCGGAATGGTCATCGAAAAGGCCACCGGCCGCTCGTACGCCGAGGAGGCCACCCGGCGCATTCTGCGGCCGCTGAAGCTGCGGCACACCTCCTTCCCCGGCACCAGGGCGCAGCTGCCGAAGCCGCACCCCGTGGCGTACACCCGGCTCCACGAGAAAGCGCCCGATGCCACGATCCATGACGCCACCGAGCAGAACATGACCTGGCTGGGCGCCGCCGGCGATCTGATCTCCACCGCGGACGACCTCAACCGCTTCGCGCGTGCGCTGCTGCGCGGAAAGCTGCTGCCGCCAGCGCAGATGAAGGCGATGTTCGACGGGCTGCAGGTCGACCCGAAGGACAAGAGCACCACGTACGGCCTCGGAATCCAGTCCTCCAAGCTGTCGTGCGGTGTGACCGTGCACGGCCACACCGGCCGCGTCAACGGCTCGCTCTCCGGAACGGCGAGCACGACGGACGGTGAGCACCAGCTGACTTTCAGCATCAATGGCGACTGGATACCGAATCCTGCGCTCTACTACAACATGTTCGAGGCCGAATTCTGCGGACAGGGCACATCAGGCGGCAGGGCGGCCTCCTAGCCACGGCGGGAAGAGCGGGAAGATTTCCGCACCCCGGCCAGTTGGTAGAAACATGAACCAAACCGGGGTGCGTGAGGTCGAGGTCGTGGTGATCGGCGCGGGGCAGGCAGGGCTGGCCGCCGCCTTCCACCTGCGGCGGGTGGGGTACGAGCCGGAGCGGGACTTCGTCGTCCTGGACCGCCCTCCGCAGCCGGGCGGCGCCTGGCAGTTCCGCTGGCCGACGCTGACCTACGGCAAGGTCCACGGCATGCACGCGCTGCCGGGCATGGAACTGTCCGGCGCCGACCCCGACGCCCCGTCCTCAGCGGTGATCGGCACGTACTTCGACTCCTACGAGCGCACCTTCGGCCTGCGGGTACACCGCCCCGTACACGTACAGGAGGTGCGCGAGGGGCACGACGGACGGCTGAGAGTGGAGACATCCGAGGGTGCCTACGAGACCCGTGCGCTGATCAACGCGACAGGCACCTGGGACCGGCCGTTCTGGCCGCGCTTCCCGGGGCAGGAGCGCTTTCGCGGGCGGCAGGTGCACACCGCCGGCTACCGCGGGCCGGACGACTTCACCGGGGAGCGCGTGATCGTCATCGGCGGCGGCACCTCGGCCGTACAGCACCTGCTGGAGATCGCGGAGGTCGCCGCGGACACGACCTGGGTCACCCGCCGGCCGCCCCTCTTCCGCGAGGGGCCCTTCGGCCAGGAGGAGGGGCGCGCCGCGGTCGCTCTGGTCGAGGAGCGGGTACGCCGGGGCCTGCCGCCGCGCAGCGTGGTGTCGGTGACCGGGCTGCCGATGACCGAGGCGATGCAGCGGGCCCGCGAGCGCGGCGTACTGGAGCGGCTGCCGCTGTTCGAGCGGATCACCGAGACCGGGGCGCGGTGGGCGGACGGGCGGGCCGTGGAGGCCGACGCGATCCTGTACGCGACCGGCTTCCGCGCCGCCATCGACCACCTCGCCCCGCTGCGGCTGCGCGAGCCAGGGGGCGGCATCCGCATGGAGGGCACGCGCGTGCTTCGCGACCCGCGGATTCACCTGGTCGGATACGGCCCGTCGGCGAGCACCATCGGGGCCAACCGGGCGGGGCGGGCTGCCGTACGCGACCTGCGCCACCTGCTGGAAACCCCCGAGGCCGTCGCGGCCTGAAGCCTTCAGGATCTCGCGATCCGACCAACGGTCAGGCACCAACGTAAGCCCCCGGCAGGTGAGTTGGAGCCCGCCACCACCACGGCAAGAGCGCCTATTGCGACACCCGGAGTCCTATACCAGACACTTCTTTCTCAGGTCCATCAAGAATTCACCTCGTTCACCTGGAAGTTGGGGAACGTTCACCTCCCGCTCTCATAAGGTCTGGGTCTCTTCCGACCTACCCAAAGAGAGCGAAGCCATGGACTCCCTACGCCACCTCGCCGCGCACCTGGGGCTCGACCTCGCGGCCATCTGCGTGCTGACGTTTGCGATCTACTACCCCAGGCACCGGCGGCGCGACCTCGTCCCGGCGTATCTGGCCCTGAACGTCGCCCTGTTCACCGTGGTCGCGGCCCTCGCCGAAGTGGGCGGCAACGGCGGTACGGCACTGGGATTCGGGCTCTTCGGCGTACTGTCGATCATCCGGCTGCGCTCCGACGCCGTCCAGCACGAGGAGGTCGCCTACTACTTCACCACCCTCGTACTCGGCCTCATCTGCGGCCTGCCGCACCTCGCGTTCGGCATGGCGGCCGCGCTCAGCGCCGTACTCCTGCTGGTCGTCTACACGGCCGACCACCCACGCCTGCTCGCCCGCGCCCGACGCACCGTCGTCACCCTCGACACCGTGCACGGCGACCCCGCGGCGCTCCGCGAGGACCTCGCACGGCGGCTGGGCGAACCGCTGCACTGGACGGTCATGGAGGTCGACTACGTACGCGACCTGATGGTCGTCGACGTCCGCTACCGCGAGCCCGAGCCGGGAAGAGCGCTGCCGCGCCCCGCGCGTACGGACGCCGAGCCGGCGCGTGCCGCCGAGCCCGTACTGGACGCGGTATGACCACCGCGGCGGCGATACCCGCCGCACGCGCCGTAGCCGAAGCGGCCGACGACACCGCCCCGTCACCCTCGCCGAACTCAACGAACGCTCCGCGCTCCTGGCACGCTTCGACCGCAGCTATCTCGTACCCGCAGATACGTTCCTGGACGTGCTGGCCCGCCTCACCCGGCCACGGCACCACGGCACGCCCTCCCGCGCCCTGACCATCAACGGCCGACGCGCCTTCCGCTACCACTCCCTCTACTACGACACCCCCGGCCTCCGCTCCTTCCACGACCACCGCCAAAGCAGGCGCCTCCGCCTCAAGATCCGCGAGCGGGTCTACGAGGACTCCGGCGAGCGGCAGTTCGAGATCAAACTCAAGGGCGGCCGTGGCGACACCGTCAAACACCGCATGCCGCTGGCCGCACCGGACTCCCCGCCCGACGCCGCCCACCAGGCCTTCCTCGCCGCCAACCACTGGCGCCGCGCGGCCCGCCACGCCTTCGGCTCCCAGCAGCCCCCACCCACCACGCACTCCGCGCCACGCCCGGGACCAGCCACTGGAACGGCTGCTCGACGCCAGGCGACTGACCGGGACGCGCCGCTGCCTCACCAAGCCATGGGAAGCCTTCGCGAACCGGTCTTTACCGCCCAGCCGGCGCACCAGCCTGGTTCGGTCCGCGCCATCGCCATCGCCTGCCGCTGGGCGGAACGGGGCGCACGACCACGACCGTGAAGGACGTGAAGCAAAGGGCGGCCACCTGTTGAGTCAAGCTGACCCTGCGGAACCGGCTGACCCGAGGGCTTCCCTCAACCGGTCACAGACCCCCTCCACCTCCGCCGCCCCGGGGAAGCGCCCCGCCTCGGCCATAGCCATCTGCAGCGCGGGGCCGAAAGCATCAAACCGCACCATGTCCTGCTTCCCAACGGGCTGCACTACGAAGTGGACATGGCCGGGAACCCCGTCGGCATGCGACCACAGACACACATACACCTGCTCCGGGCGCATCACTTCAGTAACAGCAGCACTCACTCTCCGCAACAGGGGCCCCAACTCGCTGCTCTCCTGCGCCGTCAACTCGGCAACATGCACCACATGCCGAGTCGGCTTCACCACGACGGTCCCCAGCCCCAGCGGCCCAACGCAGTGCTCAACAACCCAGAACTCAGTCCGCAACACGCTCCCACCCGGCAGCACAGCCCTGCCCACCGTGAGGTCACACGCCAGACACCCTCCCCTCACACCGGCATCCTCAGCCACCAGCGCACCCCCAATCCCAGACAGCCCCTTCTCCCCCACTCAACATCGAACACAGCAGCCTGTCCGGTCGAGTCCGGGAATTCAGTACCCGGGCCGGGCCTGCCTCTCCGAGGTGCATCCAGTCGCACCCCGCCGCTACGGCAGGATCTCCAGCTGCACCGCGCTCCGGGTGCTATGAAGGCCGGAGGTGAGGCAGTCCGTGGGCAGTTGCTGGGGTAGCGAGGTCACGGTCCGGCGTACGAGGTGGCCCTCGCCGCGCCCCTCTGTGACCCGGCCCGACTGCAGGACGACCAGGACGCCCGCGACGCGGGCGGTGGTGGCGCCGTCGATCACGATCACCGACCGGGTGCCATCGGCGTAGCGGACCGTTTCGGTGCCGCTGGCGCCGGACAGCGACAGGCAGGACGCCGCCGGCGCGACGGCGTCGAAGGAACCGGTGGCCGGGGCGGTGCGGCCGGGGGCGGTGGTGCAGGTGTAGCGCACGTCCGCGTGGTTGCGAGTCTCCCGGGGCAGGAGGGTGAGCGCCGGTTCGTACCGGCCGTGGGCGTTGCCTGCGCACATTGCGGCCTCGTACCCGCCCGTCCCGGCCTGCCCGGCCGGCGCCCACACCAACGACGAGACCACCAGCGCCAAAGACCCCAGCATCACCGTCATACCGCGCCCTCGCACCATACGCCCCTCCAGCAAGTCGTCTGCATATACGAGCGCTTGACTACCCAGGGGCCCATCGCCTGACCCGGCACTTCGAAGTGCACCAGCGGCGCATACCTGCTCGGCACGCCGTTGCGCACCCCCGTCCTCCCAAGGGCAGCTTGGCAGCCGGAACGTCCCGGGTAGACAGCGCTGGTCGAGCCCCCGTCAAACAGGAGGAGAGCGAGTGAGCCGTACGACCGACACAGCCGCCACCGCCGCCAGGGTGCGCGTGTTCGCCATGATGGACGCCGACGGGGACCAGGTCATCACGCGGCACGACTACCTCTCCCGCATCGACCGGACCGTCCTGGCCACAGGACGCACCGAGGACGACCCCCTCGTCGTCACCGCCCGCACGCACGGCATCAAAGCCTGGGGCGCAATGGACGCGAACAACGACGGGAAACTCACCTTCGACGAGTACAACGCGTGGGTGGGCGCCGACAAGTTCGACAACATCTGCCGCTTCGCCCTCGGCGCGCTCTTCGACCTCGCCGACGCGGACGGGGACGGCGCCCTCGACAAAACCGAATTCACAACACTGCGCACCGCACTGAACAACCCTCCCGGAAACGCCGCCGCCGCATTCGACGCGCTGGATGCCGACGGCAACGGCCTGGTCGGCCGCGACGCGTACCTGGCGTCGATCCGCGCCTATATCGTCGGCGACAACTCCCCTATGGGCGAGGCCCTGTATTAGGCAGTTCGCGCTGAGTCGAGGGAATGAGGGGAGGCGGCTGACGGACGACGCGGGGACGGTCGTGGAGCCGTTTCTGCCGGTAAGCGACAACCAGTGTGACCGATGGCGGGACTGTCGGTTGGCCGCAGCTAACGATCACAGGCCACGCCGTCGTCATCACGATCGAGCGCGTCCCGATACCCCGGATCACCGCGGACCAGTGGGGCATCACCAGCCGCCCGAGCCGCGTCGCAGTTCTCATAGAAGACGAACCCTGACGACTCGGCCGAGGGTTCCGGAGCAGGCGGCGCCTCAGGAACCGCCGGGGCCGGCGACGCAGGGGGTGGTGACGACGGGGGTGCTGACGAGGGAGGTGGCGGGCTGGCGGTCACTGTGACCGTGGCGGTGACGGTCACGGTCGGTGCCGGCTTCGGCTGCTGCGGCTCATCAGGCTGCAGCTGCAGGAGTATCCCCACTACGAGCCCGACAATGCCCCCGCCCGCCCCTATCAGCCAGGGACGTCCCGGCGGCCGTGCTCTAGGACGGTGTGGGCGTGCGGGACGGCTCCGGCGCTGGCGGGCCCATGCCGCCGGGTCGGGCCCTTGAGGTCTGGGAGGTCTGGTCATGCTGGCCGCCTGGGGTGGCGGGGATGGTGCTCTTCCAGTTCAGCACAGAGCCGCTCATCCTGCCCCTTCGATCACGCGGTCCTCGATGGCACCGGCATGGTTCGGGATCTGGCCGAGGGGCGCAGATCAGTGGTGTGACGAGTGCGTCTCCGGAATTGGGGGCCTGAGGGCCGGAGCTCGGAAGCACCGGCCACGGCAGTCACCACCTCATGGGTCATGCATGGGTCATGCATGCGCCCGCGGGAAACGCTGGCGCGTCGATGGCAGGCGTGGTCTTCGACGCGGGCATGGGCGGGCTTTGTGTGGTTCACGCGGGCGTGGGCGGGGTTTCTTGGCCGGCTGCCGTGTCGAGGAGGAGTTGTGCGGCCACCGTTGCGCCGTCGGTGCGGACCGTGGCGGCCACGGCGGCCGCTTGGGTGCGGGTTTCGGGGGCGAGGGCTGTTGTGAGCGCGGCTGTCAGGGAGTCGAAGGTCGGGGTGGGGCCGGTGTGGGCCGTGCCGATGGCCAGGTCGGCGACGCGGCTCGCCCAGTACGGCTGGTCCGTTGCCTGGGGTACTACGACCTGGGGCGCGCCGGCCCGGGTGGCGGTGGTCGTGGTGCCCGCGCCGCCGTGGTGGACGACGGCGGCCACTCGGGGGAACAGGGCCTGGTGGTTGACCTCGCCGACGGCGAAGCAGTCGTCCTGGTCGTCGATCAGGGCCAGGTCGGCCCAGCCGCGCCGGAGGAGTACGCGGTGGCCCTGTGCCCGAATCGCCTCGATGGCCACCTGGGCGACGTCCGTCGACGCGTGCATGGGCATGCTGCCGAAGCCCACGTACACCGGGGGTGTGCCTGCGTCCAGGAACGCTTCCAGGCCGGCCGGGAGCGGGCGTTCGTCGGGAATGATCCACGCGCCGGTCTGTACGACGTCGAAGTCCGGCGTCGGGTGCCACGGGTCCAGGACCGGGTCCGTCGCCAGCCACGGCCGGTCGCCGATGACGTAGTCGCGGACGTTGCCCACCGGGGGCAGGCCGATCGACGCCCGGTTGGTGTTGAGCGCCTCGCCGAACAGCGCGTTGATGCTCTGGGCGTCCAGGTCCCACAGCACCCGGTTGTCGGTCACCTCCGGCGGGAACGGGCGGCCCGGATACGCCAGCGGCGCGTGGCGCGGCGAGGGCAGGGTGAGCTGCTGGAAGGTCACGGACACGGAGGGGATGCCCAGCTTCTCGGCCACCGACAGCGCGCCGGCCGCGGCCGGGATCATGCCGGTCGCCATCAGTACGTCACACCCCTCGGCCGCCGCGGTGATCACATCGAACTGGCTCGCAATCAACTCGGCCGCGCGCCGGGGCAGGTTCGACGCCGACGGCGGCGGCGCCGCAGTGGTCAGCGCCCGCGCCGACTGGCCGACCGGCACCATCGGTACGCCGACACCGGCCAGCCGCTGCGCGAACTCCTCGTCCGGCGGCGCGCACACCCGTACCTCCGCGCCGAGTTCCCGCAACCGCTCCGCGAGTCCCACCAGCGGTTCGACGTCCCCGCGCGACCCATACGTCGACAAGACAACACGCACTTCGCGACTCCGTTTTCCTCAAATTCCGGCTTCGGCCGATGATTCTGGGGTACGGCCCGGGTCTTGCCGCAAGCCCCCCTGTGCGCTATAAGTTGAAAATGGAAAGGAGCGGCGAGCCTCCTTTCCATTTCTCTTTGTCGTCCGCTGTGGACGGACGACCTCCTCGCGAAGCGGCAGCGTGCCATGTACGGCGCCGGGCTCGGGGGTCTCCGTGGATGTCTGTATAGGTATAGGCATCCGCATCGGCATCGGCATCGGCATCGGTGTACGCCTGCGGCGTCAATGGCGATATACCGGTGGGACCGCGGCTAGGTTCGGCTCATGGGACACGACCACATTCCGGGTCCGGACGAGACAACCGCAGGTGCCCGCCACCGCAAGCCCCTGATCATCGCCTTCACGATCACCGGGCTCTATATGGTCGCCGAGATCGTCGGCGGTATCGCCTTCAATTCGCTGGCGCTGCTTTCGGACGCCGCGCACATGGGCACGGACGTCCTGGGCCTGGGAATGGCGCTGGCGGCCATCACGCTGGCCGCCCGTAAGGGACCGCGGCACCGTACGTACGGTACGTACCGCCTGGAGGTGCTGGCCGCCCTCGCCAATGGCGTGCTGCTGTTCGCGGTCGCGATCTATGTCCTGTACGAGGCCGTACAGCGGTGGGGCTCCCCGCCCGAGGTGCCGGGGCTTCCGCTGCTGTTGGTGGCGGTGGGCGGCCTGATCGTCAATGTCATCAGTTTCACGCTGCTGTACGCGGGCTCGAAGGAGAGCATCAACCTCAAGGGCGCCTATCTGGAGGTCCTCGGCGATCTGCTGGGGTCGATCGGGGTGATCGTCGGCGCGGTGATCATCATGGTCACCGGGTGGCGCTATGTGGATCCGGTGCTGGGCGTCGCGATCGGGCTGTTCATCCTGCCGCGGGCGGCGCGGCTGATGGCCCAGGCACTGCGCATCCTGCTGGAGGCGGCGCCACAGGGCCTGGACATCACCGCCGTCGAGGCCGAACTCGCGGCGCTGCCCGGCATCGCCGAGGTCCACGACCTGCACATCTGGACCATCACCTCGGGCATGGACTCCGCCAGCGGACATGTCATCGCCGAGGACGGCGCGGACCACACGGAGGTCCTGGACCGGGTACTGGCCCTGCTCGATGAGACGTACGGCATCACCCACGCCACCATTCAGGTCGAGCGGCCAAGGCAACGCCGTGACCGTCCCGGGCACCCGGCGCACTGACGCGACGGCGCATCCCCGGTCCGAGGGGCATCTCTCCTGCTGTGGCGGACCGTGGCTCGCGAGGTGGCATGATCGAGGGATGTCTGATCGCATCATCGCTGCTTGTGACGGGGCCTGTAAGGGCAACCCGGGCCCGGCCGCCTGGGCCTGGGTCGTCGCTGATTCCGAGGGGAACCCGACACGTTGGGAGGCGGGCCCGCTGGGCACCGCCACCAACAACGTCGGTGAATTGACCGCGCTGGCCGAACTGCTGGAGGCCACCGACCCGGCGGTGCCGCTGGAGGTCCGGATGGACTCCCAGTACGCGATGAACGCGGTGACCAAGTGGATCGCGGGCTGGAAGCGCAACGGCTGGATGACGGCGTCCAAGAAGCCCGTCGCCAACCGGGAGCTGGTGATGCGCATCGACGCCCTGCTGGAGGGGCGCGAGGTGGAGTTCCGCTACGTACCGGCGCACCGCGTGGACGGCGATCCGCTGAACGCCATCGCCGACCAGGCGGCCAGCGACGCGGCCGTATCGCAGACGCCCGCCGGGACCTCGCACGGCGCGCAGACGATCCCGGTGCCGCGGGTGGAGTCCGGGTCGGGGGCGGCCTCCGGTGGTTCCGGTGCCTCGGGTGCCTCCGGTGCCGGGAAGCGGAAGTCGGCCGCGTCGTCCCGACGGCCGCGGACGGGCACCATCACGGCCAAGTTCGCCGGACGGTGCGGTGCCTGCGGCCAGTCGTACGAGGCGGGCGTGAAGGTGGCCAAGGGCGCGCGGGGCTGGGGCCATCCGGAGTGCCGGGAGGAGTGACGGACCGGGATGTGCCGGAGCGCTTCTCAGCGGCCTTGCCGAAGTCCGGTGCGGTTCGGCCGTGCCCCATAGGGGCGCGGGGAACTGCGCGGCCAGCCACGACGCACCCGCGGATGACGCACCGCACAACCAGCGGAGCGCTCAGGCGCACGTGATCTCGTGCAAGGCGGGCCAGACCGGGTCGGTGGCGGTGCCGTCGACGGTCAGAGTGCCTCCGCCGGTGCCCCATCGCAGCGCGTACGTCCCCGCGACGATGGGACGGTAGCCGTCGTCGGCCGTCCAGGAGCTCGCCCGCCAGCCGATGCCGCCGCTCCCCACGGAGTAGACCTTGCCACTGCCTGTGACCAGGAACGATGTCTCCCGGACGACGGCCCGGCAGCCGCCCGGGCCTGGTGGGTCCAGGATGCGGTAGTCGGCCCCCAGGTCGCCCGCCGCGCCGAAGAGCGTGCCCAGCGCGGCCACGGCACCGGGCGTGGCGAGAACCCAGCGGTGCGGGGCGCGGGGCCACTCCGGCCTGTTGGCCCCGTCGGGCGGCGGGCGGCGCGCTATGGCGCGTACGACCAGGAGCACCAGCGCCACGCACAGCAGCGCCGCGCCGATCAGCCAGCCGGGGATCGTGTGCCCTGCGACGATCAGTATCAGGCCGCTCCAGCTCGCGATACCGGCCAGCAGCGAGCAGCCCGCGGCCGCGATGGCGTAGTGCCGAGTCGGTCTGTCGACGCGGCGGCGCTCGCTTTCCCGCTGTCTTTCCATCGATGCAACTTATGTCCTGGGAAGTCTCTGCCGGTGCGACACCCCCTCCGCGAGAGATCGGGGAGGGCACGGCGAGGCCGCGCCGGCGCGCTCGCAGGCGCGTCGACGCGGCGTTCGCGGTGGTGCGACGGTCAGAGGCCCGTCCAAACGGTCAGAGGTTCGTCCAGCGGTGGGAGGAGACGTTGTCGTTGAGCAGCTGGCCCGAGCCCGATCCGGTGCCCGCGTCGAAGGTGACGGTCCTCAGGTCGGCGATGTAGACGCCGTTGTGGACGCCGCGCCGGGCTCCCGTCGCGTCGGTGTGCCAGTACACCCAGACGTCGTCGAGGTTCCCGGGATAGCCGTTGTTCCACAGGGACGATGCCTGGTTGCGGCACTGACCCCAGTGGTTGGAGTTACCCACCCAACCGCACCAGAAGCCGGTGTAGTTGTACCCCTCGTAGGCGTACAGGTTGCCGTCGGCGGCCTGGCCGCGGGGGCCGGCAGGCGCTGGTGCGGGTGCCGTGGAGTCGGCGAGGGCGACGGGGGCGGTCGCCCCCACCACAGCGGCGACCGCTGCTCCGGTCAGGATCGTGCGTAACTTTCGCATGCTGCGGGTCCTTTCTCCGTGTGATGTGCGTGATGTATGTGATGTGTGTGACGTCCGGCTGTTCAGGGGCAGGCCGCCTCGGCCTACTCCACGAGGGAGCGGGCCCGGGGCAGCGCGGCGAGCTGAAGGCGCAGTCCGGTGTTGACGTCGGACCGGTATCGCCGCCGCAGTTCGGTGTCGTACGTCCGGTCGAGGCGCTTGGCTGTGGCGGCCAGCCCGGAGGTACG
The DNA here is from genome assembly GCF_058245575.1 of Streptomyces sp. UF-297. NCBI lineage: Bacteria > Bacillati > Actinomycetota > Actinomycetes > Kitasatosporales > Streptomycetaceae > Streptomyces > Streptomyces sp. UF-297. Next base: position 77,684 of record NZ_JBSIBZ010000001.1, on the reverse strand, counting down.
CGCGCAAGTAGCCTCGGTCATGGCCAGCGCGATCTCCTGGCCGCGGGGAAGAGAGGGCCGTGCGGTGGCCACGGCCTGGCGTACGGCGCCAGGGGTTGCGTAGTCGTGGCCGGCGGCCCGCATGCAACGTGCCCAGGGTCGGGCCGCCTTGGCGTACGCGGCGTCCGCGAGCACCCGTTCGGCGCGCATCTCGCGCAGCGCTTCGAGAGTGGACCGGGCCTGGAACCACGCGCCCAGATCTCCGTACAGGCCCCGCTCGGCCTGCGCCCGGCACCCCTCGGCACTCCGGGTGAGGGTCATGCCGTCCGGTGTCCTGGCGGTCAGACCGCTCGGGCTGATGCCATTGACCGCGGCGAGAGCCGCCGCCCTCCGCTCCGTCGGCAGACTCCTGAAGTAGCGCTGGTTGGGGTCGTCGCGCCGTACCCGCTCGGCCTGGCGTTGCAGATCGCTGCCGTAGCCGTGCCGACGGGCCCATGCGGTGTCGTCCAGTACGTAGGGGAAGTCGCGTGCCTCGGGCACCGGCCTGCGGGAGACGACCTGGTACGCGAACCCGCGCCCACGGATGCAGTCCCGCAGCAGCCGTTGCTCGGCGGCATGGAGGGTGTCCTTCTCCGCCTCGGTAGGCTCCCGCAGCGTCCCGGTGTACGCAGGGGACGTATCAGCCATCCGCCCGAGGCCCTCCTTGTCCGCGGAGTCTCCGGGATCGATGAGTGCGTACGCGCCGACGGACGCCGCGATGAGGGTGCCGAGTGCGGTGAGAGCGAGGGCGGCTCGGCGGCGGCCGCGCCGGTCGTGCTGCGTGTCGCCGACACGACGAGGTCGGCCGTCTGCGGGCTCGGACAAGCTCTGCTCCTCATCCAGTAACTGAGCGAGGACGGGCGGCGTGGTGCGGGGCGGGACGGTGCGCGAGGCCCGCAGGAAGCGGCGCGAGGGGGCAGCCGTCTTCTGAGGGCTGGCTCCCGGCGCCGCGTGACGATGACGCCTGGCTTGCGCAACCAATTCGGCCCTATTGGCACGGGCGGCGGCAATCGATTCGAGAGCGCTCAAATCCTCGCCGTGTCCCTGGACCTGCCTAGGACGGGCCGAGGTCGGGGAGCGGGGGTGCGGGTGCGCGCGGGGAGGAAGTCCGGAAGGTAGTCACACGGAGGTAGCGCGACGCCTGCGCGCTGCTGGTGCAGGAGAGGCGAGTTCGGGTCGTGCGTCGCCAAGTGCCGAACACCGGTGATCCGTCGCGGCATTGCAGTGGCTGCACGTATGGGTGAGTTCTCAGATAACGCCGGGGTCGATGCCGCGGTGCGGTGCGCTACGCGTCAGATTTTCGGTCGCGAAAAGGGGCTGTGGCATGGCACTCTCGTGGCTGATTGCCAACAGCGCCCGTTGCCCTTTTGCCCCAATGCGCCATAGCGTTTCAGCGCATGGCGGACGATTCGAATGTTTTCAAAATATCGTCGAGCCAAGGGGCAGGGAATGCTGCGCATCGAGATGTCGACCGAACAGCTCGCGGGTGCACGGTTCGCTATGTCACCGGTGGTCGAAGCGACATCGGCCGTGCTGGCGGGAGCGCTGCCGCCGGGGAGCGGTCGCCTCAGCGGCGAGGCGAGACGGGTGCTGGCGGAACGGCGTCTGGAGTGCCTGACCGCCCTGTGCATGGGGTATTCCGCGTATCTCCCTGAATTCCTCACGCCACATCCGGCCCGCTACTCCCCCGACTTACAGGAGCAGCTGCATCGGATCGCCACGACTCCGACGGAGCAGGTGCAGCGGGAGATGACCGCGTTCTTCTCCGGCGGCCGGTGGCGGCAGCACCATTGCCCCTGGCTGCCTGACGCCGAGTTGGAGCAGGTCAGCGACGCGGTACGGGCGCGGCTGGAGCGGCAGGAGCGGGATCTCACGGAGCGGCTCGCGGGTGAACTCGAACAATTCTGGAAGCACTTCATAGCGGGGCAGTGGTCGTCCGTTCAGCACCGATTGGAGGCGGACGTCGCTCGTCAGGCCAGAGTCATCACCCGCCACGGCATGAGCGCGGTGTTCGCCAGCCTGCACCCCTCGCTGAGCTGGGAGAACGGAGCTGTGCAGCTGGACACCCGGTACGAGGGCGAGGTGGCGTCGGCCTCGTCGCTCGTACTGGTTCCGTCGGTCTTCACCGGGAGGCTCGCGCTCTGTGCCCCGCTGCAGAAAGGCGGCACCCTGCTGATCTATCCGGTGCACGCGTCCATCGGCCGCCCCACGCACGAGCAGTCCCTGGCCGAAGTAATAGGCCACACCCGCCTCGCACTTCTCAACAGCCTGAGCAAGGCCCACACCACCACAGAGCTGGCCAGGCTCCACTATCTGACGCCCGGCTCCACCTCGTACCACCTCACCCGCCTGCACGCCGCAGAACTGGTGGAACGCCAGCGCCGCGGACGCGCCGTATATTACTGGCGCTCATCCCGCGGCAATGCTCTCCTCAACACCTCTGGCTAGGACGGCCATTCGCGTCGGTACGGGAATGTGGTCGGTGGGCGAAGCCCATAGTCCGCACGCCTACATGTCGATCTTGCGCATAAGGTGTGGGCATGTCGCTGAGCCGTGTAGTCCGCTCCTCCGGTCGGTCGATCGAGCTCTCTGAGCTACGCCTGTCCTCAACCTATGGCGGAATGCTGGAGGGCTATCCGTGCAAGCCTGTCAACGACATGACGGTCAACGGTCTCCTGCGGACCGCCGAACGCGCCTTTCCCGCCGCGCCGGTTCATCTCGTCCCGCCCTCCCCCGCGTATCCGGAACAGACCGCCGGGGCATTCGGTCCCGTCGAGGTGCTGCCCTCCGTGGCCTGCATCGGCGCGTTCCGCTCAACAGCGGTCGACCCCGACAACGACCCCGTGCTGCACCGCTCCGTGCTCACCGTCGTCTGGTTCCAGTCCACCCCAAACGTCCCGTCAGACGACGGTGCTGATCCTGCGCTCCGTGCGATCCCGTGGGAGGAACTGGCCCGGGACGACGAGCTGTAGGGGCACGTGCGACCCGGCGGATTCGCCTTCCGGTCGGCAGGGCGTGCCCTTACGCTGGCCTCGCGCTTGCCCTTCGAGGCAGGCGACTTCCGCTCCAGCCGGGGGTGTTGTGGGTCCGGGAATGCTGCTCCTGCTCGGTGCTGCCGGTGGCACCTTGCGCGGGTTGATCGATGCGTACAACTGCTTGCTCACGTGGCAGGCCGCACGTCGGCTCCACCGTCAGGATCCGGATGCCCAGGAGCGTGAAGTCCCTCGGTTCGCCGACTACTTCGACCCGCTCGCCGACCCCATAGCGCTGGTCTTTCATGCGGGTCTGGGCGGCGCGGCGGCGATGCTCTTCGGTCTCACCGGGCAGATCAGCGGTGTGTACGCGACGGTCGCGGTCGGGGCCTCGGCACCAGTGATCCTCACGCAGATCGCGCGCCTGCAATTCGTCAGCCAGGCGGTCGAGGGGGCTCCGCAGCCGAGTGGCGGCGGAGGGCAGGCAGGTGATCAGCCAACGGCAGAAGCGGCCGCGCCAGCGCCTCCGCCTGCGGCCGCGCCGCCTGCCGCGCCGCCTGCCGCTCCGCTGCCCGCCGCACGGCCTCCCGTACAGGCGGTGGAATCGCACGTCGAGGAGCAAGCCCCCCTCGGCGCGGAACGGATGGCGCGCCGCTCCACCTCTCCCGCGGCCCGCTCACGCGCCGTCCCGCGCGATACGGCAGGCGACCGAGAGGAGCCGCTGCGATGACCCGTACCGTCGGACGCCGTGTCGCCGCTGCCGTCCTCGGAGCCGGGCGGGATGGTGCGGCGCCCGCTCCGCGCCGGGTACGCAGGCGTGACGTGCCGCTCCCGCGGCGGGTGGCGGCAGCGATCCTGGGCGTCCGGCTCAAAGAAGCGGCCCCCAAGGCCCTTTCCCTGCAGTCGTCTTCCCCGCAGTCGTCGCCCCAGGCGGACTCGACCGAGCCAGTTGCCGAGGCTTCAGCCGTACCGCTTCAAGGAAGCCGCGCAGTGCCGGACGGGGTGACTCGGTCCGTCAGCGCATCGCGCCCACGAACGCAACCACGTCACGATCGTCCGGCCGATAGCGCCGCCGTGCGTACTGAGCCCCGTTCAGCCCGCACGCCGCACCTGCTGGATGAGGACCGCGCCGACTTCGAGCGGACGCTCGACGAGGCGCTGCGCACCGAGGAATACCGCCCCGATCCCGCCGACACCGGGGCGCGCCTCGACACCGAGCAGTTGCGCACCATGGCACTCAGCGCCACATCCGCGATCGCCGCATGCGCGACGATCGAATACGAGCGTTACGTACGGCTCCGCGCGACGCTGCGCACCCCGACCGGCCCGTCCTCCACCACACCCGGACAGCAGGACCCCGGAACGAACGACGAGGAACGGCGCCGCACCTCGGCGGCGGCAGCGGGACGCGCGAAGAGGTCCGTCGTCGTCAGGAGCCACCAGAGGAGTTCGACGGGCATAGGTCTGACCGGCGTGCTGGCCACCCTCGCCCCCGTCCTCTTCGGCGTCGCCGCGGTGGTCTTCCTGCTGACCGGCTACATCCTGCGGGGGCTGGAGCCCGGCCAGGCCGTGGCCAAGCCAATGATCAGCGTGGGCTGGGTCTTCGCCGGACTCACCGGCGCCGCGTTCCTCGTCGCAGTGGGGGGCCTGGTCAGCACGGCCCTGCGCAACACCCCCGAGGCCCAACGCGCCGCAGAGGAATACGAGTTGACGCAAGAAGTCGACCGTGCCCGTGAGGCGTGGCGGCGTGCGCTGCGTGAGCACGGGGTGGTCCCTTTTCTGCGGGAGGCGCTGAGGGACCCCGCTGCCGATACGGTCCGCGAGTCCCGCTCCCCGACGCTGGGCTACTCCCGGGCCGACTTCACCGGCCCCGAGGAGGCTCCTCCGCCCTCCCCCCACCCGCATTTCGTCAGCCCCGACTTCACCAGCCCCGATTACGGAGGATCGGACAGCCGCCCGGATTAGGCGGCGTTCAGCCTCGCGCGTCGTGCTCGCCCAGTTCGGTGACGCCCTCGACGAAGTGGGTGAACAGGCGGGCGAAGGCGGCTCGTTCGTCGGTCGGCCAGTCTCGTGTCACCCGTTCCACCACCGAGCGGCGGAAGGTGTGGACCTGTTCCAGGAGGGCGCGGCCGGTGGGGGTGATGGCCAGTGGGGTGCGTCTGCCGTCCTTCTGGTCGGCTTCGCGGCGGATGTAGCCGGCTGATACCGCGGCGGCCACCAGGCGGCTGGCCCGGGGCTGGTCGACGCTCAGGGACTCGGCGACGTTGCCTACGCCGACGGGCTCGCCGGACTCCTCCGCTGCCTCGACGACGTCGAGGACGTCGAAGACGGCGCGGGGTACGGCGGGGCGCTCGGCCTCCTGGTCGGCGAGCCGGGCCAGGGTGCGGCGGGTCGCACTGCGGCGCATCGCGACCAGGGCGCGCTCGATCGCGGCGATCTCCGCCGCCTCGTCCGGCTTGCTCATGGCGCACCCCTCATTCATGCTGATCAACAATTAGTTGTCATTTTACATGTATCTGAGTGCAGGGGGATCGATGAGCGGGCACTGAAACCGATCGGCTTTTATCTGAAGCGGCTGGACGGGCTGATCAATGAGCAGTTCGAGGAGGCGCTGGCGGGGCGGGGGCTGACACGCCGGCATTGGCAGACGATGAACAGCGTCGCCGGGGGCCCGCTCGGCGCCGCGGAGCTGGCGGAGCGGATGCGGCCGTTCCGGGGGCCGGGGGCCATCACGCTGGAGGAGGCCCTTGAGGACCTGGTCACGCGGGGCTGGTTCGCCGGCGGGGTCGAGTCGTACGCGCTCACGCCCGAGGGTGAGCGGGCGCATGCGGACCTCAGGACGGTGGTGCAGGCCACGCATGCGCGCATGCTGGGGGATGTGACGGCCGGGGAGTACGAGGAGACGGTGGCGGCCCTGGACCGGTTGTGCCGGAATCTCGCACAGGGTGCCGCATAGGGCAACAGAGGAAGACGGAGGAAGACGGAGGCGAACAGAGGGGAACAGGGAGGGGCAGGAACGCGCGAACTGGGGAGCGGATGTTCCCTGGAACGTGTGGTGCGGTGCGGGAGGGGTATCGCGGGCCCGGCGCGGCGGGTGATGCTTACGGTGCGCGAGCGACGGGCTGCAGACCGTGAACGCGCCCCCGGCCGAAGTCCCTTTCCGGTGCGGGGTGTTGGTCCCATGTACAGCATGAATCGCACAAGGAGAACGTCCCGATGAACTTCCTCACCAACCTGCTGGCCGGCTTCGTCCACTTCGTGGGTTGGCTCGTCTGACGGATCCGCCGATCCGGCGAGTCCGACGGATCATGCACCTCGGCGCCGCCCCTCCCCGTCCCAGGGAGGGGCGGCGCCTCGCGTGGGGGTCCCGGAAATGTGGCGTATTGGTGACGCTTGTGCGTGCACCGCGTGTGTGGCGGCCCGTCACACGTGGTAGTTGATCACGGTCGCGTGCGTACGAACGTACGCCCGCCCGATCGACCACCGGAGGAATGTGTGACGACCCCCCACCACGCCGCGCCCGACGTCTCGCCGCTGCCGCTGATGGAACTGGCCAGCGGTTTCTGGGCCTTCAAGACACTGGCCGCGGCCGACGAACTGGGCCTGTTCGGCCTGCTGGACCGCCTCGGCGGCGCCACCTCCGAGGAGTGCGCCCAGGAGCTGGGCGTACAGCAGCGGCCCGCGGGCATGCTGCTGACCGGCTGTGCCTCGCTCGGCCTGCTCCAGCTCGACGACCAGGGGCGGTTCGTCAACTCCCCGCTCGCCGACGCCTACTTGGTGCCGGGCCGCCCATACCACTTCGGGGGCTGGGTGCGGATGCTGGACCGGCGCCTGTACGACGGGTGGGGGCAGCTCTCCGAAGCGGTACGCAGCAACCGCCCCACCACCTGGGACCCGGACAGCCAGCCCCATCTGTTCGACACCGAGGACCCGCAGCTGCTGTCCGTCTTCTGGGAGGCGATGCACGGGCTGTCGTCGTGGACCGCGCAGCGGCTCGGCGGCGCGGTGGACCTCTCCTCGGCGTCCCGGCTGCTGGACGTGGGCGGCGGCTCGGGCGCGTACGCCATCGAGCTGTGCCGCCGCTATCCGGGGCTGAAGGCGACCGTCTTCGACCTGCCGAAGGTGTGCCCGGTGGCCGAGCGCAAGGCCGAGGAGGCCGGGATGGCCGACCGTATCGGCACCCACCCCGGCGACTTCCTGGCCGACCGCGAACTCCCGGGCGGGCACGATGTGATCGTGCTGTCGATGATCCTGCACGACTGGGACGAGACCACCGACCGTCAGCTGCTCGCCAAGTGCTATGCGGCGCTGGAGCCGGGCGGCCGGGTGGTGATCAGTGAGCTGATGGTCGACGACGACCAGACCGGGCCCGCTCCGGCCGCCCTGATGAGCCTGAACATGCTCATCGAGACCGAGGGCGGCCGGAACTACTCGGCGCGGGAGTACGCGGCGTGGCTGGCCGCCGCCGGGTTCGAGCGGATCGAGAAGGTGCCGTTCGAGGCGCCGGGCGCCAACGCGGCGCTGGTGGCGTACAAGTAGCGCCTTCCCGCACCGGGCCTCTCACGCCTTCCCGCGCAGGGCCTCAGGTCTCCAGCTTCTGGCGGGAGGTCTCCGGCAGGGTCAGATAGACGACGAAGGACACCAGGCACAGCGCGGCCACGTACCAGGGGAAGAAGTCGGGGTGGCCCGCGTCTTTCAGCCAGGTGCCGACGTAGGGGGCGGTGCCGCCGAAGAGGGCGACGGTGAGCGAGTACGGGAAGCCGATCCCCGCGGCCCGTACCCGCGCCGGGAAGACCTCGGCGTTCACGGCGGCCGCCACCGAGGTGTAGCCGGTCAGCAGGACCATGCCCGCGCACTGGACCAGCAGCAGCGAGATGAAGGCGTCGGTCACCAGGTGCAGCAGCGGTACGGCCAGGACGGCGAAGCCCAGGGCGAAGCCGAGCAGCAGCGGCTTTCGGCCGATCCGGTCCGAGAGCATGCCGCCCAGCGGCTGGAGCAGCGCGAAGAAGGCGAGCGAGATGGTGCCGACGGTGAGCGCGTCGCCCTTGTCGAAACCGGCGTTGACCTGCGCGTAGGTGGGCAGGTAGGTGGTCCAGGTGTAGTAGGCCAGGGTGCCGCCCGCGGTGATGCCGCAGATCAGCAGGGACTGGCGGGGGTGGCGGCGCAGCGCCTCGAAGAGGCCGGGGCGCGCGGCGGCCTGCTGTTCGGCGCTGCGGGTCTCGTGCGCGCCCTGGCGGATCCACAGTCCCAGCAGGCTCAGTACGGCGCCGACCGCGAAGGCCACCCGCCAGCCCCACTGCCCCATCTGCCCCTCGCTGAGCAGGGCGGCGAGCAGGGCCGCGGTGCCGGAGGCGAGCAGCTGGCCGATGGTGGTGGAGACGTACTGGAAGCTGGAGAACAGGCCGCGCCTGCCGGGTCCGGCCGATTCGACCAGGAAGGTGGTGGAGGCGGCGAACTCACCGCCCACCGACAGGCCTTGGACCAGGCGGGCCAGGACCAGGACGACGGGTGCCAGCACGCCGGCACTGGCGTAGGTGGGGGTGATGGCGACGAGCAGGCTGCCGCCGCCCATCAGCAGGATGGTGACGGTCAGGGCGGAGCGCCTGCCGTGCCGGTCGGCGACCGCGCCCATCAGCAGCCCGCCGATGGGGCGCATGAAGAAGCCGACGGCGAAGACCGCGAAGGTGGACAGCAGCGGTACCAGGGAGTTGCCGGTGTCCTGGGGGAAGACCTGCTCGGCGAAGTACACCGCCAAGAAGGAGTAGGCGTACCAGTCGTACCACTCCACGGCGTTGCCGACCGAGGCGGCGGCCAGCTGGCGCAGTTGGGACGGGGGCCGCGCGCCGCCGGGCGCGGGGTCGCTGTGGGCTATGTGTTGCGCGCTCGTCATGGTGCGTGGGTCCTTAGCTCCCGGGTCCTTCTCCTTCGCCTGCCGCTGGGGCAGGATGAGCCAAATGGTGATCATGCACCCGGCGGGCGGCTTCCCGCCAGGGCCGACGGCCGGTGAAAGGAGATGACGACGTGCGGGCAGCGCTGTTCGTCACCTGCGTCAACGACACGCTCTACCCCGGCACCGGGCGGGCGGTGATCACGCTCCTCGAACGCCTCGGGGTCGAGGTGGCATTCCCCATGGAGCAGACCTGTTGCGGGCAGCCGCAGTTCAACACCGGCTACCGGCACGCCACCGAGCCCCTTGTCCGCCGCTTTGCCCGGGCCTTCGAGGGTTTCGACTACATCGTCACGCCTTCGGGGTCGTGTGCCGCGATGGTGCGCGACAACTATCCGCGGATCGGCGCCAAGGCGGCCGCCGAGGGCCGCGGCCAGGAGCTGGCGCGGGCCGCGGCACAGGTGGTGCCCAGGACGTACGAGCTGACCGAGTTCCTGGTCGATGTGCTCAAAGTGCGTGATGTCGGCGCGTACTACCCGCACTCGGTCACCTATCACCCGACCTGTCACGGACTGCGGATGCTGGGGCTCGGGGACCGGCCGCGCACGCTGCTCTCGCACGTCAAGGGCCTGGAGCTGCGGGAGTTGCCGGGGGCGGAGGAGTGCTGCGGATTCGGCGGCACCTTCGCGGTGAAGAACGCCGCGGTCTCGGCCGCGATGGGCGCCGACAAGGTGCGCCAGGTGTGCGTCACCGGCGCCGAGGCGGTGTGCACGGTCGACAACTCCTGTCTGATGCACATCGGCGGCACCCTGGCCCGGCAGGGGGCGGCGGTCCGGCCGGTGCATATCGCGGAGATTCTGGCGAGTACGGAAGGGGATGTGCGGTGAGCGGTACGTATCTGGGCATGCCTGTGTTTCCAGAAGCAGCGGCGATCGCCACGGAAAACCGCCAGTTGCGCGCCAATCTGCGGCACGCCACGCACACCATCCGCGACAAGCGCGCCAGGGCCGTCGCCGAACTGGAGGACTGGGCGCGTCTGCGGGCGGCAGGAGCCGCCGTCAAGGACCGCACCCTGCGCCATCTCGACCACTATCTGGGGCAGTTGGAGGAGGCGGTGACGGCCGCGGGCGGGCAGGTGCACTGGGCGGTGGACGCCGCCGAGGCCAACCGCATCGTCACCCGCCTGGTCCTGGCCACCGGCGAGCGCGAGGTGGTCAAGGTCAAGTCGATGGCGACGCAGGAGATCGGCCTCAACGAGGCGCTGGAGCAGGCGGGCATCAGCGCGTACGAGACCGATCTGGCCGAGCTGATCGTGCAGCTCGGGCACGATCTGCCCTCGCACATCCTGGTCCCGGCCATCCACCGCAACCGCTCCGAGATCCGCGACATCTTCGCCCAGGAGATGGGGAATTGGGGGCGGGCCGCGCCGCAGGGGCTCGGCGACTCCCCCGCCGAGCTGGCGGAGGCGGCGCGGCTGCATCTGCGGGAGAAGTTCCTGCGCGCGAAGGTGGGGATCTCGGGTGCCAACTTCATGGTGGCCGACAGCGGCACGCTGGTCGTGGTGGAGTCCGAGGGCAACGGCAGGATGTGTCTGACGCTGCCCGAGACGCTGATCTCGGTCGTCGGCATCGAGAAGGTCGTGCCGACCTGGCAGGATCTGGAGATCTTCCTCCAGCTGCTGCCGCGTTCCTCGACGGCCGAGCGGATGAACCCGTACACCTCGATGTGGACGGGCACCACGGACGCCGACGGCCCGCGCGCCTTCCATCTGGTGCTGCTGGACAACGGGCGCACCGACACCCTCGCCGACACGGTGGGCCGCCAGGCGCTGCGCTGCATCCGCTGCTCGGCCTGCCTGAACGTGTGCCCGGTGTACGAGCGGGCCGGCGGGCACGCGTACGGCTCGCCCTACCCGGGGCCGATCGGCGCCATCCTCACTCCCCAACTGAGGGGAACCAAGGGTGCGTTGGAGGCTTCGCTGCCGTACGCCTCCTCGCTGTGCGGGGCCTGTTACGAGGTCTGCCCAGTCGCCATCGACATTCCCGAGGTGCTGGTGCATCTGCGCGAGCGGGTGGTGGAGGGCGGCACGGTCACCCGGCGCGGGGTGCGCACCGTACTCAAACCGGCCAGGGGGCATGCGGCGGAGCGGGCCGCGCTGCGGGCGGCGGGCTGGGCCTTCGGGCACCCGGGGGTGCTGCGCGCGGGCCAGCGGCTGGCGGCGCGCACCCGCGGGCTGCATCCGCGCCGGCTTCCCGGGCCCGGGCGCGCCTGGTCCGCGACACGGGAGCTGCCCGCCGTGCCGCCGGAGTCCTTCCGCGACTGGTGGCAGCGCAATCGAGCCGAAGAAGGAGAGGGAGGCGCCAAGTGAGCGGCAGGGACGTGGTGTTGGCGCGCATCAGGCGGGCGCTGGCGGATGTGCCGCGCGGCGAGGGGCCCCAGGATCCGCCCGTGGCGCGGGACTATCTCCAGGTGCACGGCAGGCGTACGGAGGCGGAGCGGGTCGATCTGCTGGCGGAGAACCTCGCGGACTACCGGGCGGTGGTGCACCGCACCGACGCACAGGGGCTGGCGCCGCTGCTCGCCGCATTGCTGTCGGGGGCGGGCAGTGTGCTCGTACCGCCGCGGCTGCCGCCGTGGTGGCTGCCCGCCGACGGCCCCGCTCGCGTCCCCGACCGGGCGGCGAGCACCGCCGGTGAGCTGGACGCCGTGGACAGCGTGGTCACCGGGTGTGCGCTGGCCGTCGCCGAGACCGGCACGATCGTGCTGGACGGGGGCCCCGACCAGGGGCGCCGCCGCATCACCCTGGTCCCCGACCATCACATCTGTGTCGTGCGGGTCCCCGACCAGGTGGTGGACTCGGTGCCGCAGGCCCTGCAACGGCTGACGCCCGCCCGCCCGTTGACCTGGATCTCGGGCCCGTCGGCGACCAGCGACATCGAGCTGGACCGGGTCGAGGGCGTGCACGGGCCGCGCAGGCTGGAAGTGGTGCTGCTGTCCGGCTGAACGTGTGGGGCACCAGCGGCACGTCGTGCGCGAGGTCTTGTCCTGGACCCGTCATCCGTTCGATCCTGCTGATTCCTGTTGCCTTGCGTTCGGAGCTGTCGCATGAACGTACGCCGCATGAACCGACGGTCGTTCCTCGCCACCAGCACCGCCCTCGTAGGCTGGGCCGCCTTCAGCGCCCAGAAGCAAGCCTTCGCCGCAGCCGCCGGCACCACCGCCGCCCCCGGCACGGAGTGGAACGCCGACCCGCGCGTCTTCCAGGTCAACCGGGAGGCCGCCCGCGCCCGGCTGATCCCCTACGCCTCGACCGGTGCCGCGCTGGCGGGCGAGGAGACCAGATCGCCCTACTACCGCTCCCTGAACGGCAGTTGGCGCTTCCACTGGTCCAAGAACCCCGAACAGCGCCCGCTCGACTTCCACTTCCCCGACTTCGACGACAGCGGCTGGGACCGCATCACCGTCCCCTCCAACTGGGAGATCGAGGGCTACCCCGAGCCGATCTTCCTCAACATCCCCTATCCGTGGACCGGTTACGAGAAGCCCAAGCCGCCCAACGTCCCGCTGTCCTTCAACCCGGTCGGCTCCTACCGCCGCACCTTCACCCTCCCGCGCGCCTGGTCCGGGCGGCGCACCCTGCTCTCCTTCCAGGGCGTGAAGTCCGCGTTCTTCGTCTGGGTCAACGGCGAGCAGGTCGGCTACAGCGAGGACAGCTACACCCCGGCCGAGTTCGACATCACCGACCGGCTGCACGCCGGCGAGAACTCCCTGGCCGTCGAGGTCTACCGGTGGTCCGACGGCAGCTGGCTGGAGGACCAGGACATGATCGACCTGTCCGGGATCTTCCGCGATGTGTATCTGTACTCGATCCCGCAGGTCCACCTCCAGGACCTGCACGTACGGACCGATCTGGACGGCGCGTCGCGGGACGCCGAGCTGACCGTCACCGCCACCGTGCGCGACCGCGGGAGCACCGCGCCCGGCGAGCACCGGCTGACCGCCCAGCTGTACGACGACCGAGGCAGACCCGTCCTGCCCAGACCGCCGGCCTCGGACATCCGCTTCGGCCAGGACAAGGACGTCACGGTCCAGCAGCGCACCACCGTCAAGGCCCCCGCCCAGTGGTCCGCCGAGGACCCCAACCTCTACACCCTCGTGGTCACCCTCACCGGCCCCTCCGGCAAGCGCGTGGACGTCCAGCGCACCCGCGTGGGCTTCCGCACCGTGGCGTACGGGCCGGGCAAGTTCACCGTCAACGGCAAGCCGATCGTCTTCCGCGGCGTCAACCGGCACGAGACCGACCCGGACCACGGCCAGGCCGTCCCCTACGAGCGGATGGTGCAGGACATCCGCATCATGAAGCAGCACAACATCAACGCCGTACGCACCTCGCACTACCCCAACCACCCGCGCTGGCTGGAGCTGTGCGACGAGTACGGCCTGTACGTCATCGACGAGGCCAACCTGGAGACGCACGGGGTGCGCAACCAGGTCCCGGCGAGCCTGCCGGAGTGGACCGAGGCCTGTGTGGACCGGATGCGCTCCATGGTCGAGCGCGACAAGAACCACCCGAGCGTGATCATGTGGTCGCTGGGCAACGAGGCGGGCAAGGGCACCACCTTCCGGGCCATGACGGACTGGACGCACCGCAGGGACCCGTCCCGGCCCGTGCACTACGAGGGCATGAACGCCGTCACCGACATCGAGAGCTACATGTACGCCGACCCCTGGGAGGTGGAGGCGTACGGGAAGTCCGGCAACCCCAAGCCGTACGTGCTGTGCGAGTACGCGCACTCCATGGGCAACAGCACCGGCAACCTCAAGGAGTACTGGGACATCCTGGAGCGCTACCCCAATCTGCACGGCGGCTTCATCTGGGACTTCGTGGACCAGTCGATCCGGCTGCCGGTGCCCGGCGACCCGCGGCGCAGCTACTTCTCCTACGGCGGCGACTGGAAGCCCGGCTATCCCAACGACGCCAACAACTGCTGCGACGGTCTCCTCGCCCCGGACCGCACGGTCCAGCCGGAGCTGTTGGAGGTCAAGAAGGTCTACCAGACCGTACGGGTGAGCGCGGCCGATCTGGCGGCGGGCACGGTGAAGGTGGCCAACCGCAACCTCTTCACCGGGCTCGAGGACTACGAGCTGCGCTGGGAGGTGACCCGCGACGGCCACCGCGTCCAGCACGGCAGACAGCCGGCGCCGGAGGTGGAGCCGGGTGCCGAGGTGACGGTGCGCCTCCCGCTGCGGCGGCCCGCGCGGCCCGCGCCCGGCGCCGAGTACTGGCTCAACCTCTCCTTCGTGCTGCGCGAGGACACCGACTGGGCGAAGGCGGGCCACAGCGTGGCGGCCGAGCAGCTCGCGCTGCCCTGGAACGCCCCGGCCCCCGCGGACCCCGGTCCGGCCGGCCTGCCGCCGCTGACGCTCACCGAGACGGCGCGCGAGATCACCGTCGGCGGGCGCGACCTGGAAGTCGTACTGGACAAGGCCGCCGGGACGCTGTCCGCCTTCCGCCACCGCGGCCAGGCGCTGCTGCTGGACGGCCCGGTCCCCAACTTCTGGCGCGGGCCCACCGACAACGACATCGGGCGGAGCGCCCACACCAAGCTGCGGACCTGGCGGGACGCCGGGAAGAACCGCACCGTCACCTCGGTCAAGGCCGCCCAGCCCGCCCCCGGCGAGGTCACCATCGAGGTCACGGCCACCCTGCCGACCTCCCCCGCCACCTCCCACTGGGACACCGTCTTCACCGTGCGCGGCGACGGCGAGGTACGGGTCCGGCACACCCTGCGGCCCGGAGCGGGGCTGCCGGACCTGCCGCTGGTCGGCGCCCTGCTGACCCTGCCGCCCGGCCTGGAGACCTTCCAGTGGTACGGGCGCGGGCCCCAGGAGAACTACTGGGACCGGCACACCGGCGCCTTCGTGGGCCGCTACCGCAGCACGGTGGACGACCAGTTCACCGCGTACATCCGGCCGCAGCAGACCGGCAATGTCACCGACGTACGCTCCGCCTCCCTCACCGCCAAGAACGGCACCGGACTGCGCATCGCGGCCGAAACCGGCCAGGACCAGGCGCCGTTGGAGCTGAGCGCGCTGCACTACACCCCCTTCGACCTGGAGGGCGTGCGCCACCCGCACGAGCTCAAGCGGCGCCCCGAGACGGTCCTGGGGGTCAACCACCGCCAGACGGGCGTGGGCGGCAACGACTCCTGGGGCGCGCCCCCTCTGGAGGAGTATCTGCTGCACGCCAACCGGCCCTACAGCTACGGCTACCGGCTGCGGCCCGTCTAGCACGACCCCGCGGCGCGAGGGTGACCCTGGCATGGGTAGGCACGGGATGCCTACCAATCCCAGAGGTCTGGGTGACCCTCGCGCCGCACAGCAGACTCTGTGTCATCGCCACCGGCCACGGCGGCGAGACCACAGAGAGGCAGTGTCATGCATGACTCCCCCGTCTGGAACGCCGGCTGGTCCGCCTCGGTGCAGCGCCCCAGCGCCGGGTTCCACAAGAACTGGGCCGAGGAGGGCTTCACGGACCAGACCGTGCGCCAGGTCGTCCGGGTCACCGGGGCGGGCACCTCGGCCCGTATCAAGCTCTCCAACCGGTACGGGACCGCTCCGCTGCGGGTGGCGGGCGCCACCCTGGCCCGTACCGGACAGGGCGCGTCCGTCGAGGAGGGGACGGAGCGCACGCTCACCTTCGGGGGCGAGGAGTCGGTACGGATACCGGCGGGCGGCGAGGTCTACAGCGACGCGGCCGAGGTGAGCGCGGCCTCGTTCGACTCGCTGAGCGTGACGCTGCACTTCGACGCGCCGAGTGGGCCCGCGACCTTCCACGCCCAGGGGTATGCCACCACCTACCGCGCCGAGGGCGACCAGTTGCACGCCCCGGACCCGGCCGTCTTCAGCGAGACGAGCGTCTCGTGGTACTTCCTGTCCGACGTGGAGCTGGCGGGCGGGCCCGAACGGCGGGAGGCGGTCGTGGTGTTCGGCGACTCGATCACCGACGGCTTCGGTTCGACGATCGACGCCGACGCCCGCTACTCCGACGCGCTGGCCCGGCGGCTGGCCGAGGCGGGCCTGCCGTACGCCGTACTGAACTCCGGGATCGGCGGGAACCTGCTGCTGAGCGACTCCGCGTGGTTCGGCGAGCGGGCCGGCGAGCGCTTCCAGCGGGACGTCCTGGACAAGCCCGGCGTGCGCTCGGTGGTGGTCCTGGTCGGCCTCAACGACATCGGCTTCAGCGAGATCGACCTGCCGACGTACAAGCCCAACCCGGACCACGAGTCTGCGCAACTGATCGCGGGTTACCGTGACTTGATCGAGCGGGCGCACGCGGCCGGGGTGCGGGTGATCGGCGGGACGATCCTGCCGTTCAAGAACGCGGAGTACCACACGCCGCGCTCCGAGACGAAGCGGCGGGAGGTCAACGAGTGGATCCGCACCTCGGGCGCCTTCGACGCGGTGGCCGACTTCGCGGTGGCGCTCGCGGACCCCGATGACACCGACGCACTGGCGCCCGCCTACAACAGCGGCGACGACAAGCACCCCGGCGACACCGGCTACCGCGCGATGGCCGAGGCCATCGACCTCACCACCCTCTGAACAGCCCTCTTCCCCTGGATAGGACACATCGCCATGGATCTCCAGCTCACCGACAAGGTCTTCATCGTCACCGGCGCCTCCGCGGGCATCGGCGAGGCGATCGCCCGGCTGCTCGCCGAGGAAGGGGCGAACGTGCTCGGGGTGGCCCGCAAGCCGGACTCCTTGCGGGAGTTGGGACCGCGGGTGACGCCGTTCGCGGCCGATGTGACCGAGCCGGGCGCCGAGGACCGTACCGTGGCCGCCGCCCTGGAGCGGTACGGCAGGCTGGACGGCCTGGTGAACAACGTCGGCGCGCTCACCTCCCGGACAGGCTTCCTGGAGGTGACCGACGAGCAGTGGAAGGCCACCTTCGACCTCAACTTCCACTCCCTGATACGGATGACGCGGGCCGCGCTGCCCACGCTGCTGGAGCGCGGGGCGGGCAGCGTGGTGCACATCGCCAGCGAGGCCGCGCGCTTCCCGGACGTACCGCTGGTGGACTACGCCGCGACCAAGACGGCGCTGCTGTCGGTGAACAAGACCCTGGCCGCGGAGTTCGGGCCGCGCGGGGTGCGCTCCAACGTGGTCTCGCCGGGCCCGACCCGGACCGCCCTGTGGGACGCGCCCGGCGGCTTCGCCGACCAACTGGCCCAGCAGTACGGGGTGCCGGTGGAGGAGGCGGTCGAGCGCTTCGTCAACGAGGAGCGCCGGCTGCCCAGCGGCCGGATCGGCGCACCCGAGGACGTCGCCCGGATCGTCGCCTATCTGCTCTCACCGCTGGCCGGGCAGGTCACCGGCGCGGAGTGGGCGGTGGACGGCGGCGCGCTGCGCCAGATCTGAGCGGGCGTCCCTCGCAGGCCCTCACAGGCGCTCGACGACCCGGAAGCGCTCGGTGATGACCAGCGTGTCGTCATCGACCGTGAACTCCGGATCGCCGAGCGCCTCCCGCATCTCCTCCCCGTGCCAGAACCCCTCGTGCGTGCTGCGCCACTGCGCGACGCTCTCGTACCCCTCCCCCTCGTCCCGCGCATGGGCGAGATCGACGTCCGCCAGCCGCACCACCCGCACCTCGGTCACCTCGACGACGGCCACCCGCCGCCCGGCCGAGTCGACCATCGCGGACCGCTGCCCGACCACGGGCAGCGGGTCCCCCGCCTGCTCGTAGTCGGCCACCAGCCCGGTCGTGGAGGTCTTCTCCCCACGGAGCACCGCGGCGACGAGCTGGTCGCGCAGCGGCCCGGGGAAGGCGAGTTCGAAGAGCGGCAGAGCGTCGTACGCGGTCATGGGGCGGACTCTACGGCACGGGCGCTTCGGCCAGTTGGCCGTCGCGGCGCACCAGATCCGCGTACCGGCCGTCGGTGGACAGGAGTTGGTCGTGGGTGCCGCGTTCGGTGATGCGGCCGTGGTCGAGGACGACGATCTGGTCGGCGTCGCGGACGGTGGAGAGGCGGTGGGCGATGGTGATGGTGGTGCGGCCCTTGGAGAGGGCGTCGATGGCTTGCTGGACGGCGTGTTCGGTGCGGGTGTCCAGGGCGCTGGTGGCCTCGTCCAGGACGAGTACGGGCGGGTCGCGCAGGATGGTGCGGGCGAGGGCCAGGCGCTGTTTCTCGCCGCCGGAGAAGCGGTAGCCGCGCTCGCCGACCAGGGTGTCGTAGCCGTCGGGGAGGGACACGATGTGATCGTGGATCTGGGCGGCGCGGGCGGCGCGCTCGATCTCCTCGTCGTCGGCGTCGGGCTTGGCGAAGCGGAGGTTGTCGGCGACCGAGGCGTGGAAGAGGTAGGTCTCCTGCGAGACGACGCCGACGCTGCGGGCGAGGGTGTCGAAGTCCAGGTCACGTACGTCGGTGCCGTCCAGGGTGACCCGGCCGCCGGTGACGTCGTAGAGGCGGGGCACCAGATAGCTCAGGGTGCTCTTGCCGCTGCCGGTCGCGCCGACGACCGCCAGGCTGGTGCCGGCCGGGACGGTGAGGTCGATGCCGCTGAGGGTGGGCGGTATGCCGGCCGCGTCCGGCTCGTAGGAGAAGTCGACCTTCTCGAAGCGGATCTCGCCGCGCGGTGCCGCAAGGCGTACGGGGCGGTCGGGTTCGGTGATGGCCACCGGCAGGTCGAGGTATTCGAAGATGCGCTGGAACAGGGCCAGCGAGGTCTGCATCTGCACGCCGGTGGACAGCAGGGAGACGGTGGGCCGCAGCAGGCCCTGCTGGAGGGTGACGAAGGCGACCAGGGTGCCCAGGGAGAAGGCGGGGCCGCCGAACTGGAGGACCATTCCGGCCGACCAGTAGATCAGGGCGGGCATGGCGGCCATGACGATGCCGATGGTGGCCATCCGCCAGCGGCCCGCCATGCTGGCGCGGACCTCCAGGCCGACCAGGCGCTCGGACTCGGTGGCGAAGTTCTTGGTGAGGGAGTCGGCGCGGCCCATGGTGCGGCCGAGCAGGATGCCGGAGACGGACAGGGATTCGGTGACCATCGCGGACATCGCGGCCATCTGCTTCTGCCGCTGCGTGGTGATCCTCTTGCGCTCGTTGCCGACCCGGCGGCTGATCCACACGAACAGCGGCAGCAGCAGGAGCGAGACCAGGGTCAGGCGCCAGTCCAGGGCCAGCATGGCGACGACGGTGGCGACGACGGAGGTGAGGTTGGAGACCAGGGAGGTGGCCGTGGAGGTGACGGTGGCCTGCATGCCGCCGATGTCGTTGGCGATGCGGGACTGCACCTCGCCGGTGCGGGTGCGGGTGAAGAAGGCCAGCGGCATGCGCTGGAGCTTGGCGTAGACGGCGGTGCGCAGATCGTGCATGACGCGCTGGCCGACGGTGGTGGAGATCAGCGTCTGCAGGACGCCGAAGACGCTGCTCATCACCGCGGTGGCGATCATGCCGACGGCGAGCAGGGTCAGCAGGCCGGTGCGCCGGTCGGGGATGGCGACATCGAGGATCTCGCGCAGGAGGAAGGGCGAGGCGACCCCCACCAGCGAGGAGGCGGCCACGAGCAGGCCGACCAGGGCCAGCCGGGCGCGGTAGGGGCGGAAGAGGGTGAGGATGCGCCGCACCTGGGCCGGCTCTCGCTGGTCCTTGGGCGGTGGGGTCCACTGCGGTTCGTCGCGGTGCATGGGCTCCTTCGGGAGTGGGAGGGCGGTGGCGGCTCGGAGACTTCCAGTACGGCGAGCGAGACTCGCAGAGCATAGCTCATTGTTACCTATGCTCACAATGAATCTGGTCCTGATACCCTCCGGACATGCCCTCCCCCGATCCGACCGGTACGGACACCAACCTCGCCGAGCAGCTGGTACGGCTGACCCGGCGCATGCACCGCGCTCAGAAACACCATCTGGAGCCGCTCGCCATCACCCCCGCCCAGTCCCGCCTGCTGCGCGTGGTGGCCCACTACGACGCCGCCCCGCCGCGGATGGCCGACCTCGCCGAGCGCCTCGAAGTCGTCCCCAGGGCCGTGACGACGCTGGTCGACGGGCTGGAGGCGCACGGCGCGGTACGCCGCGTACCGGATCCCGCCAACCGCCGGGTGGTCCGGATCGAACTCACCGAAACCGGCCGCTCGACACTCCGCAAGCTGCGCAGCGCGCGCCGGGCGGCGGCGGAGGACATCCTGGCTCCATTGACCGCCGAGCAGCGCGAGGTGCTCGGCGGGCTGCTGGCCACCCTGGTCGACGGGCCGGGGCCGCGCTGCTGAGCAGACCCGAGGAATCCTTTCCTTAAGGAGAGCCGCCATGCCCCTGCTGGAGCCCAAGCCGTCCGCACTGCGGCCCGCCAGGACCGAGGGGCCCGCGCCCGACCGGGTGCGCGACCGGCAGGCGAGCGGCACCCCCGAGCCGCTGCGCGGCGACCTGGTGGCGCTGCTGGGCCCGAAGAAGGTGCTGCACAAGATCTCGGACCTGGTGCGCTACGCCTCCGACGCCAGCCCGTACCGCTTCGTACCCCAGGTCGTGGTCCTCGCCGAGGACGTCGACGACATCTCCGCGGTCTTCTCCTACGCGCACGGCAAGGGCCGCGAGGTCGTCCTGCGCGCGGCGGGCACCTCCCTCAACGGCCAGGCCCAGGGCGAGGACATCCTGGTCGATGTGCGCCGCCACTGGGCGGGCGTCGAGGTGCTGGACGAGGGAGCACGGGCCCGCATCGGGCCGGGGACGACGGTGCTGCGGGCCAATGCCGCCCTCGCCCGGCACGGGCGGGTGCTGGGCCCCGACCCGGCCAGCGCCATCGCCTGCACCCTGGGCGGGGTGGTCGCCAACAACGCCTCGGGCATGACAGCGGGCACCACCCGCAACTCGTATCGCACCCTGTCCTCACTGACCTTCGTCCTGCCGTCCGGCACGCTGGTCGACACCGCAGACCCTGCCGCCGACCTGGAGCTCGAACACGCCGAACCCGCGCTGTGCCACGGCCTGCTGGCGATCAAGGCGGAGATCGAGTCGGAGCCGGAGCTGGTGGCCAGGATCCGCACCAAGTACGAGATCAAGAACACCAACGGCTACCGCCTGGACGCCTTCCTGGACAGCTCGACGCCCGTGGAGATCCTGCGCGGGCTGATGGTCGGCTCCGAGGGCACCCTCGGCTTCATCGCCGAGACCGTCTTCGACACCCTGCCGCTGGACCGCCGCACCTCCACCGCGCTGCTGTTCTTCCCCTCGCTGCGGGCCGCGGCCGCCGCCGTCCCCGCGTTCAACGACGCGGGCGCACTGGCGGTGGAGCTGATGGACGGCAACACGCTGCGGGCCTCGGTGCGCGTGAGCGGGGTGCCCGCCGACTGGGCCCGGCTGCCCAAGGAGACCACCGCGCTGCTGGTGGAGTTCCGCGCGCCCGACGAGGCACGGCAGGCGGCGTACGAAGAGGCCGCGGCGCGGGTGCTGGAAGGGCTGGACCTGGTGGCGCCGGTCGCCTCCGTCACCAACGCCTTCACCCGGGACGCGGCCGCCATCGCCGGGTACTGGAAGGCCCGTAAGGCCTTCGTGACGGCCGTCGGCGGGTCCCGGCCCTCCGGCACCACGCTGATCACCGAGGACTTCGCCGTGCCGCCGTCCCGGCTGGCGGATGCCTGCGCCGCGCTGCTGGAGCTCCAGAGCCGGCACGGCTTCGACGCGGCGGTGGCCGGCCACGCCGCCCACGGCAACCTCCACTTCCTGCTGGCCTTCAACGCCGCCGAACCGGCGGACGTGGCCCGCTACGCCGCCTTCATGGAGGAGTTCTGCACCCTCACCGTCGAGCGCTTCGACGGATCGCTCAAGGCCGAGCACGCCACGGGCCGCAATATCGCCCCGTTCCTGGAGCGCGAATGGGGGCCGCGGGCAACGGAGTTGATGTGGCGGATCAAGGAGGTCATCGACCCGCACGGCATCCTCGCCCCGCGCATCGTGCTGGACCGCGACCCCGAGGCCCATCTGCGCGGCCTGAAGACCATCCCCGAGGTGGAGGCGGTCGCCGACCCCTGCATCGAGTGCGGCTTCTGCGAACCGACCTGCCCCAGCCAGGACGTGACGACCACGCCGCGCCAACGCATCGTGCTGCGCCGCGAGATGATGCGCCAGGCCCCCTCCTCGCCGGTCACCGACGAGCTGCTGGACTCCTACGGCTACGACGCGATCGACACCTGCGCGGGCGACGCGACCTGCAAGCTGGCCTGCCCGGTGGGCATCGACACCGGCGCGCTGATGAAGGACTTCCGGCACCGCCGGCACTCCGCCCGCGAGGAGCGGGCGGCCGCGCTGACCGCCCGGCACTTCAAGGCGGTGGAGGCCGCGGCCCGCCTGGCGGTGGCCGCCGCCGACCGGATCGGGGACCGGCTGCTGCAGTCGGTCACGGGCGCCGCCCGCAAGGCCGTACGCCCCGACCTCGTACCCGAGTGGCTGCCGCAGATCCCCGGCGCCGCGGCCCGCACCCTGCCCGCCACCGACAAGACCCGCGCCGTCGCCGTCTACTACCCCGCCTGCGTCAACCGCATCTTCGGCGGTCCCGACGGGTACGAGGGGCCCTCGCTGCCCGAGGCGGTCGTCGCACTCGGCGCACGCGCCGGAAAGCCGGTGTGGATCCCCGGCGACGTGGCGGGCACCTGCTGCGCCACGATCTGGCACTCCAAGGGGTACGAGGCGGGCAACGCCGTGATGGCCAACCGCATCGTCGAGGCGGCCTGGGGCTGGACGGCGGGCGGGCGGCTGCCGCTGGTGGTGGACGCCTCCTCGTGCACCCTGGGCATCGCGCACGAGGTCGTACCGTATCTGACCGAGGACAACCGCGCCCTGCACGCCGAACTGACCGTCGTGGACTCCGTCGTCTGGGCGGCCGAGGAACTGCTCCCGCACCTGACCGTCCACCACAGGATCGGCTCCGCCGTCCTCCACCCCACCTGCTCCATGCGGCACTTGGGCGACGAGGCGCAGCTGCGCACCGTGGCCGAGGCGTGCGCACAAGAAGTGGTCGTCCCCCAGGACGCGGGCTGCTGCGCCTTCGCCGGCGACCGCGGCATGCTGCACAAAGAACTCACGGAATCGGCAACGGCCAAGGAATCCGCAGAGGTGACCGCCCGCCACTTCGACGCCCACCTCTCGGCGAACCGCATGTGCGAGGTCGGCATGGACCACGCCACGGGCGGCCGGGGCTACCACTCGGCGCTAATGGCCCTGGAGCGCGCCACCCGGCCGTAAAAGGCCGCCCCGGAAGGACGCTAAGGAGCCGATCGCAGAGCGAGCTACGAGGACGCCGGCACCGGCGCGATACGGCTCAGCTTCAGCTCGGTCAACGGCTTCTGCCGTGCCGCTTCCCGCAGCTTCCAGCCGTACTCGCCCGCTCGCTGCGCCACATAACCGGCGCCCAGCGCACGGTACTTGCGCAGCGGGATGTCCGTGTGCGGGTCCTTCCACTTGTCCGACCACCGGGCGAGCGCCTTCTCGACCCGCGCCTGGTAGAAGGCCGCATCCCCTTCGTGGCGGAGCTCGGGCAGGGTGACGAACCAGCGGGGCCACCAGGGGAAGACCGCGAACACCACGTCGAACAGCTTCATGTACCCCGCCTCCACGCCGGGTATCCAGCTGATCAGTTCGAGGACGAAGCCGAGGGCCACCAGCGCCAGCGAGAGCACCGTGCACACGGCCCAGTGCACCGGCGCATACACCGTGGTGAGCAGGAACTGACACGTCAGCCGGGTGGTGCCGCGAACGGGCAGCGGATCCCAGGACGGGTCGCGGTGCATGAGTTTCTCCCGGGCAGGGCCTGAACGGACGGACACGGGCCGCCCGGCGCGGGCGGCCCGAACATATTGTGCAGTGCCGTTCTCCGCCCCCCGTGGCGGGGGTGTCTGGCCGGAAAGCCGTGCGGAAGTCCATGCTTCCGCGCGAAGAGTCCATTCGGCACTCTTGTGCCCCGCGCTTCCCAACCGACAAGGTCCTTCCCGAGGTTCACGCATCCGACGCGCACCAACGCTCTCGTGGAGGACCGATGAACGAGACACCGCACCAGCATCAACAGTCCGGAGAGAAAAACGGGCGCGAGGAGGCCGGGCCCAGCCGGCGCTCGGTTCTGTGGGGCGCCGGGGCCGCGGGGGCCGGGCTCGGGCTGGGCGGGCTCGGGGCGGGCAGCGCCGCCGCCTCCCCCAACTCCCCCCGCACCGCGGCCGCCGAGCCCGCCCGCAAGGGCAAGACCATGATCGGCGTACCGTTCGAAAGACGCAGTACGGTGCGGGTCGGCATCATCGGCCTGGGCAACCGCGGCATGGGCATGCTGCCGCTGTACCTGGCCGTTCCGGGCGTGCGCGTGGTGGCCGTGTGCGACCCGGTCAAGGAGAAGGCGGCCAGGGCCGTGAAGGTGGTGACCGACGCGGGCCATCCCGCGCCCGCCGTCTACACCAAGGGCGACCACGACTTCGAGAACCTGTGCAAGCGCGGCGACATCGACCTGGTCTACATCGCCACGCCCTGGGACTGGCACGTGGACATGTGCAAGTCCGCGCTGCACAACGGCAAGCACGTGGGCGTGGAGTGCCCGATGGCCATGCGCCTGGACCAGCTGTGGGAGCTGGTCGACCTCTCCGAGCGCACCCGACGGCACTGTATGCAGCTGGAGAACTGCTGTTACGGCAGGAACGAGATGCGGGTGCTGCGGATGGCGCACGCGGGCCTGTTCGGCGATCTGCTGCACGCGGCGGGCGCGTACAACCACGACCTGCGCCAGCTGATGTTCGACCCCACCTACTACGAAGGCCCCTGGCGCCGCCTGTGGCACACCCGGCTGCGCGGCGACCTGTACCCCACCCACGGGTACGGACCGATCGCCAACTACATGGACGTCAACCGCGGCGACCGGGTCCTGCGGATCTCCAGCTTCGGCACCCCGGCGCTCGGCCTCGCCGAGTACCGCGCGGCGCACATGCCGCCGGGCGACCCGAGCTGGAAGGAGTCCTACATCGAGAGCGACCGCACCTTCAGCCTCATCCAGACCGCCAAGGGACGGGTGCTGCGCCTGGAGCACGACGTGTCCACCCCGCACCCCTACAGCCGCATCAACAGCATCGGCGGCACCAAGGGCGTCTTCGAGGACTACCCGCCGCGGATCTACATCGAGCCGGACCACACCAACGACGAGTGGGGCGACTTCAACCGCTACGCCGACTGGGACCACTGGCTGTGGAAGGAGCACTCCAACCCGCCCGGCGGCCACGGCGGCATGGACTACATCATGGTCTTCCGGCTGATCCAGACGATGCGGCTGGGGCTCGTACCGGACTTCGACGTGTACGACGCGGCGACCTGGTCGGCGCCGGTGCCGCTGAGCCACGCCTCGATCAAGGCCAAGGGCGCCCCGCAGGAGATCCCCGACTTCACCCGCGGGCTGTGGAAGAAGACCCGACCCGGGGTGGACTCGCCCAAGCCGACCACCTGACACGGCGCGCGAGGGCAGGGGCCCGGCCCCTGCCCTGTGCGGTCAGGCCGCCAGGTCGGCCCGGTCCCCCATGACCACCACCGGGTGCTGCGCCGGATCCAGGCCGCGCAGCAGGTGGGCCATCGCCGGCTTGGGGACGCTCACACAGCCCGAGGTGCCGCGCCCGTGGTCCGGATGCAGCCAGATCCCGCCGCCCCTGGACTGCCCGCGGGGCCGCGTCGGATCCAGCGGTGAGGTGCCGCGCAGGCGGTTGTAGTCGATCGCGATCACGTAGTCGAAGTCGTGGCGGGTGTAGGCGGGCCAGTACGGGGGCGGGGTGAAGGCCCGCGAGTGGGTGTACGGGAGCCGGGCACCGGGGTCGGGCAGCACCCCACCCGCGTCGGAGAGGGTGAACACGCCCACGGGGGTGCGCAAGTCGTTCTCGCGGTGGTCGGCACTCCAGCCGTTCCTGCCGTTGTGCCCGGACCAACTGGCTTTCCTCTCCCACCCCTTGGCGTTTCGCTGATACCACGTCACCACGGCTGCCGGGGAGTTCACGCCCTCGCCGCGAACGGTCACCACCTGGCGGGAGTCCTCGGGGATCTGCGCGCCGAGCCGTGGTCCCACGTCCGGCAGCCGGTCGAAGGGGTGCGTACGCGCTGGTGCCCCGGCACCGTGGCCCTTCTGCCCGCCGTCCTCACCACCGCCGCCGCTCCCGCAGCCCGCCACAGCGAGCAGAGCCGCCGCGACCGTCGCCGCCATCCGCACCGCAGGACCCGATATGCGCATGGCCTCCATGGTGACACCGCCCCCGGCCGACCCAGCGGGCAAGTCCGGCCAGTCCGGGCGATCCTGGCCGGTTCCCCCGCGCCCGGCGGAAAACCGTTTGAACTGGCCCCCCTCGGCGCGCCAACCTTCCAGAGCCTTCGACTCGCCGCCCCTCCCCGCTTTCCGTGCGGCCGCTTCGCCCTGCCCGCCTCCCGAACCCCGCCCCCTTCCGAGCCCTGCCCGCCTTCCGACCCCAGTCCCCCACCGAGCCCTGCCCGCCTCCTGAACCCCCACCTTCCGACCGACCCCCTGGGACGTCATGCAGATCCGCGACCTTCCGCACGCCGACCCGGGCGTTCCGGACGTCCGCTCCGGCGGCAAACTCCTGCTGTGGCTGTACCGCAGACAGCTCGGCGGCCAGGCCAAGGCCCTGGTGTGGGGCCTGGTGCACACCGGCGCCGTGGCGGCCTTCCCGCTCCCGGTGGGCGTCGCCGTACAGGCCGTCGTCGACCGCTCCGGTGGCCGACTGGCGCTCGCCGGTGGCCTGATGGTGCTGCTGGGCATACTCGTCTCCCTCGGCGACACCATGCTCCACCGCGCGGCCGTCACCAACTGGATCGTCTCGGTGGCCCGGCTCCAGCAACTGCTCGCCCGCAAGACCACCGAGCTGGGCTCGGCGCTGACCCGGCGGGTGGCGGCCGGCGAGGTCGTCGCCGTGAGCACCGGCGACCTGGAGAAGATCGGCTGGTTCGTCGAGGCCGTCTCGCGCTTCGGCGCCGCGGCCCTGACCTCCGTCGGCGTGTGCGTGGCCCTGGTGGTCTACCAGCCCGCGCTGGGCGGCGTGGTGGCCATCGGCGTCCCCGTACTGGCGCTGGCCGTCCTGCCGCTGCTGCCGCCCGCGACCCGGCGCGCCGACGAGCAGCGCGAGAAGGCCGGTTACGCCACCGAGCTGGCCTCGGACACGGTCGCCGGGCTGCGGGTGCTGCGCGGCATCGGCGGCGAGGAGCTGTTCCTGGGCCGCTACCGCCGCGCCTCCCAGGACGTGAGGCGGGCCGCGGTACGCAGCGCCCGCATGTGGTCGCTGATCTCCGCGGTGCAGGTGGTGCTGCCGGGCCTGCTGCTGATCGCGGTGGTCTGGTACGGCGCCGAACTGGCCCTGGACGGGCGGATCACGGTCGGCGAACTGGTCACGATCTACAGCGCGGTGGCCTTCCTCCTCTACCCGCTGCGGCACTTCGAGGAGATCGCCATGGCGTACTCCTTCTCCCGGCCCTCGGCCAAGCGCGCCGCCCGGGTGCTCGCGCTGAGCCGGCCTGCGGGCGGACGGCTGGAGACCTTTGGCGCGCTGCGCGGCGACCTGTACGACCCGGTGAGCGAACTGCGCGTACCGCAGGGCACGTTGACGGCCGTGGTCTGCGGCGACCCGGACCTGGCCGGGCGCCTGGCCGCCCGGCTCGGCGGTCACCCCGCCGACACCGAGGAAGCCGCCGCCTCCGTCCTGCTGGGCGGCACCGCCCTGGACGATGTGCCGCGCGACGCGGCCCGCGGTGCCGTACTCGTCCAGGACAAGGACCCCGTCCTGCTCTCGGGCACCCTGCGCGAACTCCTGGACGTGCCCTGCGGCGGGAGCGTGGACGCCGACCGGGCACTGGCGGCGGCCCAGTGCGGGGATGTGCTCACCGCGCTGGCCCAGGCCTCCGTCGACGAGACCGGCGACCCGATGCGCAGCCCCATCACCGAGCGCGGCAGGTCGCTCTCCGGCGGCCAGCGCCAGCGTCTGGCACTGGCCCGCTCCCTGGTCACCGACCCCGAGGTGCTGGTGCTGGACGAGCCGACCAGCGCGGTCGACTCGCACACCGAGGCCCGCATCGGGGACGGGCTGCGGGAGATCCGGGCGGGCCGTACGACGGTGCTGCTCACCTCCAGTCCGCTGCTGCTGGACCGCGCCGACCGGGTGGCCCTCCTCACCGAGGGGCGGGTCACAGCGGTGGGCACGCACCGCGAACTGCTGCGCACCGACGCCGGATACCGCGCCGTGGTCACCCGCGAGGCCGACCCCGCCGAGGACACCCCCATCGAACACGCCAAGGTCGCGCAGGGACCCGAGCGCGGCAGCGCACACGACCGTGCCCGGACCACCGCGCACGACCAGATCGAGGAGACCGCATGATCGGCCTGGCGCCGCCGGAGCACGATCCGGACGCCCCGCAGACCGCGACGACCCTGCCGGTCGGCTCGCCCGCGACCGTACGCACCTACGTGGGCGGGCTGATCCGCCGCCACCGCAAGGCCTTCACCCTGCTGGTCACCGTCAACGCCGTCGCGGTCGTCGCCTCCATGGTCGGCCCGTACCTGCTGGGCGGGCTGGTCCAGGACCTGTCGGACGGCGCCCGCGAGCTCCACCTGGAGTACACCATCGGCCTGTTCGCGCTGGCCCTCGCCATCCAGACGGTGTTCGTACGGCTCGTACGGCTTCGCGGGGCGATGCTCGGCGAGCGGATGCTGGCCGATCTGCGCGAGGACTTCCTCGTACGGTCGGTCGCGCTGCCGCCGGGCGTCCTGGAGCGGGCCGGCACCGGCGATCTGCTCTCCCGTATCACCACCGACATCGACCGGCTCTCCAACGCGATGCGCGAGGCCGTGCCGCAGCTGTCCATCGGCGTGGTGTGGATCGCGCTGCTGCTGGGCGGGCTCACGGTGACCGCGCCGCCGCTGGCGCTGTCCGTAGTGGTCGCGCTGCCGGTGCTGATCGTCGGCTGCCGCTGGTACTTCAAGCGGGCGCCGAGCGCCTACCGCAGCGAGGCCGCGGGGTACGCGGCGGTCTCCGCCGTGCTCGCCGAGACCGTGGACGCCGGGCGCACCATCGAGGCGCACCGGCTGGGCGGGCGCCGTATCGCGCTGTCCGAGCGGCGGGTGCGCGAGTGGACCCAGTGGGAGCGCTAACCACACCCGGAGGCACGGCCTGACCTGCGTAAATGCAGAAAAAAGCCCCCGCCCAGCGTCCCGGACGGGGGTGCGAGACTGGCTTATCAGGAGGAGAGCCCCGGCCGTTCGCGACCGGCCAAGGGGCCGCGTTTCCGAACTACACCAGCCCACGCAATGACCACGGTAGGGGCTCGACCCGCCCCCTGTCAGCCGTCTTTCTGGTCGTCGCCCTTCGGCCACGCGACGCCGTCTAGGTGCTCGTCCAGCTCCGCCATTCCGGGCCCCTCGAACAGCCGCGCCTGTGCCTCGTTCGCCGTCAGCTCCTCGCGCGCCGCCTCCTCGATCTCCGCGACGGTCACGCCGACCGCACGGGCCAGCTTCTCGACGTCCACCACGGCCACGCCGCTCGTGCGGATCAGCGCCGCCGTCAGACGCAGGGTGTTCCTGGCCTCCTCGTCGCCGTCCACGTCCCACCCCGCCGACCGGGCCTCACCTAACAGCCAGGCCGTGAACGGGGTGTCATTGATCTTGAATTCGCGCTCCATGACGACAGGCTAGGCGTCCCAGCCGTCCGCCGACAGGAAGAAGTACGCACGTCCGTCCTTGGGGTGCGTGTGCTCCTCCAGGTACCCGTACCGGGCCATAGCCCGAAGCGTCGTCATGTGGCCCACGGCCTGCCCACTGTTGCGGCCCTGCGCCGCCCGGAGGATCGTCCCCCAATGCCGCTCGCTGCTCGTCCCCTTGATCAGCGGTTCCGGCTCGGGCTCCGACCACTCAACCGGGTGCAACTGGACCCACGCGTCAGGGTGGTTGTACGACGTCGTCTTGCCCCGCTTCAACGTCCGCTCCGCGTCCGTCACGAACCGGGCCAGCGGGGGCAGCAGATCCACCGTGGCCGCCGCCCGCGCGTCCTCGTCGGCGATGCCCTCCAGATGGGCCACGAGCGCCCGCGTGAGCGCGTTACGGACGTCGGTCTCACTCTCGGCCACCCCCTCGCCTTCTCCGGCCTCTGGAGCCGCCGTGAACGCGTACGTGTAGCTGATCCGGTAACCCATGCCCCGGAGCATACGAAAGGCCCCGGTCGGCCGTCCGGGGGGAACCGGAATCGGAGGCCAACCGGGGCCGATCCGTGCGCCCGGAAGGGGGGTTGGGCGCTCGGTCCGCGCCGCCGGGGAGGCCGACAGCGCGGGGCTTTCAGACGCGGGCGCTCTGCTCGCGCAGCTCAGCTAGCCGACGCTGGTACAGGGGGCCGACCGCGTGCGCGCCCCTCTCCTGGCTCGGCGTCGCCTGCTCGATCAGGTGATGGGCCGCCGCCTTGAGGTAAGCCGACCACGCCAAGACATGCTGCTGAGCGGGCCGCCCGCACTGCTGAGGCTCGCCGGGGAGGCACAGCGGAAGATCCGGACCGAGCTTGTTGGCCGCGTGCCGGACGTACCGGGCGATCGTGGCCCACTCCTCCTCGGTCCGCTGTACGGCGCTGTGGTTGCCCTCCATGCCCCAGGGGCCGAAGTCGTCGCCGTGATCATGCATCTGTGCTCTCCCTGGTGATCTCAGCCGGGTTAGGCGGGTGCGCCGATCGTAGCCGCCGCCATTGCGGCCTCGGCCTCCTTCGGGTCGCAGTGCCCCACGGACGGGACGCAGGGCCCGCAGGGGCCGCACATGGGGAGGAACTGCGGCGGGGTGCACGCTGCCGCCCCCGGCCCGTGTACGGCCGCGATGTCGGCCGCTACGGCGGTCATCTGCTCCCCGCCCCAGATCTCCGCCAGCGGGGTCTGGAGCACGTTCCCCAGGGTCAGGAAGCGCCCCAGCACGCACGGCCAGACGCCGCCGTCCGGGCCTATGGCGCACTTCTCGTGGGCGCAGTGCCCGCACAAGTCCGCGATGGTCGGAGCGGCCCCCTGACTGGCCCGGCCGAACGCCCGCGTACGGTCCCCGCCGACCTGCGGAACGCCAAGGTCGATCAGGTCTTGCAGCCCCTCGCGGGCCCGCTGCTCCGGCCGCACGGTGACGACGCCGCCGCGCAGCGGGATACCCAGGTCGAGCGCCTTCTTGATGTTGGTGCGGGTCTTCCTGTGGGAGCCCCGGAGGCGGGTCACGTCGTCGTGCTCGGCGGCCTCGTCGGAGTAGTACGACGTGGCCAGCTTGACCCCGTGGGCCTTGAACGTCTCCCACAGCGGTTCGCGGATGTGGGTCAGGTTCGAGAACACCTCGATGCCCAGCCCGCGCCCGTGCGCGTGCTCGATCAGCTCCGGCAGGTGCGGGTACAACGTCGGCTCCCCGCCGATGAACTGGACGTCGAGCGCGCCGATGTCGGCGAGCTGGTCGAGCACGTGCACCCAGTCCTGAACGGTCATCGTGCCGTGCGTCCCCTTGGGGCCGCTGTCCGCGTAGCAGTGATCACAGAACTCGTTGCAGAGCCCCGTGACCTCCAACCATGCGAACTTCAGAGGGTTTAAGGCAGCGGTCATCGCTACTCCCTGCGACTATGGGTGAGTTGGGCCCCGCACCGGGGATCTGAGTCCCCACTGAGCCCCCCGGTGCGGGGGTCTTGCGCCCCTCTTCTAGCGACGGGACTTTCGGCCTCGCCGGCCTCGGGACCAAAGTCCCGGAGCCCTTACCTAGAAGGGGAGTTGAAGCCCGCCCCGGCGCACTCGACCAAGGGTGATCACCGGAGCGGACGCTAGCCCCCTCCCCCAGCGGCCCGACCGTCCAAGCAGGGCACCACTAGGAGAGGGGAGTTGAGCCCCGCCGCCCGCGTTGGACCTCACATCACGACGCGGGCGGCAGGTGTCTAGGTGTGGGCGGTCAGGACGTACCCGACGACGGCCCAGGCGGCGAACTCCCCCACGCGCCATACGAGGGAGTACAGCCGAAGTCCAACGCGCTTCACCGGAACACCGCCAGGCTCATGACGACGACGCCCAGGACGCCGACCACGGTCACGGCCACGGCGTTCAACCGGCTAGCGCTGCGGGCATGTCGCGGGCCCTCACGGTGCCGCGCACGCCGCCCACCCGATGCGGTCGGTTGGGGCCGCTGATCAACCCCGGGTCGGCGTGGCGAATGATCACCTTCTCCGCCACCCAGCGAACGAGCGGGGGCCAGTCGTCCCCCTCCCACACGATCTCGACGCATGGCTTGGCCTCCCGGCCGCTGATGATGTCCACGGTCCCGGCCACGCGCCGGAACTCCCCGCCGTCGAGCACCAGGTGGCCCGGCTCGACGCGCAGCGCGGACGCCGTCGCGATGAATACCCGGCTCACTTGGTGCCGCCCGGTATCTCGCGCGGCATGGCCGTGTGGGCCGGGTGCTCGCGGATCATCCCGTTCGCCAGCGCGACCCGCGACGGGCTCCGCAGCCGGTTGACCGTGCGCACCGCCGACCACGCCTGACAGGGGGTGCACTCAGGAACGCCGACGGGCTCTAACGGCGAGTCGTCGGCCGTGACCACCACGCCCTCAACGGGGGCACTCATCGCGACGACCCGACCGGGGTCGTCAGCATCAGTACGCGGGCCTTCTCCGAGTCGTCCAGCGGGCGCAGCTCGTCGGGGTCGCGCCAGAACTCCACCCCACCGCCGGGCGGTCGGAGACACACCTTGCCCGACACGTGGTCCAGGACTTCGCCGATCTTGCCCTTGTCGTCTGCCCGGTACTCCGGCTGCTCGTCGGTGGCTGCCGCGTGCTGGTCGTCGCTGCTCATCCGTCCCGCCTCCGCGCGTTTCTCTCGCCCTGTCGGGTGTTTCTCCGTGTGTACCCCAGTCAACGGGGCGCGCCGGTACGTTGAGCTGGTCAGGACCATTAAGACCGCGAATTAAAGGGCGGTGACTGCACGTTGGCGACCGACGAACCCCCCACGCTCCGAACACCTGCGCACTTCTTCGGTGAAGAACTGGTCATCCGCCGGGAGTTACTTGGCTGGAAGCAGAACAAGCTAGCGACCGAAGCACGCATGTCGCCTAGCCGCGTCTCGCAGATCGAAAAGGCGCTTATCCCGCCCACCCTCGACAACGCCCGCGACCTTGACCGGGGGTTGAAGGACCCGGCGACCCAGCACACTCCCCCCAAGCCCGGGTTCTTCGAGCGCATGTGGGAGTGGATGCACAGCATCCCGGCCGTGCCCGACTGGTTCGCCCGGTACCGCGAGTTTGAGGGCCGGGCCGTCGGGCTCAGGGAGTACGCGGCAACGGTCGTGCCGGGCATCCTCCAGACCGAGGAGTACATGCGGGCCCTACTCGCAGAGGGCATGATCCGCAGCACACCGGAGAGGATCGAACACGCCGTCAGGAAGCGACTCGACCGGCAAGAGATCTTGCACCGCGAGGAACCGCCGCCGCTCTGGTACCTCCTGGACGAGGCCGTATTGACCCGGCCAGTCGGCGGGCCCGCAGTGATGGCGCGCCAGCTCGGGCACATCCTCGGACTGTCCACGGTCGCCGGTAACGGCCCCGTCGTCGTCCAGGTCGTGCCCTCCGGCATCGGGGCCCACGCCGCCCTCGGCGGGCTCCTCGCGCTCCTGGCCCTGCCGGACGGGCCGAACGTCGCGTACCTGGAAGGCTTCACCCTGGGGCAACTCGTGGAAGACTCGGGGCGGGTAGCCGAGTACGGGCTGATTTACGATCACGTCCAGACGCGGGCCCTCAGCCTCAACAAGTCAGCGGACCGAATCCGCAGCGCCATGGAGGACATGATCAAGATGAGCAAGACAGAGCACGACCTGACCGGGGCCGAGTTCCGCACGTCGTCGTACAGCAGCAACGGACAGGGCCAGTGCGTGAAGGTGGCAACCAACCTCCCTCACGTCGTCCCCGTGCGTGACTCCAAGCTGTCCGACAGCCCGACCGTGACGGCCTCACCGGACGCGTGGGCGGCCTTCGTCGGCCACATCGCGGCCTAGCCCCACTAGCCCCTCGTCGGCCGCCAGGCGGCCAACCACGGCCCTCGACGCCTTCCCTCAACTGGGGGAATGTCGGGGGCCGTTGGCGTTCCCACCCGAGGCCGGCGAATAGCGTAACCGGAAGATCACGTTCCGTATAACTCCCTTACTTCGCCCACGGATTGAAGACCGGGCAGCCACTCCCCCCGCACCCCTCGGCCACGAATTCCAGGAACGCGGCCACGAACAGCAGCCACACGACGAACACGAGCAGGGCCACGACCCCCAGCACCCACCGCACGGGCCGTGACAGCCTCTCCCACGCCCTACGGGCCCGCCCCGGCCTCCTAGGTCCACCCGGCTCACGCTCGGGCCACACAGGGCCGCTCACGGCCTCGCCTCCTGCCTTCAATCGAACTGACGAGCTACAACGGGTCAGCCACCCACACCAGCGGCGTGCGCACGTACTCCCCCGACGGCCCACGCCAGCACCACCAGAAAGCCACCAGCGCCCCCGTGTCGAGCCGATGACACACGAGGCGGAAGTCAGTCGGGAGGGACGCACGCCAGTTCAGCAACGGCAGCCGCATACGCGCTTGCCCCTCGACCACACCCAGGTAAATGCGTAGCTGCTCCGACGTATCGAACTCCGCAACCTCAATGACCGGCACACCCTCCGGGGTCGCCCAGAAAACGAACCAGTTGTTGCCCGTATCGTGGGACCCCTCTAGCCGGGTCTCGATCGCGACCATGCGAAACAGCATCCCCCGCCACTCGTACGGGCGGGTGCAGAAACGAAAAAGGCCCCCTCCCGGATTACCCAGGAGGGGGCCAAATGGAGCACCGTTGGAATTCCAACGCCGCTCGGAATTACTGCGGGGTCAAAACTCGACCCCGGATTACGTGCAGGTCACCGCGCCGCAACTTGTTCACGAACGCATTCTTGGCGTGCCGCGCGCTGGTCGAGTTGTCCGCCGCGTACCGGTCTAGCCACGCCGTGACGGTCGCACCCTGCGCCCGCCGCCACGCTGCCAGCTCACCCGACGCAGCGACGCGCCGGAAATCGTCTTCAAGGTTCATGGTCTGCTCTGCTCTGTCGTGCTTTCACTGTCTGACTGGCCAGCCATGGCCGCGCCCCCGCAGGGGCACGACCAAAGCCGTCCACTCGGTCAGCGCAGGTCGATGACCTCACCGGCCGCCACATCGAAGATCGCAAGCTGACGCTCAAGGTGGCCCATCGCGACCGCTTCCGAACAGTCCTGGACGTTGTACGAGACGTCAAGGTACACGTCGCCGCCGTCCACCCAGGCACCGAAGTACGCGCGCCCGTCGCCCGCCACGCGGGCCCCGTGCTCCATCATGAACAGCGCCACATCCGACGCGCCGAAGTAGTCCAGCGGAATGACCATCTCCGCGCCGTACGCGCTCACCATGTAGCCACCCTCCGGAGCGACCTTGCCGGGGGCCCAGGTCATGCCCGCCGCGTCGATGATCTCGGCGGCCAGGTTGCGGGTGGTGGTGACGTTCATGTTGATCTCTCCGTTCGTTCGTCGCCGTCGTTCGGCGTGACCACACACTGACACACACCAGCGTTGGAATTCCAACGCTGCTCCCGTGACGTGAGCCACACGGGAACACAGAAAGGGCCCGCTCCCCCGAAGGGAAACGGGCCCTGACCTGCGGCGTTCCTACTCGTCTAGTTCGGCCGGTACGACGTCCACCTTGGGGCGAATCGGTGAGTTCGCCCACCGGTTCGCGAACGTCCGACCCGCCTTCTCGGCCAGCTCGTACGTGCTGTGGAACGACAGGATGAACCACTCGTCGGCGTACCGCATACCGATGCGTCGAACCTCCCAGAAGACAGCGCCCGACTCCTCGTAGCCGTTCGTCACAACGAACTGCGACGTCTCCCCGGTCCACTCGGCCGCCAACCTCACGCGTTCCGCGCGGGCCAGCTTCTCAGCCTCGCGCCACCCGGCGGGGGGATTGTGGCGGACGGCCGTACGGTACTTCGGGTACTCGAACGATTCGCCGCGCCAAACCTTCTCCTCCCCGGTCGGCTCGACCGACAGGACTTCCACGGCCGCCTCGTATTCGCGTTCCGTCTGCCGCGTCTGCACATTTCCGGAACTGCTCACAGCGCGGTAAATCCTCTTGGCCACCGGGTCACCCTCTCTTCCGTCGTACCGATGCGCAGAGCGTAGCACCGTTGGAATTCCAACGGTGCTCAATCACGCGACGTTCGCCCGCACCTCTTCCCCGGCCAGATAGCGGGCCAGCTCGATAGCGGCCCCGTGCGTGAACGGGCGTCCGGTCTGCTTGAGGAGTTCGCACGCGCGGATGTACGCGCGCTCAAGGTCGAAGGTTCCAGGCTGCGGAAGCATTGCATCCCCGAACGTCACCGGCTCCGGCTTGGGCTCCTCGACCGGCTTAGCGTGCTTACCCACGGACTCCCCTTCCGTCTCGTTCAGTGCATCGTCAAGCGTTTCGGTCTGCTTCGGTGCATCCTCGGGGCACACGCCGCCGGGACACTGCGAACGACCGAAGCCGTCCACAGCGCAACCCCTCGGCGGGCACTCGCCGTTGAACGCCGCACGCGCATTCTCGCGGGCCTCCTCGAACGAGGGGGCCGCCGGGGGCGACCAGCGGTCAAGCTGCTTGGCCAGCGTGGAGACGTCGGCCGCCCCGAGGTAGACGAGTCGCGGGGTCTCCCCCGCCTCGGCGATCGTGAATCGTACGGTGTTGCCCTCATCCTGACGCACCATCAGCGTGTCGGCGGGGTTCTCAACGCACTTGTATTCCATGGGTCTTGCTCCTGATCAGAATCGGGGGAAACGAGGGGCAGTCGTCTGCGCCTCGCGGAGGTGCCGCGATATGGCCTCCTGCGCCGTGAGCTTGGTTGCCTCGTCGGCGTACCGCAGCAGCAGGGCCGAGAGTTCGCGCGCCTGCCCCGCCGTCAGTCGCGCGCCTCCTCGCTCGCACTCCGCCCGTACGCGGATCGCGCCCGGCTCCTTGTCCGTCATCACGACGACGACCGCACCCCGGTCCACCGTCTGAATTGCCTTCGTCTCGCGCGTCTCACGAATCGCCATGTCTGTCTCTCCTCAGTCGTGGTTAGTTGTGGCAGTCGAAAAGGTCGTTGTCGTCGTCCTCGTACGGGTCGCCGGTCGGCTCGTCCCAGGTGGGGCCGTCGAGAACGGAGAGGCCAGCAAGGGCCGCGTCCTCGGCCGTCTGGTACCGGATCACTTCTCCGCCTCCCTCACGAGACCGGCCAGCACATCGGGGACGTGGTCCCCCTTCGGGGCCGTCCAGTCGTGCGCCGTGCGGGGCTGGTGCTTGACCGCCGGGCGGTCGCGTCGAACTCGTCGGGTAGCTGCCATGGTTGTCTCTCCTCGCTCGTAACTGGTCTGTCAGATCTCGCCGTTGGCGCGCGCTGCGTCGAGCCGCTTGTTGATGCGCTGCGCCGTCTTCTTCACCGTGTTCTGTGCCTTGCCCGTGGCCTCGGCGACCTTGGCCGCAGACACGCGCCCGGCCGCCGTGAAGCCGCCGTCAACGCCCGCCGCAGCCTCGACAACGGCGCGCTCCGCCGGGGTGAACAGGGCGAGGATCTGCGCCGCCTTCACCTGCGCCGCGCCCACGTACCGGGCGTGCGTGTCGGCCTCGGCGTCGCGGTCGATCACCGCGCCGTTCTCCTTCCAGCCGTTGCCCTTGCCCTGGCCGAGCGGGGCGGCCTTGACGAACTCGCCGACCGAGTCGGGACGCTCGTACGGCTCGCCGACCTTGCGGACGCTCACCGCGTAGGCCCGGCCGTCCGTCGCGCGGTCGCGGGCCTTCTCGCCCTTCTGGGCACCCTTGCCGGTCGTGGATATGCCACGGACCTTGACCGCGTCGCGGGATATCTCAAGCGGGTTGAAGCGAAGCGACGGCTGCAACTCGCCCTGTCGCTCAGCCCACTTGTCCGGGGTGGACTCGTCGGCCGCGTCGAGCAGCGACGCCGAACGCTCCGTGTCGCCACCGGCGTTGATGTACGCCGGGCCCTCGAAGGCCGCGCGGATCTGCTCCGCGTAGTCCGGCGACATGCGCCGCTTGGTGTCCTCAAGCGTGGTCATCTCGGCCACGGCGGAATCGTGGTCCCCGCCGTTCCGGCGCAGGGCCCCCGCGTAGCGGGCCGCAGCGTCCACGGCCACGCCGGGGGCGGCCTCGGCGAACATGGCGGCCTGTGCGTCGAGCTTGGCCGTCTGGATCGCGTACGAGGTGAACTCGGCGGTGTTCTCCGCCTCGACGTCCCACGTCGTCACGGCCGACCACACGGCCGCGCGGGCCGACTGCAACAGCTCCTCGCGCGTCTCGTCCTGGCCGGGGGCCTTGAACACCCGGTCCCAGGCAATCGCGTGGGCCGCGCCGTCGAGCGCGCCCATGATGGCCTCGGCCGCAACGCCCTGCGTGTCCGACTCCACCAGCCGCCGCGTGTGCGTCCGGCCCGTGGCCGCCTCCAGGTCGGCGAGCAGTGCCGCGTAATCGTCGCTCTCGCCGGTCTGCGCGGCGACGATCATGCGGTTGGTGACGGTGGCGTTCATGTGCTTCTGCTCCTTGTTCGGGGGGCTCGGGGGTGTTGAGTGGGGGTGGGGGTACACCCGGCCGAGCGGCCGAAAGGGCAGGCAGAAGCGCCCCGTAAGAGGGCAGGTCAAAGCCCCCGATCGGCGGGTTGGCCGGGCGGGGGCATGACGAAATGGCCCCTGCGCCTACGCGGGCACAGGGGCTTTACAGAAAGAGACCCTGCGCGCTACGAGGCGGCAGGGTCCGGGGAGGACGTGCGGGCGAACGATGCGCCCTCGGTTCGTCCACGCTGTGCGGCAGCCACGAGGGCCGCAGCCGCGCGGGCACGGCGCACGATGGCGCGGAGCAGGAAGGTAACGGCGGCCAGCGCGGAGGCTCGCGACAGTCGCGCGACGCGCTCCGCGTCGGCAACCACGCCGCTCACGATGGCACCGGGGGTAAGGCCCATGGCGCGCTCAAAGCTGCGCATCTCGGCTACCGAGATCGAGCCGTACGCCCTACGCCGCAGGACACAGAGGGTGGTAACGGTGCGTGCTCGCGCCGTCACGGAAGAACTGCGGCTGTGTCGGATGTGCACCGCAAATCCTCCCCTCGCTCTGTGGAATATGTGTCGGCCGTCCGGCTGACGAGGTCATTCCTACGTTCGGCCGAACCAAGATCGCAAGCCATCGTTACGTAAGCCGGGCCTAAGTACCGCGACGGTCTGACCGGCGTCATCCTCTGGTATGACGTCGCTGACCTGCGACGTTCCCGGCCGTTACCTAGCAGCGTTGGAATTCCAACGCTGGTCCGACAGTGGGGGCCGTCACACCGAAAAGTCATCCTCCGGTATGACGGCCCCCGCCTAGTGGATCTGTGACCGGAGATCTACAGCCCGTGACAGATACCGGGCCGCACGCTCCATGACCGCCGGATCGTCGCCGAGCAAACCGAGCGCCGCGTTGCACTCCGA
The DNA here is from genome assembly GCF_058245575.1 of Streptomyces sp. UF-297. Classification (NCBI taxonomy): domain Bacteria; kingdom Bacillati; phylum Actinomycetota; class Actinomycetes; order Kitasatosporales; family Streptomycetaceae; genus Streptomyces; species Streptomyces sp. UF-297. The sequence goes on along the minus strand of NZ_JBSIBZ010000001.1, from coordinate 38,285 downwards.
GTGCAATAGGCCACGGACGTAGCCGGTGACGTGGTCATGGTCCACCACGAGCCGAACCCCCTTCGGGGCCCGCTCCCCGCAGACGAGGCAGCGCCAACGCTGCGCCGAGCCCATCGCCCGGTACTCCTCCCCCGTGATGCCGTAAGCGCGCCACAAGCGCCGCTCACGCTCTTTCGCGGGGTCGCGGGTACTCCGCCGCCTCACAGCCGCACAGACGCGGCAGCGGGCCGCACGGCCGTCCGCGCTCCTCGCGTGCCGGGGAAACCGGGCGAGCGGCAACACGTCCTTGCAATCGGGGCACGTCTTCACCGCCACGCCCGGTCACCTCCTAGGGTCGGTACTTCATCTCATCCGGCAGGCCGTAGCCATCTGCCCAGCTCGGTCCGTAGACCTCCGAATCGGTGTCCAGCGGGACGCCGAGCAGATCCATGCGCATCACGCCCGCGACCTCGCGGGCCACGTCCGCCGCCTCGTCCGCCGGGGCCGTGCCAACCACCTCGTCATGAATCCAGCCCGTGAGGTAGGGAGTTAGCCCCTTCTCGTCCATCTCGATCAGCGCGCGACCCATCGTGTCCCGCGCCGTCGACTGGCAGGCGTACGCAACGACCTTGTACAGCCGGTCACGGTCCAGGTGCAGCCTCCGGCCGGTAACCGTCGTCAACACGCACCGGTCGGCCAACGCCTCGCGCTGCATCTTCCGAGCCCACCGCTTAATGCCGGGGAACGCCCGCCCGTACCGGGTCAGCGTGTCCCGCATGACCTCTTCCGGCTGTCCGGTCTGCTTGGCCAGCGTCGCCGCTCCGCCCTGGTAGGCGGTGCCAAGTCCCGCGATCTTCGCCAACGTTCGCTGCGGCTTGGTGAACTCGGCCCCGAACATCATTTCCGCCGCGAACGAGTGGAGATCCTTCCCGGCCGCAATGGCGTCGATCATCCGGCGCTCACCCGAGAGAGCCGCCAACACGCGCAGCTCAACGGCAGCTTGGTCAACAGACCAGTACACGTGACCCGGCTCCGCCACGACACACCGCCGGATCGTCCAACCCTTGGAGGGGAGTTGCTGCAACGGCGGGTTACTCACCGACGCGCGGCCGGTCTGCGCCCCAAGAGGGTTGAGGCCGGGGTGCACCCGGTCGTCACTGTCACGGTTCGCCAACATGGCCTGTGCGTACGACGTCGACCACTTGCCCGCACGCTTCGCCCGCAACACGGCGTCAGCCAGCGGGTTAGGGGTGCGCATGTCGAGACGCGCCCAGTCGGTACCCATGTCCGCCATCGGCAAGAGCACTTCCTTGCCGACCGCCAGCGCTCCCCCGGCCGTCCGGTCCGTCAGGGTCTCCCCCATCCCAACCAGCGCCTCGGCTACCTGCTTCGGGGAGTTGACCGACTCGACCCCGTATCGCGCGGCTATCGCCTCGTACTTCGCCTGATCCTCCGCCAGAGCGCCGACGAGACCCGCCGTGTACGTCGGGTCAATGAGCATCCCGCGCCGCTGGATCTTCGCGCAGACTCGCGCAAGGTCGTGCTCATACGGAACCAGGGCCGCACGCCCGCCCTCCTGCTCGAACCGCTCTTGCAGCCTCGGCAGCAGCCGGACACAGAGCACCGGATCAAGTGCGGCGTACCGCAGGAACTCCGGGTTGAACAAGTCGATCAGGGCCCACCCCGTCGACTTGTTGCCGCCCGCCTTCCGGAACTCCGCCTGGAGTGCGCGTTGCGGGTCCTCGACGCTCGGGTCTACGTAGTGCGCCGCAAGCGGCTTGAGCGACAAGCCAACGCCGCCCTCGAAGTCCTGCCGACTGTCGATCAGATGGGCATAGATGCGCGTGTCCGTCATGCGCCGCATGTGGTCGTCAAGGTCCACGCCAAGATGCCGGTCCGCAACCAGCGCGTCATACGTGCCGTTCTGATAGACGAGGTTCGGCAGCGTCCGCAGCGCCCACGCGACCGCTTCCGCGAATGCCGGGCCCAACTCGACCGGCACAACCCACGAGTGGCGGGCCGTCCCGAACTGCCACAGCCGCACCCGAAAGTCAGACGCGTACCAGTCGAGCCCCGTCGTCTCCGAGTCGGAGCCCACCGGGATACCCGACTCGGCCACGGTCACAACCCAGCGCCGAAACTCCCGCAGGTCTTCCGGGCGTTCACACACCCAGTAATGGACTATCTCCCCAGCAACGGTCATGGTGTTGTGCTGCACGCCTGCGCCTCTCCATGCAAAAGGGGCCAGCGTTGGAATTCCAACGCTGACCCCTCAAGTCGTTCTCTCTACTTGTCGCCCCCGAAGATGCCGGGGCCGGAAGTGCGCACCTCGCGCATGTCCCGCAAGTTGCGGAACCCCTTCTGTCCGCGCGTGTTCTGCCCTTCCATCACGCCGGGGAACGTCCGCACGGCGTCATAGAACTTGTTTCGGGTCATCGGGTGCTTGATGCCGCACTCCTCGACCCACTCCCGGTAACGCGCCCACGCGTCCGGCTTGTTTACGAACTCGCCGTCTGCCACCTCGTACTCTTCGCCAATGAACCCGGCCAGCGGGTGTGACGCGTCCCGGTAGTGAGCCGTCCGGCGCTCGACCGCCGACGGGAACGAAAGCCCCTGCCCCGCCTCGTACTTGGCGAACCAGCGGACAGCGCCAGCCACGGCCCACGCCGCGATGCCCTCGCGCTCCCGCTTGAGCGTGCTCTGTAGGTGGCGGTCCTCGCGGCCCCGGAAATCCTGCTCCCACGGGATGACGCGCACACGCTGCCAAAGGGCCGCGTCCGTCGCGTCCACGTCGGGCACGTAGTTGGTATCCACCTGCACCAAGCACGAGGGCTTGAAGGTGATTTCGTTCCGCGCGTACACCCCGCGCGCGCTGATCGTCTGGTCACCCGTGACCGACTTCATCAACGCCTGATCGAGCGGCATGTTGGCGGGCCACTCCGAGGAGATCACCAGCCGCTTACCGCGCAGGCCCACGACGTCGGCACGAGGGCCGCCCGACTCCCGCCGCCGCTGGAACAGCGACGCGTCAACTCGGTGCGCCGCAGCGCCGAACACGTCTTCAAGCGTCGCCGTGAACGTCGTCTTGCCGTTCGTCGTCGGACCGACGTGCATCACAAAGCAGCGTTCGACCGACAGGCCCGACAGGCCGTAGCCGACCAGCTCTTGAAGGAACCCAGGGGTGGAATCCGAGTCCGGGTGACACTCCCGCATGAACCGTTCCCACCGAGGGGCCCGCGCATCCGGCCGATAGTCCACGCCCACATAGAACGTGTTCATGTCCGCCGGTTGATGGTCGGTGACCTCGCCCGTGCGAAGGTTCACCATGCCGTTCCGGAACGCCAGTTGCTCCGGGTTAGCGTCGAACTGGTCCACCGTCGCGTACACGCCGGGGATGCTGGACAGCATGTCCACCATGCCCCGCACCTTCTGCGCATCCTGCGACCGCTGAACCCACTTGCTGTGAGCGTCCGGGTTCGGGTGCCCGGTCTCCTCTCCCATGGCCTTGATGACCGCGCGAACGTCCGCGTACAGCGCTTCCGTTGGGACCTGCTCCCACTTCTTGCCCTGCCACTTGAAGACGCCCGCGCCCGGCACCATGCGGACGTGTCCGCCCAGCCGGTTGAACAGACGCTGCGCGTTGCCCAAGTCGGTCAGCGGGAGGAGGGCAGCGTTGGAATTCCCACGCTGCTCCGGGGCCCGTGCGGGGGGCTCGTCGGCCTTGACCAACTCCGCCCGGCGTACGGCCGCATGGAACGGGCCAGCGAACCCCTGCGGGTCCAGCTCTCGCCAGTCGGTCAGGTCGAGCCCGGCCGGTATCGCCGTCATACGGCGGGCCATCACGCCCTCACGGACGAGGGCCTTGGCCAGCTCCTCCGTGAATGCCTCGCCCGCCTTGTCGCGGTCACCCGCAAGCACAACGTCGGCGTCGCCGAGCCCGGCCGCAATCTCGCGGATCAAGTCCGCGTTCCGAGCCAGCCCGGCACCCCGCACGATCACGACGTTGTACCCGGCCGCCCACGCCGTCAGGCCATCGCTCGGACCCTCGGTCACAAGCCACGTGTCGAACCCCGAATCGTTGCGCAGGACCCCGTACTTGGCCCACACACCGCCGTCATTCGACAGCGACACCCAGCGCACCGGGCAGCGTCCTGACAGGTCCCGACCCTGCGCCCCACGGGCAACGCCCTTGAAGTCGAAGAACGGAACCACCATGCGCGGGTACCGGGCGAACGAGTCAGACACGAACGAGGGGTAACCCGCCTGCGGCGCGAACACCTCAAGGCCCAGGTCGGCCCCCTGCTCCGGGCCTATCCCGAAGCGATTCAGCGCGTACGCCTCCATCTCCGCACGGGAGTTGGAGACGGCCATCTCGTCCAGCCACACCCGCAGCGCAGCCACCTTGCCCGCGTCCACGGGGGCGGGCTTCTCGGCCGAGACCGTCAGCCCCTCCCCCGTCGCGTTGAACAGGTCAGAGAACTGGAGTCCCGCCGCCGACACCACGTCGGCCGTAGGGCAGTTGGCACGGCACGTAAGCCGTACCTTGTGGTCCTCGCCGCGCCAGATTCGCAGCGAGGGGCGCGAGTCCGGATGGGCCGAGCACTTCGCGACGTAACCGCCGTCGGCGTGCTCTGCCACGTCCTCGAAACGTGCCAGGATGGAACGGAACTCCACGGGTCTCTCTCCTTACCCTCGGGTGTCACGGTGGTCTAGTGGGGGCGGGGGTACAGCCCCTATCCCTCGGGGTCATCGAGCCCCAGCAGCCGGGCGCGCACGCGCCGGAATGTGCGGATGTCGAGCACGGCGTAACCGTCCCCAACTCCCTTGCGTGGCCGCTTGATCAGCGCCACACCAAAGGGCATGTCCGCGTTGTCGGCCTCGCGGTTGGCCTGCTCTACGAACCCGGCCAGGTCGTACGACTTGACCGCCTTGCATTCGCCCGTGAAGGGGAACGCGTCCAGGTCGCCAATGTCGTTGACGCCCATCTGTACGTTGCGGCGCACGAGGGCCCGCCGGTCCGTGACACCCTCATTCAGGTACTCACGGCAAGCGGACTCCCACGCCGTCCCCTTGGCCTTAGCCGCGTTCGCCACGACGCCTCACCGCCTCGGCCACCCCGAGGACGAGAGCGGCCGTCAGCGCCCCGAACACGACCAGCGTTACGGCCACGATGAGCGCGACCGCCGAGAACTCCAGTACCGACCCGATCACTCGCCACCTCGCAGCACGACCGCACCGCGCATGAACGCAATGCCGATCGCTTCCCAAACCTTCGGCCAGTCCTCGCGCTCCGTCGCGGACCGGAACAGACAGATCACGTCGCCCTCGCCGAGCCCGCGCAGGTCCCCCAGCGCAGGCGCGTGCGACTCCCGCACCGAGTACGTCACTTGACGTGCGTCCAGCTCGTACGGCGCACGATGTGCCGGGCCGCGCGGACAGAGATCCCGAACGAGGTAGCCAGGTGGGACAAGTTCGCGCCAGCGTCGGCAGCCTGCCGGATCGCGCGCACCTTCTCCTCGTTGAGCTTGGCCGCCGAGTTGCCGGTACCGGCGGACGGATGCAGGTCCGACGCCTTGTCGAAGCCGTCGCAGATGCGCGTCAGCTCCTCGTAACTCATGACCTCCGGGGCCCGGAACGGATACCGCATGATCTCTTCCGCAGAACGCATAGCTGCGCCTCTCTCCTCTGTGTGTCAGCGTTGGAATTCCAACGCTGGGATGCGGGGGCCCGACCCCTTGCCGGGCCCCCAACTGGACTGCCTAGAACGGGACGTCATCCCACGGGGACGCGTCCGTCAGAACGGCGTCAATATCCGCCGGAACCTTGCCGTGAACGTCGATCACCGGCTTGCGGTAGGCGACATCGACACCGGCCTTGGTGGTGAACTGGACGAGTTCGAGCCGCAGCGTGCACAGCGCGGGCCCGCCCACACGGTCAAGCGCGTCCTCGACCTCGTGCAGCACCTTGACCAGCTCCCAAGAGCCGGACACGAACTTGAACTTGCCGAGCTGCGGGTCATCCGCGAGCCGGAACTTGACCTCGATCGAAGGGGCCGGGCCTCGGCCCGACTTGGCCGCCGCCTTACGGTCGGCCAGAAGCTGCGGGCAGCCGCACGGCGTGCCCTTGTCCTCCTCGGGCGACAGGAACTTGACGCCGTCGCACTCGTGGATGGGGCCCTGACGACCCCACAGGACCATGCGGGCCCGGATCGCCGACACACCGTCGATGACGACCTTTACGGCGTCCTTCTCGGTGAGGATTTCCAGCGCGTCTTCGCCGGTCGTCTCCCACTCCTCGGCCTTGCCGCCCATCAGGGCCTCAACGGCCTTGGCCGTCTCCGGGTCCCCCGTGGTCACGCGCCACTCGCTCAGGGACTCCGGGCGGTTGCCGTTCATCCGGCCCGAACGGAAGCGGCCCACCGTGTCGTTGGCGAAGCGGGGGCGCGGCTTGGCGTCGGGGTCGGTGTCGAAGATGGCGAGGGAACGGGACATGCGTGTGTGCTCCTACTGTGCGCTTCTGAAAGGGGAGAGACGCGAGGGGCGGGCCGCCGTAGCGATCCCCGCCCCTCCGTCGAATGTGTTGAGTGGGGGCGGGGGTACAGCCCCTCAGCCCGCTACTTGGCGCGTCGCTGTGTGCCCGTCACCAGCGAGGTACCGCCGGACATCACCGGCTTGCCGATGACCTCCTTGGACGTGTTCCGGTCCCACTCGAACGTCTCGCGCAGCGCGAGGAATTGGGCCATCACTCGGTCCGAGATCTCAACCGGCTTGAGCGCCCACTGTTCGGGGGTGACGTGCAGGACAGCGCCCGCGTCACACACCGGCATGTCGTGCTTGTTGCCGTCCGCGTCGATGATGTGGTCAGCCCGCGCGTAGGCCGTGAGCTGTAGCGACACGTCCGCGTAAGTCGCCTTGCTCGTCTTGTAGTCGAGCATCACGACTTCGCCGCCAATGCGGCAGATCGCATCGAACGAGCCCGCATAGACATGCTTGTCGGACCACGCGACGTCTTCCATGCGGATGAACTCCGGCTGCGCCTGGTCCAGGAACTCAGCGAAGTGCGCCCGATACGGCTCAATGTCCGGGTGTACCCGGCGGACGGTCTCCCCGCGCGCCATGCGCTCGAACATGTCGTGTGCGTCAGAGCCGATGTCGGCCCGCTGCTTCGTGTACCTCCTGGCCGCGCCCTTGAGGTAATCGACCGCGCCCGCACGGTCGTTCATCGCCAGACCCACCAGCGAACCGAGGTTGTCCACGGCGGCCTCGGCCGACATCTTGGCCGCCCAGTGCTGGAGGAAGGGCTTGGGGAGCATCCCGATAATGCTCGTCACGCCGGGGGCCTTGATGCCCGTCTCAGGCTCCACGTAGAACCGCGAGCCGCCCCGCATGATGGTGTTCGCGCCTGCCACTCTGTCCGCCTCTCTCCGGGCCCTTAGCGGGCCGTCTCTCGCTTCGGAGGGGTTGAGTGGGGGCGGGGGTACGTCTCTCCCGTGCAGACAGAAAACGTCTGTCCGTACCTACTTCTCTAACTCGCACATGAGAAAGAAGGAACGGACAGACGTTTTCTGTCTGCTCACGTCGGCCGGAGGGGGAGGGCCGGGCCGCAGTAGCACGAGGGCGGGCGAGCGGGTAGGGACCAAGGTCCCACCCGAGGCCGGCCGTTGGTCCCGAGGCCCTGTGTGCCCGTCTGAGGGCATAAAAAAGCCCCCGCCCTCCCCGAGGTGGGGAGAACGGGGGCGAGGCCGTCAGGCGGCCGTGTGGGGCTTTCTAGGGCTCGTCTCGGCGTACCGGGTCGCCGTCGATTCCATCGGGGAACTCGTACACCGTGCCAGCGTCCGCCGGAATGGAGAGGGTCAGCCGCTCGACCTCTTGCGGCTCGATCTCCTGCCCGGCCTCCCACGCCGCCTCGTACGCAGCGATGCGCTTGCGGAGCCCCCGCGCCAGCATCTCGGTACCTGCGCGCCGGATGCTCCCGGCCTCCTCGTTGGCGGCCTCCTCCTCGTACTTCTCGGCCTCCTGGTACCAAGCCTGACGCGTGACGTTGTAGTCGTCGTACGTCACATCCAGCGTGATACGCCGCGTGTGTTCCGGCGGATACAGACTCATGATCAGCTCTCCCCTTGCTGCTCGTACTCGGCCTGTTCGTTCAGCGTCTCGGCCACGTGCCGGGCCGCCTGTTCATCCACGTACCGCACGAGGACGCGGGAACCCCGCGCCGCCGTCGCCACGACGTCCCACACGGGGGTTCCGTCGTCGGCCTTCTTCTCGTCCACGCCATAGATCGTCATGCGCTGCCTTCCAACGAGCGGGGCCCCGCTCCCCCAGCGAGAGGGAACGGGGCCGGTCCGTGCGGTCTTACTTGTCGTCGTCGGCGTCCGCCTCGTCGGCGGCCTTGATGATCGCGCGCAGGTAGCCAATCATCGACTCGGCGTCGCCCCGGATCTGCTCCCGGCCGTCCTTGTCGGCAGCCTTAACGGTCTCAACCGGCATGGTCTCGAACGCCTTGAGCGCCTGGTTCATGAACGCGACGGCCTTAGCCTCCGGCGCGGTCTTCTTGCTCTTGGCCGTGGCCTCGGCCTCCTTGGCCTCCTTCTCGGCCTTCTTGGTACCGGCCTCAAGCTGGTTGTTCGCGTTCTTGCGCTCAAGCCTGGACATCTCGTCCAAGCCGTAGTGACGGAACACGGCCTTGGACAGCGCTTCGCCCTCGTTGCGCTGGATCTTGCTGTACCGCTTCGCGCGCTCCTCGTCGGCGTCCAGAAGGCGGATCTTCTGCACGCGCACGGTGTCCATCTGCCCACGGATGGAGAGCTGGATCTTGTTGCGCTCGCGGTACTGGTCGCTCTCCTTGTCGAGACCGGCCAGCGAGATACCGCCCTCCTTGTAAGCCTCCTCGGCCGCGTCGCGGGAGCCCTGCGACGTCGCCTTGATGTCGGGGTTGCCGTCCTTGTCGTCCATCTGCTCGCGCATGTCGAAGATGTACGCCGCCGTCTGGTACGCGCCCTGCGCGCCCTTGACGGTGTGCTGCGCCGTCTCCTGCACGGTCGTGGCGGCCTTGCCGACCAGCTCGACCACGCTCGGCAGCTTCTTGTAGTCCTGCGTAGCGAGCGAGGTGGACGTCACGACCTTGGCCGCCGTCTTCTTGGCTGCCGTCTTCTTGGCCGCAGGCTTGGGCTTGGCCTCGGCGATGGCGTTGTTGAGCGGGCTCTTGACCTGCGCCTTGGTGCGAGCGTTCGCGATGCCCTTGACGGCCTCCGCGCCGTCCTTCGCGATCTGCGTAAGGTCGGCGTCCTTCTCCTTGGTCTTCTCGATCAGTTCCGTGATCTTCGCGCGGGCCTCGACAACCGCCGGGTCCTCCGTCGCGTCCTTGCTCGCCGCCGTCTTCTTCGCCGCCGCTGCCATCTGCTTCTCCTCTGTGACCTGAGTCATGCGCTCTACGACATTCTGAATGTGGAACTTGATCTTGCACGGCTTGCACGTCGGCTGCCGCAGCTTGCCCGCCTCAGACAGCGGCCACGCATCCTCGCGGTACGACAGTGGCAGGAACTTCCCGCACAGCGCGTTGCCGTCCGGTATCTCGTTGGACGACGCAGGGCCAGCACCGAAGTGCTCGACCTTGCCGTTTGGTGCCTTGCCGTACCACATGCTGTGTTCCCTTGCTCTGCTTCCGCCTGCCCCGGTCCAGTACCGGGCGGCTCGGGGCCGACGGTACACCCCTCGCAAGATCGCTCGCAAGCAGTGTTGGAATTCCAACGCTGCCGTGTCCCTCGTTCGAGCGAACCCCGGAAACGCAAAAAAGCCCCCGCAGCACCGATCCGAAGATCAGCGCCACGGGGGCAATGGGTCACACGTTGATCGCGTTGTTGATGGACGGAATGCCGTCACGGTAGCCGGGAACGGAGCGCTTCACGCGAGCGTGCGCCGCCTGCGCGTCGGCCTCCTGCTGAATCGCCGTGAGCGGGTTCGGGGCCAGCGTGTCGTACGCGCCCAGCTCCGTCATGGCGTCCTCGTGCTCCTCGCGGGTGACGCCGCCCAGAGCCTTGATAAGTGCCTCACGCATGTGTGATCTCTCCCTTGATGAGTGTGTCAACCTGCTTGTGCAGATCCTGAATCGAGCTGTCGTTCATCAGAACGTGACGGGCCAGCCCAGGCCCGAGCATTTCCGAGGCGTGGCCGCCGCCGACCACGCCCGGCCGGTCCACGTACCAGAGTTGGAAGCCAGCGGCAGCAAGCCGCCGGGCCTCGTTCTCGAAGCGGACGTCAGGCACGACCACCGGCCGAATGTCGTTCGCGACCACCCGCCGGGCCGCGCGCCGTCGTAGCAGCGCCTCAACCCAGTAGTCGGCCCCGAACTCCCGGCGCACGCCCTCGGTTCCGAGACGCTGGAGGAAGCGGCGGGCCTCGGGGTACCGGTCCTTGACCGCCTCCCAGCCCAGCCGCTCGACCGCGTCGGCGAGGTACAGCGGCAGGAAGCCGCTCGCCCCGCCCTCGGCCCCGATCACGGGGTTAATGTCCCGCGCCATGTCCTTGAGCGGGTCGGCAAGTGCCATGCGCTGAAAGCCGTGTTCCTCGACCAGCCGGGCCGCAGCGGTGTCCTTACCGCTACGCGCCCGGCCGATGATCCCTACTCCCACCGGCACCCCGGTACCTCCGTCTCTCGTTGGCTCACCGGGGTTTAGTGGGGCGGGGGGTACAGGTCAGAGGCGGGCCGCATCCTTGCGGGACACGACCACCGGGAGCGGAGCCGTAGACGGCCCGCTAACGGCCTCCGGAGCCGGAGGGCATACCTCGGGCTCGTTCGGCTCCGGCAGGGCGTGAGGACACGCGCAACACGCCTCCTTGGCTTCCTGCGCTACCGCGTCCACCTCTTCGTTGAGGGTGACCCGCTTAGCCGCCCCGACACCCAGCAGGACCGACACGCCCGCGACGATGTGCATGGCGAGCCCTTCCACAAGCCCGTTGTCCGCTCCGGCCAGCGCCGGAACCCACGCGCCCAGAAGCGACAGCACCGCCACCACAAGCGCGCGAAAGCGCACCGGGTTGGCCTCGATCAGTTCTCTCATGTCTCCAACTCACTTGCCCGCAGCGCGGGCGACCTCGATAACGAGTCCCGCCACGGCCGCGACGACCGCAGCGGGAACGCTGTACTTCCACTTCTCGATTGCTCGGATGCGCGACTCGTGGTCGGCGAGCGCGGTCTTGTCGGCGTCCAAGTGGTGCGCCAGGGTCCGCACTTCGCTGCGCATGTCCTTGATCTCGTCGTAGATCTCCCGAGCCGAGATCTGCACGCCCAGCGGGTCGCGCTCATTCATGTCTCAGTAACCACCCTTGTTGAATGCGATCGACTCGAACGAGCCGTAACGGTCGTTGGCGTAGCGGACGCCCGCAACGATGTTGGCCACGGGGTCGTACGGGTCGTTGGCAAGATGCTTGAGCCGGTACGCCTGGAACGTGGGGTCAATGGTCTGGATCAGGCCCTTGGACGGAGTGCCCTTCTTGGCGTTGCTGTCCCACAGGTTGATAGCGCGCGGGTTGCCGCCAGACTCCGTCATGATGCGGGCCTTGATGGCCGCCGCAGACGGGACCTTGTCGCCGTTCTTCGCCAGCTCAGCGCGCGCCGCCTCAATCCAGCCGTCCAGGTTGTTGCCGTACTGCTTGGGGGCCTGGCGCTGCGTCTGCTCGTTCTGCGTCGCCGCGCGGTCGCGCTCCTTCTTCGGCTGCGGCGGGGCCTCGCTCTTGCAAGTGCACGAGGGGGCAGGCTTCTTGACCTTCGGGGCCTCCATCAGCAGCCGCCAAGTGTGCGGGCCCGGCAGGCCGTCGGCCTCGCTCCCCCGCCAGCCCTGCGCCTCCTGGAACGCCTTGGTGTTCGTCCGGTCGGCGTCGCGCCACACCGGGTCAGGTCCGACCGCGTACGCGCCGCCGTGGCCGTGCGCAACCAGCCGCTCCCCGAGCTTGGTGATGTGCGGGCCCGACTTGCCGGGGCCGAACTGGTCAGCTCCGGGGAAGGACTTGCCGTCCCACTTGGCCGGGGGCTTCGGCTTCACCGGGTCCGGCTTGCCGGTCGTCGGCGTGGTCGGCTTGGTGGTCACCTTGTCGCCGCCCGTGCCGGTCGTCGGCTTGCCCTTGTCCGGGTCAGGCTTCGCTGTAGTCGGCTTGGACGTCTCCGGGTTGGGCTTGACCGGCGGCTTGGTCGGGTCCGGCTTCACCGGGTCCGGCTTGCCCTTGGCCGGAACGTTGATCTCCTGGCCCTCGTTGACCCGGTCCGGGTTCTTGATGTCCGGGTTGAGCGCGAGCAGGCCACCCACGGTGATACCGAACAGCGCAGCAATCGCCGTGAGCGTCTGCCCGCGCTTGATGCGGTACTTGCCTCCGCCGGTCGGGGGCTTGGTCTCGCCGCCCCCTCCCCCGCCGCCGGACGAGTAGGCCGGACGCCCCACGCCGAGAATGACGTTGCGCCCACGGGTCTTGTAGCAGACGGAGCCGCCGGAGCCCTGGCCAGCGCCGGAGCCCATGACGGTGTTGCCCTCGACGGTCCGCACCGACTGGCCCGGCGCGCTGTCGTGCGTCACGTAGCCCACGTGGTCAGCGGTCGGCCCACCGTCCCACGAGAAAAAGACGACATCACCGCGCTTGAACTGCGCGTTCCGGCCGAACCACTGGCCCTTGTTCTTGAAGAACTGGACGTGCGACGGGCAGTACGCGAACTTGCCGACCGGCCGCGCCTCGCCGCCCTTCTCCGCGCAGTACGACACGAACATGTCGCAGTAGGGCTGATGGTTCATGGGGTACCAGCGTCCGAACACGCTGTCGTAGTTCTTGCCGTTGGGCGACCGGCCACCTATGTAACGCTGGTCGGCCCACTTCTGCGCCTCGCGCATGACTGCCTCAAGGGACATGGGGCAGCCTCCTTTCCGAATCTGGGCATGAGAAAGCCCCAACCGGCGGGTGCCAGTTGGGGCGGGTCAGCGTTGGAATTCCAACGCTGCTAGGCGCTCAAGTACGCCAACTCAGGGGGCCACACGCGCCCGTGGTACTTGTATGCCTCGTACGGCGTCGGTACGTCGCCGATCTCGTTGTTGTCGAACGCCTCGGCAGGGGTCTGGTACGCCTGCTTTACCTGGACGTCGATGTACGCCCCGTCACGAGGCGAGACGCCCGGCACGTATCCGTGCAGTACGTCGATGTAGTGCAGCTCCTCGCCGTAGATGGCGTTATCCGAGCCCGCGCCAGCGCCAACCTGCCACTCGCCGTTGCCCCCCTTGCTGTGCGGGTAGACGCGCCCGGAGCCCCGGTTACGCAACCGAATCCAGAAGTGCGGGAGTTGCTTGCCGCCCTTGCGCGTCTTGGCCTGCTCGGCCCCGCCGTACCGCAGATGGACAGTCAGCTTGGGGAACCATGTGTCGTTGATGTCGAGCGTGTACCAGGTGACCCAATCCCCGTTGAACTTCCCGCCGTCCTGCGCCACATGGTCCACGACCGGCGGGAGGAGGCCCGACGAATAACCCTTCGGGTTGGCAGGCACGCCGCGCATCTTCACCGGTCGCGCCTCGCTCGTGCCCTTGCTGTCCATCTCCAACGACTTGATCCGGTCCCGAAGATCGGCGATCTCGGACAGCAGGTCCGGGGGCTGGAGTGAATACCTCGTCTGCACAACTCACCTCGTCAGAAAGACCGCAACCGGCGGCCACAAACGGCACCAGAAGCGGTAAGCCTCGCGCGGAGCCAACAGCCGCGCCTGATCCCCGATCGCGGGCCGGTCAGCCTGCCGCACCTCGATCGCAACGGACTTGTGGGAGTCGGGCGATACGCCCGGCACGTAGCCATGCCGCACCCCCTCGAAGTTCAGCGGCTCACCGTTCACCGCCTTCGAGAACCCAGCACCCGAGCCCACGAAGTGCTCTTTCGTGCCCTTGTCGTTCTCGTAGACGACGCCCGAACCCTCGTTGCGCAAGCGGACGTAGAACCCCGGGATCTTGTACTTGACTCCGGCGTTCGTGATCTCCGCGTTCTGCGCCCCGCCGTACCGCAGCCGGACCGTCAGCTTGGGGAAGTTGCGGGCCATCGACTCGTCAAGGTTGAGCCGGTAGTGGGGCCGCCACAGGTGATCCCACGGGGCCCCCATGATGTTGTGGTCAATGACCGGCGATTGGAGCCCGTACCGAGGCCCACCGGCCACATGCGACGTCACCGCAACCGGCGCACCGGCGAACCCCGTTGTGTCGCTCTCCAGCACCCGCAGGCGCTCCCGCAGCTCCGAAAGCTCCGCGTACAACTGGACCGGCGACAGCCGATAACGCGTCTGCATCAGCCGTTCCCCGTCCCCGTCACCTGGAACATGGACTTCTCGATAAGCCCCAGTTCGCACACCGCCGATCCGTCCGTCTCGATGGTCGTCTTGGTCTCCGTGATCAGGTACGAGTCGTTGACCTCGAACCGCGACTTGGCAACGTCGATATGCACGCACTTCCCGTTGTTCGCGTCCAGCGCCGGAATGTCGAGCGTGTCGCCCACGGCCTCGGACAGTCGCGAGTGAACAGTCACGCGCGGAACGCGAGTTGCCCGCTGCCCAAACCGCAGCATCGTGCGGGCCTTGTCCTCAAGGGTGGAGTCGTACTTGATGCCCGAGAACTTCTGATCGACGTCTCGCACCGGCCAACGGTGATCCGGCCACGGGTCGTTGCCCTTCTTCTCCGGGTTGTCCATGCGCTTGACCGGCGCGCCCTTGCCGAACTCCCCAGACTCGCCGTAGGCGTATGCCACTCGCGCCCACGAGGTCCCATCCACGAACACCTCATGCACAACAGCGTTGTAGCCGTCCACGAGCCTGCCCAGGTTCTTCGCCTGAGGCTTCCGCTCCGCCGAGAACCGCATGGTGTGCTCAAGGACGTTGCCCTTGACCACAGCCTCCATCCACACAAAGAACCCGTTGATGTTGTCGGCCATGTCGTACGCCGTCTTGGCCGCCGGGTAGTACCCGTCGTTGTAGTTGAAGTCACGCTGCACGCCGGTTACATCGGTCTTCACGCGCTTCGTGTTGATGCCCCAGTTGGCGTCATTGACGCCGTGGTCGTAGATGATCGCCGTCTGTTCCTTGCGGCCCGCCCGGCCCATCTTGCGGTTCTCATAGAACGTCATGAAGTCGCCAGCCGCGACCGTCACCGTTTCCTGATCGAGATTCACCCGCAGGTTCCAGATGATGCCGCCAAACAGCGTCTCCCACGCCTTCCCCGGCTTCTGGCGCATGACCGCCATGCAGCACTGAAACGGCCTCACCTGGTCCGGGTACGCGCCCTGTTGATGCGCCTGCGCCGAGAGCCGCATGGGAACCTCGACGGTCGCCGTCGCGGGCGCGTCGAGCTTGGTGTTGAGGTTGATCGAGATTGCCCGCGTCGGGTCACCGATCTGCACCGCCTTGAAACCCTTGTCCTTCCGGGACGTGATGGACGTGTTGTCCACTGGCTCCCACTGGAAGAACCGAACCTCGTAGACGTCGCCGTCCGGGTCACGCCAAATGCCAGCCACTCTCAAACCCTCCAAACACCAAAGGGCCGGGCAGCGTTGGAATTCCAACACTGCTCGGCCCCGCCAACTCCTCGTCAGCGCGCGGGATACGCCACCGCGTGCAAGAAGCTGTAGTTCTTGTTCGCGTAGATCTTGCAGTCACCGCCGCCCCGCTCCAGCGAGCCGTACAGGCGGACCCCAACCGCCTTGCCCGCAGGAACGGTTACGTGCGACGTGTGGTCAGCCCCGCCAGCGCGACCGTCCGGCCGCCCGGCCTTGACCGAGGCGTTCCCAACGACCGCCTCCTTGCCGTCGATGTACGTACGGATCTCGACGTTGCACGCCAGCGGAACGGGGCCCGCCTGGAAGTCGCCCCACCAGCAACCCGACCACTCGACCACGCGCGGGTACGGGCGGGCAGGCAGCGACGCACCCGCCAAGTACACCCACTGCAAATGCCCCTTGAGGACATGCGAAGCAGTCGGGTACGCCTCGGCGAAGTCCGCGCCTAGTTCGACGCTCTGCCAGTTCCCCGACTTGTCGGCTACGTACTCGCGGCCGTCCGTGAGGTCCACGTACGTTGCCCCAGGAGTCGCCACCTCAAGCCCCCTTCCGATACAGGGCAACCCGCGCGTGCGTCTGCCCCTTCGCGTCGACTACGTTCCACTTGGACGAGACGCCCGCCGCGTTGATCACCTGACCCATGACGGACACGTCCAGGGTCTTGCCCGCCGGAACGACGATTGCCCCGGCGGTGTCCACGCCGCCGCCGGAGTACCAGGCTGGTACCCGCTGTGCCGCCGTCAGGTAGACCCACCCCGCACCGCCCAGGTTGGTGCGCGTCGCGAGACACAGCGCAACCGCCGTGCCGTTCGTGATGCCACCCCACGCCGTAGCACGTACGACCGCCACCCGGTCGTACGGCTTGGCTGCGATGCGCGGCACGGTGAACATCTGCGTCCAAGCCGCCGACGTCATCACGAGGTTCGCCGGGGCGTACCCCTCGGCGTACTCCATTCGCGGACGGACGAGGGGCCGCCACGCGCCCGCCTTGTCGGCGTAGTAGCGATCCCCCGTCTTCACGTCCGTGTACCGCGCCCCCGGTACCGCCATGTTCACCCCTCCGGATAGCCAGTTGCCCGCAGGAAATTGCGGCTCTGCGGCTCCGCCGTGGCAATCCAGTTGCCTTCAATGTTGTTCGCCGAGACGTACCCGAAGAACGTCACAGGCTGCCCCGCAGGGACCTTGACCCACGTCGTGATCCCAGACCCGCCACCGTCGAGCCAGGACGGCTCACGGATGGCCACTGCGGCCTGAACCTTGGCCCCGTTCCCGAGCTGCATGTTGATGTTGCACGTAGTCGAGTTCCAGCCCTTACCGTCCGCACCGGCCGCCCGCGAGTAGCACCACACCGAAGCGTCAACCGAGAACACGCGCGGGTATGGCACCGCATCGAACGCGAGCTTGGCGAACTCGACCACGGTAGAACCGTTCTCGAATCCGCCCCCTGGCTTCGGGACCTTCTCAACCTTGGCATTGAGCTTGCCGTTGGCGTGCTTGGTGACCGGCGTCCGGTCAGCGCTCTGCCAGCCCTGCACGGTCGAAACCCACACGGAGCCCGGCGAGTTCAGGTCAACGTACATCGCTCCCGGCGTCGCCATCCTCGATCTCCCCTCCCTCGCCGCCAGCGTTGGAATTCCAACGCTGCTCATCCTTTGCCGAGTAGGCCCCGGTCTGTGCGGTCGGCGGACCCTCGCCCGCAAGGACCATGCCGGTAAGCCGGTACTCGGTCTTGCCCTGCCCACGGGCGTACAACTCCCCGCCCTTGGCGTACAGCAGCGCACCCGCCGTGTTCGCCTCGGTCGGAGGGGTCTTGGCGTTCACGAACGAGACGATGCCGCCCGACCCCTTGCCGAAGAAGCCCGAGCCGCCGCCCACGCGCACGTCTTCAAGCGTGGTCTCGGTGTTGGTGACGAGCTGCCCAGCCTTGTTCACTGCCGTGTACTTGGCGGGGTCGGTGCCGGAGAACTTCGCGACGTCGGCGAGCGCACCCGCGTACTTCACGTACATGGTTCCGGTCGCATCGACCGTCCCCGTCAGCTTCACGCCGTCGTGGCTGTCGATGTTGCCAATCGGTCCCACCGGGCCCGTCTTGCCGGTCGGGCCGGTCTTGCCGGTCGCCCCCGTGTCGCCCTTCGCGCCCTTGACGTTGCCGATCGGCGTACTCGTCCACCCCTGGGGCCACCGGTAGAACACGTCGTAAGTGTCCGTCCGCAGCAGGAAGTCACCAACCGGCACGCCCTGCGATGGCATCCCCTTGTCGGAGAAATGCCAGCGCGAGCCATCACGGAACCACTCGCCGTCAGCTCGCCGGACGAACCGCACGCCGGTCGCGAAGTTCGTCCACTGCGTACCCTCGCGGAAGATCGCCGCATCGGACGCGACGGGGTCTCGGCCCGAGGCCGGGCCGGAACGGGTGATGAGGAACTGAACTTGGTTCTTCATGCCGGACGTTGCCGGGCCGCCCGCGAACCGCAGGTCATCGACCACGAACTTGCCGCCCTCGGTGCGGAAGTACGCGAGCCCGAGAGCCTTCTTGTTCGTCAGGTCGTCAGGGCCCGGCCCGTCGGCCGTGAACGTAAGGGAGTTGGCCTTATCGCCTGCCGACACGTCGGAGACCTGCGCGACCACCCAGCCCTCAGAGCGGCCCGGCGGGACCGGTACACGTACGTCCTCGTCCGCCTCGACCCAGTAGACGCCGCCCATGGCCGAGCCGTCCGGCACCCAGGCACGGCCGCGCTTCACGACCAGATAGGCCGTGGTATTGGCGGCCTCGACCTTGAGGCCGTCGAGCGAGTCGAAGCCAACCGCATAGTCCTGGAGGCTGCCGAACATCCGGCGGAACACCTGCGCGGGATACTCCCCGCCGTCCTGAAATCCAACCGTCGTCGCCACTAGACGAACCTCCCGGGCTTCCACTCGACGTAGCCGGTAGCGGCCCCGTCGTAACTCATCTTGGTGTACTCAATCGCGCACTCGACCGTGCGCCCGGCGGGCATCGTCGCCCACTTGGACGCGGTCAACTGCGCCGTCATATCCACGGGTGACTCGTCGTCATCCCGGCGATAGAACAGGGCCGAACCCTTCGCCAACGCCCCCGTGTTCGGGTTGGCCTCGGCGTACAGCTCCAGCCGCTCGCCCCTCTGCAACGAGAACGGGGCACCGTCGGCGTACTGCGTGATGCCCACCCGGCCGACCTCAAGTCCGTTCTCCCGGCATACGAACTGCGGGCCCTCAATGGGGCCGTTGATGACCGCACGCAAGTCGCTGTGGTCCATGCTGCCGTTCGTCGCCATAGCCGTCTGAAAGCCGCCCCAGCCGCCGTTACGAGGGATGCGGAACGGGAACCGCATACCGCCCTGAGTCGGGAACTGGAAGCCGCCCCGGCGGAACACCGAAGTAGCCGCCAGCGGGCGGGAGATCGAGCGCACGGCCTCGATCCACGGCTCTGTGCACTCGAATTGCACGTCAACGATCGGGGCCAGCGCTCCGTACGTGTCGTCAACCGGCGCGCTCCGCTTGCGGACTCGACCATTGACCTTCGCCCAGGCCCCTTGCGCGACACCCGGCAAGTTGAACTCAAGCGGGTGTTCGTCGCGCGAGTGCGTGAAGGCGGTCGACACCTCACCCATCAACAGGTCAAGGTGATTGAAGTTGTCAGCCAGAACCCGGAACGTCATGGTGACCGTGCGCCCGCGCATGTAGTCGCGGCCGGGCAACAGGCCATCCCAGTTGATGAGTTCCAG
The DNA here is from genome assembly GCF_058245575.1 of Streptomyces sp. UF-297. Classification (NCBI taxonomy): domain Bacteria; kingdom Bacillati; phylum Actinomycetota; class Actinomycetes; order Kitasatosporales; family Streptomycetaceae; genus Streptomyces; species Streptomyces sp. UF-297. The sequence goes on along the minus strand of NZ_JBSIBZ010000001.1, from coordinate 19,003 downwards.
GTCATGCGCCTTGACATCCGGCATCGCCGCCAGGCCATCCACGGCCAGGGGGACGAGCGGGGACGCGCCGCCGAGCAGCACGCCCCCAAAGCCCAGCGTCCACGGCTCCCCCGCGAACGGGAGGCGAGCCGACGCCATACGGCCCGCATCGCCGTAGCCGAGCCGGGCCCCCGTGGTGGAGCCCTGCGTATACGCCCAGGGGCCCCACCCGACATCCTTCTTTCCGGCGCGCACGCGCACCGTGTACGTCGTGCCAGGGGCCAGCGGGACATCCGTACCCGTAGCGTTCGTGTCGTTGCCGACCCGCGCCGACTTGGACGTTGCCGCGCCCGAGTCGGCGCACACCACCGCGCCCGTGCTGTCGAGCACGTGAATCGAGTACCGATCCGCGCCCGCAACGAGGTTCCAGTTGACGTTAAGCGAGTCCTCACGAGGACCGCTCACCCGCACACCCGTGGGGGCGGGCAGGTTAATCATGGGGAGACTCGGCACAACTCACCTTCCACTAGTACGGATCTGCCACGCGATCTCGCGCCCGATCTCCAACGGGTCAGCGTTGGTCTGCGCGTTGACCGTGATCTGAGGCACCGTTGGAATTCCAACGCTGCCCCCGGCCTTCTTGCCGACCTCGGCCGAGAATCCATCCATGTCGAAGTCGGGCATCTTCGACGTCGCCGCGCCAATGCCCTTAAGGTCACTGGCGACGTTCGCGAACGTCTGCGCCATCGTCGGCGAGGCGTAGCCCATCGGGCCGCCAGCGCCCGCACCTCCGGCCGCGTAGCCGACCGCCACGGGGGCGAACGGGTCCGGCAGCCAACCGCCCGTATCGAGCGACGGATCGAGCGATACGGAGAACGGCAGGAACTTGCGGATGGGCCCCGGGATCGCTCCCTTGATGGCCCCAACGATGTTGCCCGCGATGGACTTTGCGCCGTTGATGAGACCCTGGATCAGGTCCTTACCGGCGTTCCAGAGCGTGCGCCCCAGGTTGCCCACGGCGCTCACGACCTTGCCGGGCAGCGAGCGCATGAACTCGACCACGCGGCCGACCATCTCGCGAACCTTGTTGGTCAGCTCCTGCGGCTTAGACGCGCCGAGCCGGATAGCTGCGACGAACCCGTTGATCGCGCCCTTGACGATCGAAACGCCCGTGTTGAACGCCGACTTGATCGCCGACCAGACAGCCGACACGATCGAGCGCAGGGTGTTCATGACCGAAGTCACCACCGACCGCACGGCGTTGAACACCGTCACGACGATGGGTCGCAGGAAGTTGACCGCAGCCGACCACGCCGCCTTGATCGCGCCCCAGACGGTCGAGATCACCGACGCTACGGCGCGCATCACTGAACTCACAACGGAGCGCACGGCGTTGAACGCCGCTGTCACCGGCGGGCCCAGGAACGCGACCGCAGCCGACCACACGGCCTTGATGACCGACCAGACAGCCGAGATCACCGCAGAGACCGCGTTCATCGCGGCTTCAACTCCGGCGCGCACCAGCTCGAACGCTGCTTGCAGAGGCGGCCACAGCCACGTAACGACCAGGTCCCAGACGGCCTTGATGCCAGCCCAGGCCATCTCAATGACCCAGCGCACGGCCGCCATCACGGCCTCGACCGCGACCTTGCCGACGTTGAACGCCGCGACGATCACGGCCCACAGGCCCTGAACGATCGGAACGACGATCGCGGCCAGGACGTCCCAGACTCCGAGGACAACGCCCTTGACCACCGCGACGATTACCGTCACGAGATCGACGCCGAACTTGAACGCCGCAACGATGCCGTCCCAGATCGACTTGACGACCGGTAGCACGTTGTCGCGTATCCAGGACCAGACCGCAACGGCCCCGTCCTTCACGGTGTTGTACACCGCGAGGACAACCCCGATGTAGAACTTGAAGTACGTGACGATGCCTTGCCAGATCGCCACAACGACCGGCCAGACGTTCGCGCGTATCCAGTCCCAGACGGCCAGCGCCGCCGTCTTGATGGCCTCCCAGACCGCGTTCACCGCGTCGCGGAACCACTCACACTTGGTGTAGAGCAGCACAAGCCCCGCGATGACAGCGACGATCGCCGCCACGATCGGGTTGGACATGATGGCCAGCCCGATAGCCCGGATGCCGAGCGCGAAGATGCGCAGGGCGGGCCCCGCCAGCGTCGCCACCGACGACCCAGCCCGGATGATCTGAAAGAAGTTCTTGAGCTTGCCGCCCATAAGGGCCATGGCCGACAGGCCACTTGTCGCCGTTCGCACCGACTTGAAGCCAGCCACGAACAGCGCGATCCCTCGGGACGCCCCAACCATCCCCGTGCCGACCGTCGTTACCGCCCGGCCAACGCTGATCAGCGGGCCGAACAGGACCCGGACCACGAGCCCGAGCTTGGAGAACAGCAGCAGCGCCGGAGACAGCACCCCGCCGACGGCCAGGAAGACGGCCATCAACTGATGCACCGGCTTAGGGGCGTTGGCCAGGCCCCGGATGAACTCCGAGACCTTGTTGATTGCCTTGGTGAAGGCGTCGAGTAGACCGCTCTCGCCGATGGCGATTGCCAGGCCCTCGATCGCCGACTTGAAGCCCTGCATCCCGGCTTTGGCCGTGCCGGACATCGTTTCGGCGAACTTGTCCGTAGTCCCCTGGGAGTTCTCCAACTCCTTAGTCAGAGACCGGAGCTTGTCCGTGCCCTGCGAACTCAGCGCGTCGTACGCGCGGATGCCCTCGGCACCGAACAGCCGGATCTTCTGCTCGTTCGTGAGGTTGGCCTTGCCGACCTCGTCAAGGATCTGCGGAAGCGGCTTCATCTTGCCGCTCGCATCCTGGAACGACAGACCCGTCTTCTCCATGATGTCCTTGACACCACGGGCGGGCTTCATGAGGCTCCGCAACATCGCCTGCATCGCGGTACCGCCCATGGACCCTTGCAGGCCCGCGTTACCAAGCAGGGTGTACGAGGCCGCCGCCTCCTCGATCGAGAGACCGGCGATCTTCGCCATGGATGAGCCGTACTTGAACGACTCGCCCAGCATCTCGACGTTGACGTTGCCCTTGGTGCTCGCCGAGATCAGGAGGTCAGTTGCCCGGCTCGCGTCCGTCGCCGCCAGCCCATAGCCGGTCATGATGTTGGACACGATGTCCGACGTACGGGCGAGGTCCATACCGGCCGCCGCAGCGCCGTTGAGCACCGCAGGCAGCGCCTGGTACACCTCCATGGGCTTGAAGCCCGCCATAGCCAGGTAGCCCATTGCGTCAGCCGCCTGCGTGGCGCTGAACTGCGTTGAGGAACCTAGCTCCTTGGCCTTCGAGTTCAACATCTGGAACTCGGTGCCCGTCGCCCCCGAGATCGCCTTGACTCGCGTCATGGCGTACTGGAAGTCAGACGAGGACTTGATGACCCCGGCGAACGCGCCAGCCGATACGACAGACATCGTCTTCATGGACTGGCCCGCGCGGTCGATGGGTTGGGCCCACGTCGTGAACCGCTGCCCCATCTGCTGACCGGCGCGGCCTACCGCCTGCATCCGGTTGCCGACGCCGACCATGCCGGAGCCCAGGCGCGTCATGCCGCCCAGGGCCGCCGCAGAGGCCGCGTTCATGCCCCGCATACCGGTCTGAACACCACGCGACAGCGCGGCACCTGACGCAGCGCCAACGCGTGACGCCGTCGTCTGGATCTGGCTAAACAGCTTGTCGCCGCGAGCCTGCAACTCGATAAAGGCCGTGCCGACCTTCATGGCCCCGGCCATGTTGCGCCCCTCCTAGGTGATACGGGGGCGGTGCCCCATCTTCGCCGCCAAGGACAAGAGGCCCTTGTTGGCCTTCTTGGGTGCCTCAACACCCGGACGAGGCAGCGGCTCAGGCTTCGGGATCGGGTTTTCCTTCGCCCCGTGCGCCTGCAACTGCGCGCCCAACAGGTAGTTGGTCACGCGCAATTGGTCGATCAGACCCGCAGACAGATGAACGTCAAGCGATGACCACTCGGCCCAGTCGTGGCCCTGTGTGGCCCGCGCAAACCAGGAGTCGCGCGGGAGTCGTGACACGAGGGCGGCGAACCGGCCCCACGTAAAAGCGGACCCCCCAACGTCGTTCAGGTCGAGCCCGAACGTCGCCAGGAAGTCCGCGTCAAGGTCGTCGCCGTGACGGTCGATCAGCCCTGCGAGCCAAGCGATTCCCCCAGCGTGGCCCCCTGCTCCTCGGCGTACGCCTCAAGGATCAGCAGGAGGTCACCGGAACGGCCGCCGCCGCCAATGAACTTGTCGTAAGCCTCACCCAGAAGCGCACGGCCAACGCCGGGGATGTCCTCGCCGGATGCAGCGGCGTGCGCCTCGTCCGGCCAGAACTGCGGGGCCGGAATCTCGTATGTCTCGCCGTCCACGCCCTCAAACGGGATCGTGGCGTTGCCCTTCTCCTCCGCGCGGGTGCGCAGGGTGGCGAGCTTGAATCGGGACTTGTTGGGCTTGCTCATGTCGTCATCTCCGTTGGTGGGTAGGTGGATTGCCGGAGCCGCCCCCACCTAGGACGGCTCCGGAAACTCGACTCTCCAGGGACTAAGGTCCCGAGGCCGGCGAGGACCTTGGTCCCACCGGCGGGAGGCCGGGCACCCGAAGATGCCCGGCCCCTATCGCTCAAACCACGTCGAGCGTCTGCGTGTTGGACGGGGCCGACTCCTTGCCGTCCGCGTCCACGGCCACAACCGCGAGGGTGTGGTTGCCCCTTGACGGGGCCGCGCCGTGCTTCTGCGCCTGGTCAAGGTCCACGAGAACCGATGTTTCCGCGCCCTCGTACCAGACGTCATGACGGCCGGTCTCGTCGCCCTCAATGTCGCCACGCAGGACATAGAGCCGGTACTTGACCGGCGTCCCCTCGTCGGGGGCCTCCCACTTGGCGTTGAAGAACCAGAAATCACCGGTCTTGGTGATCTCGAAGTCCTTCGGGGCCCCGAGCGTTTCGTGGGTCTCGCGAGCCTTCGCGATCACCGCGACAGCCGTAGCCGTCTCGGCCTTCTCGCCGCTAAGCACGACGTGATAGCGGCGATCCTCGACCGCCTCCGGGTAGGTGTGCGTCAGCGTCTTATCCGCCTTCACGTCCTCCCGGGTGCCGTCTCCCCAGGACAGGGAAAGGGACTTGGCACCGTCAGTCTTGACGCTGACGGTTGCCACCTGCCCCTCGACCTTGTCCACCGTGAGGGACGGCTTTAGAGAGGGTCCACGGGGGCAACCCCCGCAATCGCCTGGTCGTGGATCTCCCACGTACCCAGCGGCTTGCCCGACTGGCCAAGGGCCTTGACGGTCATACCCCAGGTGATGGCCTCGCTATTGGCGAACTTCGGCGACTCGACCTCGGAGACCTGCGCCTTGTCCATGTGCAGCGCCCACTGACGCTTGGTGGTGCCGTCGGCCTCCATGCCGTCCTCAATGACGAACAGGGCCGAGAACGGTGCACGCGACGCGGCGGCCTGGATCTGCATCTTGAGCACGCCCGCCGTGGTGGAGGTGTCAAGTTCCTTGTCCGTCAGGCCGTAGTACGCCTGGAACACAGCCTTGGACGACTCCAGAGCCGCGAACTTGAGGGTGAGGTCACGACCCGTGATGATCGTGCGAACCACGCCCGCCTGCCAGGACTTGATGTCCTCGGTCTCCTCCGAGAACTCGTGTTCCACGCCGTCCTCGGTGAACAGACCCAGGGTCTTGAACCCGGCGGTCTTGATTGCCTCATCGGTCAGCGTGGCCGGTATCGCGGTGTTGACCTTGCCGATGTACATGGTGCCGGTTGAGGCAACACGCGTGGTGTCTACCGGGGCCGCAGCCTCGCCGGTGTCGTACTTGTCGAACTCAGGCACTGCCGAGCCCCTTTCGTGCGGGCCGCACGGCAACGCCAACAGACGCGTACCAGCGCGGGGAATCAGTGAGCGGATCGGGGACAAACTGAGCGCCCGCGATCGTGTAGGTACGCGAGACACCCGGCACCCGGCCCGGCATCGCGTACAGATGCGCGATGACCTCTTGAAGCCGGTCATGCGCGGAGGCACGGTCAGAGCCGTGCACGTAGAGGGCCAACACCGCCTGATCAAGCGCAGGCCACCGGGTCACCCCGCCGTTCCGCTCAACCGTCGTGAACGGGAGCCGGTCGGCGAAGTCTGCGGGCAGGTCTGGCCCACCCTCGAACCCCGGTATCACCTTGCGTAGATGAGCCAGCGTCAGCGCCTCCACGTCGGGAAACGTGACGACCGGACGCACCATCAGCCCCCGAAGTCGCCCAGGTTGAACACCTTGTGGCGCTTGCGGTTGGACTTCTTCGAGCCCAGGACGATGACGTTGGCGTCCTTGTCCTTGGCGAACACGCGAGTAGTCACGTACTCGCCGTCACGGGTTCGGCGAACCTTGGTGGACACGCTGAACCCGGCCGACTTGAAGTCGCCCGTACGCACCGGGGCGCGGCCCGCAGCGGCACCCGCCGCCGACTTGCCCTTGCGGTGTAGGAACTTCTGAACGCCGTCCGCCTTGGCCAGCGACTCAATCGCCCGGCGGTCGAGCTGAACGCGAGCAGGCATCAGCCCTCCACCTTCTTGACTCGGATCTTGAGCAGCCCGGGACCGAACGCCCGGCGCTGCATGAGTGGGGGCCCGTCGACTTCCCAGACGGAGCCCAGCGTTGGAATTCCAACGGTGCCGCCCGGCTCGACGCGCACGCGGTCGCGGCCGGTCACGTCGGCATGGGGAGGCAGGAGGATGGAAGCGCCGAACGCCTGCGCGTCGCGCTCCGTCGTCTCCTCGCGCCCGGAGGGATAGACCAGACGGCCCCTGTACGCCCCTGAGTCGCCCCAGGAGTGCACGGGAGCCCCGTACCGGTCCTTTCCCTCCTCGGAGCGCCGAACGACCGTCACAACGTCACACAGGAGGTTTGCGGAGATCATCCGTCACGCTGCCAATCGACCCGGCCCTTGTCGGTCTTGCCGATCGGCGCGAACAGCCGGAACCGGTCGTCGTCGTAGCCGATGCCGACAGGCACCGACCAGATGGGCGACAGGCCCACGGCCGCCTCAATCTCGGCCCGCTCCTCCGCCGACAGCGCGAGGCCGTTCGTAGCGTGGCGAGCGAGCCGGTACGAGGCATCGCCGATGGACTCGGACGCAACCCCGTTCGGGTTGTCGATCGCCCGGCCCGCAAGCCGCATGACGATCTGTCGTACGGCCTGCGGCATGTCCTCGTCGGCGAGGCCCGCCGGACGGGCGATGTCGCGGACGAGGGCGGACGCGTCGCCAAGGATCAACTCGGCGCGCTTCCGCTCCCTCTCCCCCGCGAACGGCTCCGGACGACGCGCCTCGAACTCGTCAATGGAGACAAGCGCGTTCACCGGTCCCCCTAGCTGCCCTTGGCCTCGTCCTTGGCCGGGTTGAGCTTGGCGACGACGGCCACGGCGCGAACCATGGTCGCGAGCGCGGACACCTCGTCCAGGCCCTTCGCGGCCTCGGTGGCAACGGTGCCGTCCGAGAACTTCTTGAGGGGGATGTCACGCGTAGCGCCAACACCGAGGTAGGTGTTGACGATGGAGCGCTCAACGCGCTTCGACGGGTCGTAGTCCTTCTGAACGGTCAGCGAGACGCCGCCGTGAGCGGAGGACGAACCGACGGGGCCACCGGCCGGAACGATCGGGGCCCGCGTGATCAGGGTGTACGCGGTCGGGTGGAAGGCAACCATGCGCATCTCGTCCAGGCCCTGCACGACGACGATTCGGAAGCCGTACAGGTCGCCGATGGTCGCAGCGCGAAGGGTCGCCGAGCCGCCAGACTCGTTGACCTTGGTCAGGTGGTCGTCACCCAGGAGGGCGGACTCAATGGCGGTGCCGATAGCCAGGATTCGGCCCTGCATGGGGACCGACTCGCTGTTGAGCTTGGCGCGAAGCTGGACCATGAGCTTGCGGACGTGCTTGCCGTCAATCTCGGTCGCGCCCTTGGCGTCAACGTACTTGTCAACGATGGTCGCCGGAGCATCCTTGGCCGCATCGAGACCCAGAGGGGTGTACTTCGGAGCCTTGCCGTTCAGGATGTCGGTAAGGGTGCGCTCAACAGACAGAGCGACAGCCGCAGTCTGCGGAGCGAGAACCTGCGCACCGTAGTTGGTGACGTCAAGGTCCAGCTCAGCAGCGGTGAGCGCAACGGCGTTGTAGACCTCGCGCTTGAGGCTGACCGTGATCTTGTGCTCGTTCAGCTTCTGGAGGTTGATGTTGCCCGACTGACCTTCGCCGGTCCCGTGGTTGCGAGACTCAGAAAGAGCCATCTCGTCAGCCTGGAGCTTGGACGGCCGCTTGATGCTCACGGTGTCACCCTCGGCACCGGTGAAGTCAGCGCCAGCGTCACGGGCAACGAGACCGGTGATGATGGTCTCGTCCTCCAGGAGGCCCAGGGCCTGAGAGGCCCAAATCTCGTGCTTGATGGCACCCTTAGAGCCGGTGCCGGTTGCGTAGGAAGCCACGACGGCTACCCCTTTCGGTAGTTACGGCAGCCGTCAGAAGGAAAGCTGCTTGCGGATGGCAGCCGCGAGCTTCCGGGGGTCCGTGACCTCCGGCGCGTCAGGCACACCCTGGCCGGTCTTGACATTCGGCTGAGGCCGGGACGGAAGACCGCCGCCCCTCTTGGCGGACAGCTCCGCCGCAATCTCCTTGGCAGCCGCAAGGAGTTCGTCCTTGCCTGCGCCCTGGAGCTTCGCCACCGACGCGGCCGAAAGGCCCGTCTCCTCGGCGACCTCGCGCAGCGTCAGCGAGCGGGCAGCCTCGGCCGCCTCGGCCTTCGCCGCGTCCAGCGCTTCGCGCAGCTTCTCGGCCTCGCTCTTGCGGGCCTCCTCGGCCTCCGCGTGCGCGGCGAGAATCGGCTTAGCCGCCTCAAGTTCCTTGCGCAGACGCTCCAGTTCGGCCGCCTGCTCCGCAGCAGCGTTGGAATTCCCACGCTGCTCCTCGGCCGCCTCAACGACGCCCGGAATCTCTCCCTGTACCGGCTCCGGGGTAACCGGGGCCTCGACCTGCTCAGACAACGCAACTCTCCTTATGCGCGGCCCTCAATGAGCCGCCGGAACTGAATGGGATCTCCGCCCGCCGCGCGCCACAGCGCGTCATACCGGGCTGCTCGGGGATCGACTCGACCCGAGCGGGAATAGACCGGCTCCATCTGGCACTGACAGGCGCGATGAACACCCGCGCCCCGGTCCTGCGACTTGCCCAGTCTTGAAATGCCGCCCTGGCGAACGCCCATGGCGGACTTGGCGGACTTGTAGACCGCGCCACGCGTCGCGAGCATCGCGCAGAACGAGCAGCACGAACCCGACGCGACCCGTCGCCAGCCGATGCAACGGCGGTCATTGCGAATCGCGTTGGTGAGGAATCCCCGACCGCCACCGGCCACCAGGTCCACGGCGTTGCCGGTCTGCCCGGCCAGCGCCAACCGGCGGGCCTCGGCGAGCGGAACACCCCGCTCACGCATGATGCGTTCGACGTAGCCGGGGCCGAACTCGTCCAGAGCCGCCCGCGACTCCGCCGCCGACCATGCCGGGCGGTGCGCGACGTCGAGCGCCTGGCCCAACTCCGCGCGCCGGAAGTCCCGGAAGTACCGGGCCGAAGCCTCCGCACCGGCGGTGTGTGCCGCCTTCATGATGCGTTCAGCCTCGGCCAGGTACTCCAGCCACGTCACGGGGTCCGTGATGTCAACGCGCCGCCAGGCCCTCGCAAGCCGCCGTACGGCCGCCTGAGAGAGCCGCCGTTGGGCGACGCGGTGAGCCTCCGTCAGAGCCTCCCCGGCCCGCGTGTCCGCCATCAGGCGGCCTTAGCGGGCTCGGTCGGCTCCTCCGGCGTGGCCTCCCCCGGCAGCAGCTCCGATGTGTGCTGTCCGGTGAGGAGTTGGGCGGCCATGTCGTACTCGGCCTCTTCCGCCTTGGCCTTCTTCCAACGCTCCACATCGAAGGTAGTAATGCCGGGTACGCGCTCCCACAGGACTTCCTGTGGCACTCCCAACATCTGATGCAGCTTCCCCAGCGCGTCCACCGTCGCCGACAGTGAACGAGCCTCGGCGTCATGCCAGATGACCCGCGCTTCGGTGTCCTCGGCGTTCGCTGTGTCGCCCATGGCATACGCAGCGAGCCGGAACACCTGACCCCACGACTCCCCGAAAATGGTCTGCCTCTCGTGCACCTTTCGCGAGAGGCCGGACTCAAGAGCCGTGAGCGCGTCGGCGGAAATATTCGCGATGCCTGACGCGAACATGTGCGGGGGTACCTGCGCGATGGCGGCCATAGCCTTGATCGCGGCCTCGCGGCTCTTGAGGTACCCCGACAGGTCAGTTTCCGAGAACTCCCCGAACTTCACCTTGTCGCCGGGAGTCGCCCACACGCGGTCTACAGCCGCCTGGAACGTCTCGATCGGCCGTCCGGTGACGGGGTCTTTCGGAATCTGAATGCCGGTCGCCCAACGCTGCCGAAACGCGCTGTACGACTGAGCAACCAGCATGTCGAACGTGGTCGAGTTGATCCGGTCCTGAATGGCCATGAGCGGGGCGACCTCGCCCAGCTCATGCGCCATCGTGTCCGGCGAGTCGGCCCACCGGTTCCGGAACTGGACGATGGGGCAACGGCCCATGCCGTGCGGGCTCGACTCCTTGACGATCATCTCGTCCGGGTCGGCCACATCCTCCGGCGTCCAGATCTCCGTAACGGCCTCGTCGTCCCAGAACTCCCAGCGGTCGAAGGTGTCGTCACCGACCTTGACCTTGCCCAGGAACTTGACAGCGTGGTCCAGCCAATCCGCGTCCGAGTCGGCCGCGTAGCCGGTCACGGCCAGCGGGGACATGGGGCGGATGACCGGCGCGGCCTCCCCCGTGATCGGGTTGGTGCCCTGCACCACCGACACGTACGACCGGCCGAAGGTCAGCGCCGAGCGGTGTACCTGCGCCTGCCGGGAGTCCATGAGGTTGTCGGCCCAATAGCCCCACGGTTCAAGGTCGTCGGGCTCGTCCGACCGGCGGTAGCCCTCCACCCGGAGGTTCTGCGCCACGGACGCGACGATCAACGGGAGCCAGTTTTCTAGGCTCTTGTGGATCATCTGCCCGAACTCAGCTTCGGCCTTCTTCGGGATGTAGGGCCGCTCCTGGATGCCGCGAACGTACCGGTCAACCCGGCTTAGCTCCGGCATCTCCCGGCGACGCTGAACGAGGGTCCCGGCGAGGGCATGACGAATATCCCCTTCCACCGGGGCACCTCCATTGATGGTTGATCAGAAGCCGTAGACAATCCCCGGCTCGGTGGTCCACTTCTCCAGGACCCCGGCCTCAAGCGCCTTGCGGCGGGCCTCGCGCGCGAGCACGAGACAGACGGCCGCATCGACCTTGCGGGGGCTCTCGCGGGACTCCTTGCCGAGCGTCACCCCGTACGCGTTCACCTTCCGGCGCGCGTTCTTGAGGTGAGAGACAAGCAGCGTGTCCGGCGCGATCGTGAGGCCCTTAGCCTCGAACGCTCCGGCGACACCCTCGGCGGCCTGCGTGAAGTCCCGTTGCCTGCGCCGCATGTCGAACGCGACGGAGTGGCCGGGACCGGCCTTGATGAACAGGTCGTCGCGGTAGTCCTCGGCCCACTTGTCCACGTAGGACTCATAGAAGGCGAGGTCAGCAAAGAACGCCGCAACTCGCCAGCGCTCGAAGGCCGTACGGACCATGCCGTCAACCTCGTCGCGCGGGACCTCCCAGCCCTCACCCTCCGGGCCGTCCGGCCGCTGCCAGATACCCAGGGGCCACACGTAACCCGTACGAACGTCGCACGCCACAAGGGCGGTTGCGTCCGAGTAGTGGTGGGAGCCGCGCGCACCGTCGAACCCGAGCGTGATGATTGCGCCGTCTTCCGGCAGCGTTGGAATTCCAACGGTGGCAGCGTCCACGTCTTCCGGCTTGAGCCACGAATCGGACGCCGCGACCACGCGCGAGAAATAGAAGCGGTACGCCTCTTCCCGCGTCGTGCCGGGGTCGTAGATCTCCTCGACCAGGCGGTCAATCGAGATCCACGGGCAGTGCTCGTAACAGACCTTGAGGGCCGCCCTCACCGACTCCTCGTCGGCGAGATCCGTTTCCGGCGGAGCCTCCAGCGCGGAGTACAACAGGCCAGCACCGAACGGGACATCGGCCACCTTCAAGTAAGCCTCGTAGGTGTCCTCCGCCACCGACGCCTCACCGGGCGCGTGTGCGTTGGTCGTCTCGATGCCCCGGCCCTCGACCTTGGCCGCGTTGCGCTTCAAGACCCTGGCCAGCTTGTGGCCTCCGTTGGTCTCGCGAAGGTGGTGCGGCTCGTCCAGGACGTAAAACGATGTCCGGTTGCCCTCCAATGAGGCGGACGCCGTCGTCACCGGCTCCAACTTCCCTCGGCGGACGCGCCGTCCATCCTGAATCTTCATCAGGATGCGGGTCTGGCCGATGTCGAGCCCCAGCACCTCGGCGCGGTCGCCCGCCACCATGGCCCGGATGCTCGCGAAGGTGTTTTCCGTCTGCGAGTAGCTGACCGCAGCGAGCTGGACGAGGGGCGCGGGATGCACCTTCCCGACCGCTACGCGGACGCCTGACGCCGTTTCAACGACCTTGTGGGGTATGCACGGCCCGCAAAGCTCAAAGAGGCAGAGAGCGCCAGCAAACGGCCCCTTGCCCCAGCCCTTCGACCGGCGGAGCGCGGCACGGCGGAACCGGAACCGGCCCCGCTTGTCGATCGCGTAGAACCACGCGATGAAGTGCTCTTGCTCGGGGGTCGGGTGGAACGGCTCGCCCGCGCGGTCCCCGTCGGGGTTCACCAGGTTGGCGCGCATCCACGCGACGGCGGCATAGCCGATCGACTCGTCTAGCGCGGGCCAGTTCTGCGGGTGCGTCTCGCGCGGCTTGTACTCCGGGATCGTCCCAACGTGCATCAGGCACCCCCGAAGAGGGCCACGACGTTCTCAGCGTCCACGGAACCGGCCACGCCTCCGGCGGGCCCTTGCGATGCCTGGCCGACGCTCAGACGGCCTCTCAGCCGGTCTGTGTGCGTCGCCCCAAGCAAGCTCTCGTTCTGCCGGATCTCGGACAGCACGTCCTTACCGGCCCGGAGCTTGCGCGGGTCGTCGGCCGCCTTGGACATCAGCCGGTTGTAACCGTCCACCATCGGCAGGAGACTGACCAGCCGTTGCCAGTCAGTCGCCTGGAAAACAGCGGCCTGGGGCGAGTTGGTCCACGCCTCCCACCAAGTGCGAGTAGCCGTAAGCCACTTCTTGGGGGTCGGCAGGTCCGGAGCCGGGACGCCCTCGACGTCGGCGGGCTCAACAGCGCTGCCAAGGTTCGGGGTTCGCCCGTGCTTCTCTTCCTTCGGAGGCGGGCCCATGCCAGCCATGGGGCCACCTCCTCGGCGGTGTCACGGAACCGGCCTTTCGTGACCGGAGGGCAAAAAAGGGGATGCCCTCGCGTGCGCGCGTGTGCGCGTGCGTAGGGCTGTCCGCCAGCGGGGCGGGAAATCGGGGGAAAGCCCAGCTCACAGAGCGTGAGGGGCGGGGGCGACGTGGCCGGGGCGCAAACCCCCAGACCTGTACGCAGGGCGGCGCGCTATTTGGCACCGGGGAGGATCGCTCTTCGGAGGGGGGTACCCCCCACGTCCCTCGTCACGGTAAGTGAGCATTCGGCGAGCGACGCGCACGCAAAGTTGCCAGCGCGCCAGCACCGCAAGCGACGTCACGACGACTCAACTAGTCGTTGATTCGCTCGCGTTCAATCGCTCACGCACAGCGCTGCGCGCGTGCATCAAGCACGCCTCAACTGTCGTGCCTCGTACGGTGACAGCTCACGCGCACGCTCACGAGTAGGGCGAACAGCGTTGCTCGCGCTCGCACCTTCACGCGCGCTCTTGCGTGTGTGGTGCCACTCGCATAGGGCCTGGAGATTGTTGGGTGAGTGGTCGTCACCAGCGTTGATGTGATCGCACTGGTTGGCGTACCGCCCACACAGGGCCCCCGTGTCATGGCGTACCCACTGGCAGGCATAGCCCGCAGCGGACAGCACACGCTCACGGATGAGTGGCCAGTCGGAGGGGAGCCGGGACCGGCGGTCACTGGTAGCCCACGCCATATAGGCCCCCTCTCATAGGGCCCCCTTGCCAGGGCCCCCAAATGCGGGCCCCTATGCAGGGAACCCCAGTTGAGGCCCCGTCACAGGGGCCCCGACGTGAGGCCCCCCGTGTGGGAACCCTTAGACCGCCTGGTTGATGTGCACCTGGTGCGACGGAAGGAACGGGGTCACGAAGCTAACGCCGACCTCCACCTCATCCGACCGCGTGTAGCACTTGACACCCTCGCCAGGCTCCAGCGTGTAACTGTCGGTGCTGCGGTTGATCGTGACCCTGATGTCCAGCTTGTAGGCGGTCCGGTTCGTAACCCGGATCGACTCGTGGTCGAGCCGCTGAATGTCCATCAGCTCGGCAGGCCGGAACAGCCACTGCGCCAGAACTGCCAGTTCTGCAACTGGCGTGTTCTCCAGCGCGGCCACCCGATCGGTAATCGCCTTGAACTCCTCAGCGGACGGCAGGCCGTCAATCGCGAAGTCGGCAGGGATGTTGATACGGCCGTGAAGCGACACGCGGGCCCTTTCGGTAGTGCTCACCGTTGGAATTCCAACGGTGCGTTTGCTGGTCGGGCAGGGATCGAACCTGCGGCCTCCGGGACTGTCGCCCGACGCTCTACCAACTGAGCTACTGACCATCGCGCCACCCCGTCCGGTGACCACCGGCCTTGCCAGGCTGCGTGTCCCAACCGAAGTTGGTAGCGCCTCCCTTGGGGCCAGCGTCCGCCGAACGAGGCAGACAACCGCGCTCACCCTGGCTTGAGGGATCATTGCGCGGCCTAGTGCGTATGCGGCCGGTACCGACCCTGCCCGCGTCCACGGCAGCCCCCACAATGCGGCTCGGTCCAGCCTGACCGGCTATCCGTAAGGGGGAGTTGAACCCTCGCGAGGCCCGGAGCGAATCACGGGACAGGCGAGGAAGCGAAAGGGCCCCCGTAGGTGCTCGACCGGGAGAGAGTCGGGAGCGTTGCCCTACGGGGGCCAGGAGGCGAGCGAGTGGCCTACGCGGGCCGCTCATCACTCAAGCGCCAGCCTCGCGCACGCGCGCGGGACTCTCTCGCCTCACCCCTATTAAGTGGGGGCAGGGGTACGCCAGTTGAGGACGCTTGCACCCTCCCCCGGAGCGAACAGACAGAAAACGTCTGTCCGTACCTACTTCTCTAATGCACACATAGGAAAGAAGGTACGTACAGACGTTTTCTGTCTGCACTTCGTCACGGAACGCGAAAAAGGCGACCCTCTCGACTCCGGAGAGTGAGGGGGCCGCCCTTGCTGTCTGCGCGGGTAAGCCTGAGCCTGTGGCGCGCATCACTTGCCCTTCTTGGCCTTGACCAGCGGAACGACCTTCCCGCCGGGCGTCTTACGGGTCTTGACGCGCCGTCGATTCGGCGGCTCACCATGCCAGTTGATCGTTACGCGCTTCTCGCCGTCGAACGGCTGGCCCGTGTAATCCGCCTTGCTGATCCAGATCTCGTCAATGGCCAGCCGCAGCAGCGTGCGCCGTGTCGCCTCGTCGGCACGCTCCCACGTCTGCCGCACAAGGTCCGCGTCGAAGATCCACGACACGTCAACGCCGTTCGATCCGCCCCGGATTCGCTCAAGCTCGGTCTTGATTGCGTTCACGCGCTCCGTGGCCTCGTCAAGGTCCGGCTTGAAGAACTCTTCCGACGGGCCGTCGTACCTGTTTGCCTTACGGTCCGCCCACACGCGCTTGAGGGCCATCTCAGCGCGTGCCAGCGCTTCTAGGGCCTCCGCCTCATCCTCGCTGGTTTCGGGGCTCCTAGCGGCCCTGTAGCGCTTCGCCACCTCGATCATGATCGGGTCGTCAGCCTCGGCGTGAACCAAGCGGTTCTGCCACTGCATCCCCACGTACTCCTCGGCGGACTTACGCGCCAGGAACGCGGGCTTTTCGCACGCCGACCGCTGCCCGCTCTTGGTCTTCCAACAGCCATACCCCGTACCGGCCCACGGCATCGACCCTTCGCACCCCTCGCAGTACGAGGCATCCGTGAGCAAGTGCTTGGCCTTGATGCTGTGTTCCGACCCGTCTGCGGGCTTCCCAATGCCCTCCTCGCCCCGGACGGCCTCCTTGGCCGCTAGCTGCTCCTCGTCGGTCACCAGGGCCTCGCCGACCATGACCGACACCTTGTCGCCGTTCTCGTCGCGGAACACTCGCCGTCGCTGGTTCTGGTCCTCCTGACGGCCGGTCGTCTGCCACCCCGCGTACGCCGGGTTGTGGATGATGTCGCGGCCGGTAGCGAACGCCCAGCCATCGGCCCCCGTAGGGCTCGGTACGCCCTCGTCACTCAAGCGCTGCGCAATGGCCCGCAGCGAAAGCCCCTCGGTCACCGGCAGCGTGTGCCACAAGCGCGCGATCTCCGCCTTGGTACGCCCCTGGGGGTCCCCTGACAGCTCGTCAGAGACTCGCAACTTGCGCTCGTCGTACAGGTCCCCTTCTTCGTCCAGGGTCTCGACAAGCACCACCTCAAGCCCGTACGGCGCACGCGCGTTGACCCATTCGCCATTCGCCCGTTGATGGTCCTTGGTGTTCTTGATGCGCTCCGACAGGATCTCGGTTTCCTCGCGCGCACGCTCCGCCGACCGGATCAGCTCGCCTCGGTCGCGCTTGTTGGACGAGTCGAGTTCGGGCCGTCCCGTCTCCTCGTTCCACCCGAACAGGATGCGGCGAGGGATGCCGTCCTCGGGCTCGATGATGTGCAGGATTGCGCCCGCGCCCCGGCGGTCCCAGCGGTCGAGCCGGTAGCACCACAGCCCGCCGACCTCGCCCTTGACGACGGCCGCAAGCGCTTGGTCCTGGTCCGTGCGCGCGCCCTTCCGGCGGAAGCGTGACGCGCTGCCCACCTCCTTCCAGACGTGCCGCACCTGCTTGCCCAGAAGGGCCGCCACACGACGGCCTAGCGTCTCCTGTGCCGCAATGCTGATCTCCTGCTTTCGCCCCCGGCTCGCCTTGCTCTTGACCGCCTGCGACTTCCGGCAGAACAGGTCGATCCAGTCGGCCGGGTCGTAGTCCGTTTCTGTGCTCATGGGGGCATTATCCCACGTCAGAGGCAGGGTTAGGGTGTGCGCAACGCTCATGGGAGCGCTACACCCTCTTCCTGCGCTCGGTCCTCTTCCCCGTCATCAACATCACCCATGTCCTGCTGCTCGGCTCGGTGCTGGTCATCGGCGGCGTCTTCGTCCTGCGGGGCTGGATGACGCCGGGCGAGCTGACGACCGGGGCGCTGCTGGCACAGATGATGACCGAGCCGATCGGCATGATCCTGCGCTGGTACGACGAGCTGCAGGTGGCCCAGGTCTCCATCGCGCGCCTGGTGGGCGTGCGCGAGATCGAGCCGCACGCCGCCGACGAGACGGTGGGGCCCCAGGGCCGGGACGTGCACGCCGACGAGGTCCGCTTCGGCTACCGCGCCGGCGTCGACGTCCTGCACGAGGTCTCGCTGCGAGTGCGCCCCGGGACCCGGCTGGCGCTGGTGGGCCCCTCGGGCGCGGGCAAGTCCACGCTGGGCAGGCTGCTCGCCGGGGTCTACGCCCCGCGCACCGGCGCGGTCACCCTCGGCGGCGCGCGGCTGTCCCAGATGCCCGCCGAGCGCGTCCGCGAGCACGTCGCCCTGGTCAACCAGGAGCACCATGTCTTCGTCGGCTCGCTGCGCGACAACCTGCTGCTGGCCCGTACGGACGCCCAAGACGCCCAGCTGTGGGCGGCACTGGGCGCGGTCGACGCCGAGGACTGGGCGCGCGCCCTGGACGACGGGCTGGACACCGAGGTCGGCTCCGGCGGCCACACCCTCACCCCGGCGCAGGCCCAGCAGATCGCGCTGGCCCGCCTGGTCCTGGCCGACCCGCACACCCTCGTGCTGGACGAGGCCACCTCGCTGCTGGACCCCCGTGCGGCCCGCCACCTGGAACGCTCCCTGGGCCGCGTCCTGGACGGCCGTACGGTCGTCGCCATCGCCCACCGCCTCCACACCGCCCACGACGCCGATGTGATCGCGGTCTGCGAACAGGGCCGCATCACCGAACTGGGCAGCCACGACGAACTGGTCGCGGCCCAGGGCGCCTACGCGGCACTGTGGAGGTCGTGGCACAGCTGAGGGATGGGTGGGGCGGGCGGGACGGCTCGTGATGGGCCGCCCAACAGGCAGGCTTTGTTGGCCAGTTCGCACCGGGGGCTCGGTGCCGTCGTAGAGGTAGCTTCTGCGCATGCCGCGCTGATGCGGACGGGGGTCGGGGGGGCTCACCACGGCCACGGTCGCCGCTGCGCGCTGTGACACCACAGGGCGCCTGGAGGAAACCGGTGACGCGTGCGTCAGCCGCGTCGGGTGCCGCCCTACGACTCGGAGGGGGAATCGCATGCGACCGCGCGTTGTGGTGAGGGCACTCGTCAGTGTCACTGCCGCTGCCGGGATCGCCGCCGGGGGCCTGACGACTGCGAGCTTCGCGGCTACCGCGATGTCGAGCCCGGCGGTGAGCTCCCGCACCGCCGCCCCGCTCGCGGTGGTCAACCTCGGCCTGAACGCGACGCAGGCCAGATACGTCCAGTGCTGGCTGAAGGCGAACTGGGGCTACACCGGCGCGCTCGACGGGCAGTTGGGCACCAACAGCTGGAAGGCGTTCCAGCGCGACCTCAAGGCGCACTGGGGCTACACCGGCGCCATCGACGGCATCGTCGGAAGCGGCACGATCAAGGCGTTGCAGCGCCTGCTGAAGGACAGCTGGGGCTACACCGGCGCGATCGACGGCATCGCCGGGGACGGCACCAAGGCCGCGTTCAAGCGGTTCGCCAATGCGTGCAGCGGGTGGTGCTGAGCGGTCGGTGTTCCGCCCGCGGGCGCGTCGTGGCTGGTCGCGCGGTTCCCCGCGCCCCTTTGGGGTGCGGGGAAC